>CAMFBN010000023.1 GCA_945948535.1 uncultured Clostridia bacterium
TCTTCATACTTGCTCTCCTTTATGTAAATATGAAAGTCTAAATAGCAACGCGGCAGAAAGCCACGGTATTTATGTGAGTTGAAAGTTGACAGTTGACAGTTAAGGAGTCCCTTCGGGACAATTGGAATCATTCGGATTACAATACCAAATGCTTCTGTATAAACGAACTGTGTTAAGAATCTGCATACCACAACTGTCCACTGTCAACTATCAACTGTCAACTAACTTACGCAGTGCCTTTTCGTCGGTAATGGTGATCTCTCCCCGGGAAAGCCGCACCATGCCCTCGCTCTGGAAGTACCGGAGCATCCTCGTGACTACCTCCCGGGCGGTGCCAAGGTGATTTGCGATGCGTTCGTGGGTCATTTTGAGACACGCGGAACCCTCCAGCGCGCTTTCCTCCAGCAGAAAGAGCGCCAGACGCTTATCAAAGCTCTTCCACATGATCTGTTCCATGAGCCACATCACATCGGAAAACCGACTGGAGATCAGCTGGTTAGCGTAGTTGGCCACCGCCGCGCTCTGCACCATCAAGTCCTTAAATAGGCAGGAGGGAATGACCCACATACTGGTATCCTTCTCCGCCTCGATGATGACCTCAAACTGAATGTCCGGCATGACGCAGGAAGCGGAGAACAGGCAGATATCGTGGTCAAACAGCCGGTACAGCGTAATTTCCCGGCCCTCGCCGGACAGAGCGTACACCCGAAGCTGCCCGGAGCGGATAATGAGCAGGCCCAGACAGTCGAGACTCCCGTTGTGGACAATCGTCCCGGCCTTCGCCTCCAAAGGCTCCACGGAGTCCGTCAGCAGCCCCTGCTGCTGAGGGGACAGCTTGGGGAAAAACGGCAGATATTCCGCCAAATCCATATCCACCGCCTCCTTTTTGCCTTCTAGTATACCGCCAAAATGCCATTCTGTCAATGCGCCCAGGCGGCAGCCTTGACATTTTTCGCGCAATTGGTATAATGAGTTTAAAAACGAAAAACCGGGAGAAATCGACTATGAATCGTGAGAATAAGCGCAAACAGTACGAAAAGGGCTACTACAAGACCCATGCCTGCGAGGAATCCTTCACCTGCCGCAACTGCGGACGGCTGGTGGTGCCCGTGGGAGCCGGCAGCGACCACCGGAACCACTGCCCCAACTGCCTGTACTCCCTGCACGTGGACATTGAGCCGGGGGACCGGGAATCCGACTGCGGCGGACTCATGGAGCCGGTAGCGGTGTGGGTGCGCAATAAGGGCGAGTGGGCCATCATCCACCGCTGCAAGCGCTGCGGCGGATTAAGCTCCAACCGGGTGCTGGCGGACGACAACCCCATGAAGCTCATGTCCATCGCCATGCGGCCCCTGGCAAATCCCCCTTTCCCCTTAGAGCGTATTGAGGAAATGACCGCCATGATGGGCGGGGAGGGAACCTTGCCGGAAGCCTACCGCAAGCCCAAAGAGGAATAAATCACACCGCCGCACAGCCTATGTGCGGCGGTACTTCCAGATGATTCACAATTTGGATAAAATTTGTTTCGTCCTCGTTCATCATTTTGCTGTATTTTTGAGGTAGAAGGAGTGATCGGTGTGAGTTTACTGTTGACTTTGGCGTTCCTGTTTTTTGTAGGTTCCGTTCTGGGGTGGGTGCTGGAGCTGCTGTTCCGAAACCTGACCCAGCATCCGGAAAAAATTGTCAATCCCGGCTTCTGCACCGGGCCGTACCTGCCCATTTACGGCTTCGGCCTGTGTACATTGTACCTGCTGGCATCTCTGGAAAAATTCAGCCTGATTTCCGACCCATTTTGGAACAAGGTAATGCTGTTTTCCGCCATGGCGGTGGGCATGACGCTGATTGAGTACGTTGCCGGTGTGTTCTGCCTGAAATTTCTGAAGGTTCGGCTGTGGGATTATTCTAATCTCTGGGGCAACGTGCAGGGCATCATCTGCCCCCTGTTTTCCTTCTTCTGGGCAGTCCTCGGGGCTGTGTACTATTTCCTGATTCACCCGTACATTCTGGAAGGCCTTCAGTGGCTGGCAAATAATCTGGCGTTCTCCTTCTTCATCGGTGTGTTCTTCGGCATCTTCGCCATCGACGTGATTCACTCCGCACAGCTGGTGGTGAAGCTGAAGGCCTTCGCTGAGGACAACGACGTGATTGTCCGCTATGAGGCTCTGAAAACAAACATCCGTCAGCGACGGGAGGAGCGGGCCCTCAAATATCACTTCTTCCGCCCCTTCCGCACCGATCTGCCCCTGACCCAGCACCTGCTGCAGATGCAGGAGACGCTGGAAACCCGGATTCACCGGAAATAACGGAGGCGTTCCCATGCGGTTTCCACAGCCTGAGACGGATTTGCGCAACTTCCGCCTGAATAAAATCAACGAACCCCAGTACCGGCATCTGTGGTGGCTGCTGTTCTGGCCCGCGTACCTGATGCGGTATTTTCTCATTGAAAACTGCAACCCGGCCCAGAGCTACCATGTGATGCACTGCTTTCTGGACGACAAAATCCCTTTCAACGAGTTCTTTCTGATCTTCTACGGGTGCTGGTACGTCTTCATCGTGGGCATCCACCTGTATACGCTTTTGTACGATGTGGATACCTTCAAGCGCTACAGTAAGTTCCTGTGCGTATCCGTCACCATGTCCACGGTCATTTTCCTGCTGTATCCCAGCTGCCAGAATCTGCGCCCGGAGACGTTTCCCCGGGACAATCTGCTGAGCCGGACGGTGGGGCTGATCTATGCCGTGGATACCAGCACCAACGTGTTCCCGTCCGAGCACGTGATTGGCGCCCTCGCCGCCCTGGCAGCTGCGGCTCACACAGACAGACTCCGCAAACCGGGAAGGCTGCTGCCGCTGACGGTGCTGACGGTTCTCATCTGCGTTTCTACCCTGTTTTTAAAGCAGCACTCCGTGCTGGATGTTCTGGGGGCGCTGCCCATTTGTACCATTTCCTATTTACTGTGCTATGAAAAGAGAGGTTATCATGAACACCTACCGTGCCGGTATCGATATCGGCTCCACAACCGTAAAACTGGTTATTCTCAATGAGGAAGGGGAAATCCTCTTCGGGGAATACCGCCGCCACCACGCCCATACCCAGCAGACCCTGAAATCCCTGCTGATGGAGGCGCAGAAGGCGCTTGGCCCCTGCGACCTTCGCTTGCGCATCACCGGCTCCGGCGCCATAAACTTAGGAAAAGCGCTGGAAATCGACTTTGTTCAGGAGGTCGTGGCGGTGGCTGCGGCCCTCAAGTCCGTTGCCCCTCAGACCGACGTGGCCATTGAGCTGGGCGGTGAGGATGCCAAAATCATCTATTTTAAGGGCGGTTTAGAGGAGCGGATGAACGGCGTCTGCGCCGGCGGCACCGGCTCCTTCATCGACCAGATGGCGGCGCTTTTGCAGACCGACGCCACGGGCCTGAACGAGGCGGCGAAGGACTACCAGAAGGTGTACCCCATTGCCGCCCGGTGCGGTGTATTTGCCAAAACCGACATTCAGCCCCTCATCAACGAGGGCGCTACCCGGGCCGACCTTGCGGCGTCCATTTTTCAGGCGGTGGTGAATCAGACCATCTCCGGCCTTGCCTGCGGCAAGCCCATCCGGGGCACCGTGGCGTTCCTGGGCGGGCCGCTCCACTTCCTGACGGAGCTGAAAGCCGCCTTTATCCGTACATTGAAACTGACCGGGGAAACCACCGTTGACCCGGAAAACTCCCACCTGTTCGCCGCCATGGGCGCGGCGCTGGAAGCCAGGGAAGGGAAGACGATTGCCCTGACCGATTTGGTGGAAAGATTGGAAAAGGGCGTGGCGGTAAGCTTTGAAATGCCCCGTCTGGAACCCCTGTTCCGGGACGAAATGGATTTTGCCGAGTTCCAGTGCCGCCACAGCCGGGCGGTGGTGCGAAAGGAGCCGCTGGAAACCTACCGGGGGGATTGCTTCCTTGGCATCGACGCCGGCTCCACCACCACCAAGCTGGTACTGATCGGTCAGCAGGGGGAGCTTCTGTGGCACTTCTACCGGGGCAATCAGGGCAATCCCATTCAGACGGCGCAATATGCGGTTTCGGAACTGAAACGCCTGCTGCCCGAGGGTGCGAACATCGTCCGTGCCTGCTCCACCGGCTACGGCGAGGCCCTCTTAAAAGCCGCCTTCTCGCTGGATGAGGGCGTGGTGGAGACCATCGCCCACACCACCGCCGCAGCTTTCTTTGACCCGGAGGTGGACTGCGTGCTGGACATCGGCGGGCAGGACATGAAGTGCATCAAGCTGAAAAATGGCACGGTGGACACGATCCTTTTGAACGAAGCCTGTTCCTCCGGCTGCGGCTCCTTTATTGAAAATTTTGCCAGTTCTCTGGGCTTTACCGCCGAGGAATTTGCACGGGAGGCCCTGTTTGCCAAGGCTCCCGTTGACTTAGGCACCCGCTGCACGGTGTTCATGAATTCCAACGTCAAGCAGGCCCAGAAGGAGGGCGCGTCCGTTTCCGACATTTCCGCCGGCCTTGCCTATTCCGTCATCAAAAACGCCCTGTATAAGGTCATCAAGCTGGCATCCCCGGAGGATTTGGGCAAGCACATCGTGGTGCAGGGCGGCACCTTCCACAATCAGGCGGTGCTGCGGGCCTTTGAGAAAATTGCCGGTGTGGACGCCACCTGCCCGGACATTTCCGGCCTGATGGGCGCGTTTGGCGCGGCGCTGGTGGCCCGGAGCCACTACACGGGGCAGGAAACCGCCATGCTGTCTCTGGACGACATTCTGAATCTGTCCTATACCGCATCTTCCGTGCGCTGCGGCGGCTGCTCCAACAACTGTATGCTCACCGTCAACAAGTTCCCCGGCGGCAGAAAGCACATCAGCGGCAACCGCTGTGAAAAGGGCGCGGGCGGTACCGATAAGGGGGAGAAGGCCCCCAATCTGGTGCTCTACAAGCGCCAGCGGCTGTTCGATTATCCCTCACTGGAAGAACAGGAAGCCCCCCGGGGCACCATCGGCATTCCCAGAGTGCTGAATATGTATGAAAACTACCCCTTCTGGGCCACCTTCTTCAATGAACTGGGCTTCCGGGTGGTGCTGTCGCCCTTCTCTACCCGCAAAATTTACGAAAAGGGCATGGAGTCCATCCCCTCGGAGTCCGAGTGCTACCCCGCCAAGCTTTCCCACGGCCACGTCCAGTGGCTCATCGATCAGGGCATTAAAACCATCTTCCACCCATGCGTGTTCTACGAGCATCAGGAGACGAAGCAGGCCCAGAACCACTACAACTGCCCCATCGTGGTGTCCTACGCGGAGAACCTGAAAAACAACGTGGAGGCCATCAGCAACGGCGACGTGCATTACATCCGCCCCTTCATCGCCTTTACCAGCGAGAAAACCGCCGCCGACCGGCTGGTGAAAACCGCTGACGAGGAGTGGGGCATTCCCGCGAAGGAAGTCCGGGCCGCGGTACATAAGGCATGGGAAGAACAGATGCAGGCCAAGGCCGACATCCGGGCCGAGGGTAAAAAACGGCTGGCTGAGATGGAAGAAAAAGGCGGGCGGGGCATCGTTCTGGCAGGCCGTCCCTACCACATCGACCCGGAAATCAACCACGGCATTCCCGAGTTGATTTCCTCCTACGGTCTGACGGTGTTCACCGAGGACAGCCTGCCCCTGGGCTTTGACCCCGAACGGCCCATTCGCGTGGTGGATCAGTGGGTGTACCATTCCCGGCTTTACAGCGCGGCCCAGTTCGTGTCCCAGCGGGACGATTTGGAGCTGATTCAGCTGAACTCCTTCGGCTGCGGTCTGGACGCCGTCACCACCGATCAGGTGAGTGAAATTCTCGAAAAGAGCAACAAGCTGTATACGCTCCTCAAAATCGACGAAGTCAACAATCTGGGCGCGGTGCGGATTCGTATCCGCTCCCTGCTTGCCGCCATGGATATGCGGCGGGAGAAGCACATCGTGGCGAAGCCCGTCCCCATCACCTATGAGCGCAGGGAGTTTACCAAGGAAATGTTCCGGGAGGGCTACACCATTCTGGCCCCCCAGATGAGCCCCATTCACTTTGACATTTTGGCGCCGGTGGTTCGCAAGCACGGCTACAACCTTGTCCTTTTGGACAACGACAACCGGCAGGCCATCGATACCGGCCTGAAATTTGTCAACAATGACGCCTGCTTCCCCTCCATCACCGTGGTGGGCCAGATTATGCAGGCCATCCTCTCCGGGAAATACGATACCGACCGCCTTGCCGTCATGATGACCCAGACCGGCGGCTGCTGCCGGGCCAGCAACTACGTGGCCTTCATCCGCCGTGCGCTGGAAAAGGCAGGCCTAAGTCAGATTCCTGTGATTTCCCTCAACGCCAACGGCATGGAGAAAAACGAGGGCTTCCACCTGTCGCCCAGCTTACTCAAGGATATGGTCAAGGCCGTGGTCTATGGCGACCTTTTGATGCGCTGCCTGTACCGGGTGCGGCCCTACGAGCTGGTGCCTGGCTCTGCCAACGCCCTGCACGAAAAGTGGCGGGATATCTGCATTCAGGATCTGATTGACGGCGAGACCCACCGGGGCTACAAGGAGCTGTGCACCCAGATTGTGGAAGCATTTGATAATCTCCCCATTGACGAAAGTCTGAGAAAGCCCCGTGTGGGCGTGGTGGGGGAGATTCTCGTCAAATATATGCCCCTTGCCAACAACCACCTTGTGGATTTGCTGGAGCGGGAAGGGGCGGAAGCGGTGGTGCCCGACCTGATGGACTTCCTGAACTACAGCTTCTACAACGGAAAGTACAAGTCCGAGTTCCTGGGCGCGAAAAAGAGCAGCGATCTGGTGGCGGACTCCGCCGTGAAGCTCATCCGCCAGATTCGCAAGCCCGCGCTGGAAGCCCTCGAAAAGAGCAAACGCTTTGAAGCGCCCATGCCCATCGGGGAAATCGCGGAGCAGACCAAGCCCTTCCTGTCCATCGGCAACCAGTACGGCGAGGGTTGGTTCCTCACCGGCGAAATGATCGAGCTGATTAAGACCGGGGTGCCCAACATCGTGTGCATCCAGCCCTTTGCGTGCCTTCCCAACCATGTGGTGGGCAAGGGCGTCATCAAGGCCCTGAAAAAGGCTTACCCTCAGGCGAACATTGCCGCCGTGGACTATGACCCCGGCGCCAGCGAGGTCAACCAGCTCAACCGCATCAAGCTGATGCTGTCTACCGCCCGGGAAAACCTGAACCGGGAGCTGTCCGAGGCCCGCTGAGGGGCAGTTGGCTATTGACAAAACGGCGAAAATAGAGTATCTTTAGGTTAGATGAGGAAGCGCTTAAGTGCCGCGGCAGCCCGCATTTCAGGGGCCGCGGAGAATAGTGAATCCGGTGCGATTCCGGAACGGTACCGCCACTGTATGCGCGAAGATACCGCACGAGGCGAAAGCCGGTCATTGGAGAAATGCTCTGAGAAGGCTGTGCGGTGTTGTGGATGCGTAAGTCAGGAGACCTGCTTAAGTATGATCATACTTTTGCCTCCGAGATAGGGGCAGATGGATGTTGTGAGTCAGCGGAAAAACGGCCGCGGCAACCCTCCACAGGGTTGCTGTGGCCGTTTTGCTGCCTTAGGCGTTGTTCCTCCCCCTTATGCAGCGCCAATGAATGCGGCTGATTGCCCAAGAGCCGTAGACGCACAACCGCCGGGCACCGGTTGTTCCTGCCGGTGCCCGGAGTAACCAAACCGAGGAAGAAGACGGCTGCCAATGAACGGGGTTCTGTATGGCAATTTCATACTTTCAGCTTCTGCATGAGGAAAATGTGCAGAGGCTTTCTGTGTATCTGCTGGAATCCTGCCCGATATCATTTAGTTGACAGTGAACAGTTGACAGTTGACAGTTGTGGTATCCCTACGGGATGAATTAAATAATAAAAATACGGAATACGGTTCATTTATATGAATGTAGCTGGTATTCATCACAATCATGTTCAAAATCGTCCCGAAGGGACTCCTTAACTGTCAACTCTTATTCCTTGAATTGACAATTGCCAACATGTCAACCCGACAAGAAGGTGAGAAGATGCAAACCCACATCCCCAGACTGATTCTGGCGGGCACCAACAGCGGCTGCGGCAAGACCACCACGGTCTGCGCCCTTTTGCAGGCTCTGGTCAACCGGGGGCTTAACACCGGGGCCTTCAAGTGCGGCCCGGACTACATCGACCCCATGTTCCACAGCCGGATCATCGGCGCGAAAAGCGCCAACCTTGACCTGCACTTTTTCTCACCAAATACCCTGCGTTTCCTGCTGGCGCAAAACGGCGCGGATCGGGACATCAGCGTCATTGAGGGGGTCATGGGCTACTACGACGGCGCCGGGCTCACCAGTACCAAGGGCAGCACCTACGAGGTGGCTCAGGTGACGGACAGCCCGGTGGTGCTGGTGGTGGGGGCCAAGGGTGCGTCCCTGTCGGTTCTCGCAACCATTCAGGGCTTTCTGGATTTTTACCAGGACAACCACATCCGGGGCGTGATTTTAAATCAGTGCACCGCCATGACCTACGCGGCATTGTCTTCGGAGATTGAAAAGCGATTTAAAATCCGCGCCTTTGGGTTTCTTCCAAGCATTCCCGCGTGCGCGCTGGAAAGCCGCCACTTAGGGCTGGTCACCGCTGCCGAGGTGGAAGATTTAAAGGAAAAAATGCAGGTTTTGGCAAAACAGGCGGAAAAAAGTCTGAATATTGACGGCCTGATTGGTTTAGCCAACAGCGCCGTACCTGTGGAATACCAGCCGGTTTTGCTGCCCCAAAAAGAGCCTGTCCGCATCGCCGTGGCCCGGGACAAGGCCTTCTGCTTCTACTACGAGGACTCGCTGGAAGCCCTCTCGGATATGGGGGCGGAATTGGTGCCCTTCAGCCCGCTGACTGACGCGAAGCTGCCGGAAAACATCCACGGCCTGTATCTTGGCGGCGGCTACCCGGAGCTGTACCTGAGCCAGCTCAGTGAGAATGCTGCAATGCGCCAATCCATTCGCGCAGCGCTGGCGACAGGCCTGCCCTGCATCGCCGAGTGCGGCGGCTTCATGTACCTGACAAAATCCATTGCGAAACAGCCCATGGCTGGTTTTTTGGAGGGCGACTGTTGGGATACAGGCAAACTCACCCGCTTCGGCTATGTGACCTTACAGGCGAAAACGGACAATCTGCTCTGCAAGGCCGGGGGCGAAATCGCCGCCCACGAGTTCCACCACTGGGACTGCACGGTGCCGGGGGACGGCTTCACCGCGAAAAAACCCACCGGAAAGCAGTGGGACTGCGCCGTATCCGGCCCCACCCTCTACGCGGGCTACCCCCACTTCCATTTCTATTCCAATCCCGCCTTCGCCGAAGGCTTCATTGACACCTGTATCAAGGAGAAACATCGCCATGATTGAAAACATCAAACCCATGGACATCGAAAAGCGCAGCTTCGCCATCATCACGGAGTTGCTGGGGGACACCAAGCTGGACCCGGAAAACGAGCTGGTCATCAAGCGGGTCATCCACACCACAGCGGATTTTGACTATGTGCAGAATCTGGTATTCTCGGAGCACGCTGTTGCCAAGGGAATTGAAGCCCTGAAGGGCGGCTGCGACATCGTCACCGACACCCAGATGGCCCGCGCGGGCATCAACAAAACGATTCTTAGTAAGCTGGGCGGGCAGGTGCACTGCTTCATGTCCGACCCGGATGTGGCGGAGGAGGCCAGGGAGCGGGGCATTACCCGGGCCATCGTCTCCATGGAGCGGGCGGCGAAGCTGCCAAAGCCCTGCATTTTCGCCATCGGCAACGCCCCCACGGCCCTCATCTCCCTGCACGAGCAGATGCAGGCCGGGAAGCTGAACCCGGCCCTGATTATCGGTGTGCCGGTGGGCTTTGTCAACGTGGTGGAGAGCAAGGAGCTGATTATCGGCTCTGAGGTTCCCCACATCGTTGCCCGGGGCCGCAAGGGCGGCAGCAACGTGGCGGCGGCAATCTGTAACGCCATGCTCTACCAAATCATGCGGTAATATGGAAGAATTTATCGAAAAAGAAGGGAAAAAGCTGCGCTTTGGCTACACCACCGGCTCCTGTGCGGCGGCGGCGGCAAAGGCCGCGGCGTGGATGCTGCTGACAGGGCAGAGGAAGGAAACCATTTCCTTACTCACCCCCAAGGGCGTGGCGCTGACGCTGGCGGTGGAGGATATTTCCATGGAGCCTGACC
Organism: uncultured Clostridia bacterium; assembly: GCA_945948535.1. GTDB lineage: Bacteria > Bacillota > Clostridia > Oscillospirales > Oscillospiraceae > Faecousia. The sequence goes on from CAMFBN010000023.1 coordinate 10,196, forward strand.
GGGTATCCTGTGCCATCCGCAAGGACAGCGGCGACGACCCGGACGTGACCAACGGCACTCTTGTTTATGCGGAAGTCACCGCCAAAGAGGAACCGGGCATCGCCATTGACGGCGGCTTCGGCGTGGGGCGGGTCACGAAAAAGGGCCTTGACCAACCTGTGGGAAACGCAGCCATCAACTCCATGCCCCGGCAGATGATCCGGGAGAATCTGGAGGAAGTGCGGAAGCTGACCGATTCGCAGTGCGGCCTGAGCGTGTTAATTTCCGTGCCGGAAGGGGAAAGACTGGCAAAGCAGACCTTCAATCCCCGCTTAGGCATTGTGGGGGGCATCTCCATCCTCGGCACCACCGGCATCGTGGAGCCCATGAGCGAAAAGGCTCTGGTTGACACCATTCGGGTGGAATTAAACCAGCGAAAAGCCAACGGGGACGAATACGTTCTGCTGACCCCCGGCAACTACGGCTGCGACTTTATTCGCGCAGGTCTTGCGCTGAATCCGGAACAGGCGGTGCAGTCCTCCAACTTTATCGGCGCAACGCTGGACATCTGCCGGGAGTTGGGCTTCCGGGGGGCGCTGCTGGTGGGCCACATCGGCAAGCTGGTGAAGCTGGCTGGGGGCATGATGAACACCCACAGTAAGTACGGAGACTGCCGCATGGAGATTCTGGCGGCTCATGCAGGCGCGGCGGGGCTGCCCCCGGAGAAAATCGGGGAGGTTTTAGAGTGCGTCGCCTGTGACGACGCTCTGCGGATTCTGAAGGACGCCGGGTGTATGGAAAAGACCTTAGCGGGACTGACCGAACGCGTTCTGTTCCACCTTCGCCACCGGGCGGGGGAGGACATGGAGGTCGGGACAATTCTGTTTTCCAAGGAATATGGGCTTCTGGCGCAGTCGGACAACGCCGGGAAGCTGATCGAAAAACTGACGAAGGGGAATTGAGTATGGTACATTTTGTGGGCGCGGGCAGCGGCGCGGTGGATTTAATCACCGTGCGGGGCGCAAAGCTTCTGGGGGAAGCGGACGTGGTGATCTACGCCGGTTCTCTGGTAAACCCTGACCTGTTACACTACTGCAAGGAAGGCTGTGAAATCCACAACAGCGCGAAAATGACGCTGGAACAGGTTATTGAAGTGATGCAAGCGGCGGAAAAGGCGGGCAAGACCACCGTTCGCCTGCACACCGGCGATTCCAGCATTTACGGCGCGGTGCGGGAGCAGTTTGACGAATTGGACAAATTGGGCATCGAGTACGACGTGTGTCCCGGCGTCAGTGCCTTCTGCGGCGCGGCGGCGGCGCTGAAAGCGGAGTACACCCTGCCGGATGTGAGCCAGACCGTCATCATAACCCGGACGGCGGGCCGTACCCCGGTGCCGGAGCGGGAATCTATCCGTTCCCTCGCCGCTCACCAGTCTACCATGGTGCTTTTCTTAAGCACTTCTCTTACCGAACAGTTACAAGCGGAACTGCTGGCCGGGGGCTATCCCGGAACTACCCCTGTGGCGGTGGTGTACAAGGCCACCTGGCCCGACCAGAAAATCTTCCGCTGCACGGTGGACACCCTGCATAAGACCGTGACGGAGAACGGCCTGACCAAGACCTCGTTGATTATCGTGGGCAACTGCATGGGCGACGACTATATGCGAAGCCTATTGTACCATCCCGGCTTTACCACGGAATTCCGTGAGGCGACCCAGTGAAGGCGGCTATCTTCGCTTTCAGCCGTCGGGGCTGCCAGACCGCCCGCAAAATCATGGCGTCCTGCCCGGATGTGCTTTGGAAAAGCTTCACCATGGAGCGGTTTGCAGAGCCAGACTTTTCGCCCATAACGCCCGGATGCTATGGTGAATGCTTTGCCGCGTCAGAGCTTCTGGTGTTCGTCGGCTCCTGCGGCATTGCGGTGCGGAAAATCGCCCCCTTTGTCCACGACAAGCGGACGGACCCGGCGGTGGTCTGCGTGGACGAGCTGGGAACCTTCGTGATTCCGCTGCTGTCCGGCCACATCGGCGGCGCCAACGCGCTGGCCCGAAAAATTGCGGAAAGCTTGAATGCTACTGCCGTGATTACCACAGCTACGGATATCAACCGCAAATTTTCGGTGGACACCTGGGCCACGGAAAACGGCTGTATCCTCAGCTCCATGAAGCTGGCAAAGGCCGTGTCCGCCGCCATTCTGGAAGGGGATATCCCGCTGAAAAGCGACTTCCCCATTGTGGGAACCCTGCCAAACGGCGTGATGACCGGGCAAAGCGGGAGCTTGGGAATCTATCTGACGGTATCCGACAGGGAACCCTTTGACAGTACCCTGCGGTTGATTCCGAAGATACTGCACCTCGGCATCGGCTGCCGCCGGGGCACGGAAAAGGAAGCTATTGAAAGGGCGGTGGAACAGGTGTTCCGGGAAAACGGTCTGGATTTCCGGGCGGTTCAATCCGCCGCTTCCATTGATTTGAAGAAAGATGAAGTGGGACTTCTGTCCTTCTGTGAAGAACAAAATATCCCCGTCCGATTCTATTCCGCCGCGGAATTGGAAGCGGTGCCGGGGGAGTTCACGCCCTCGCCCTTTGTTCAGCAGGTGACGGGCGTGGACAATGTCTGCGAACGGGCTGCGTTGATTGGGGCGGATAAGATAATTGTAAAGAAAACAGCCTGCCATGGGGTTACCGTGGCAGTGGCAACGGAAAAATGGGAGGTACACTTTGGGTAAGCTGATTGTTGTGGGCATTGGCCCCGGAGATTACGACAATATGACCGTCCGGGCGGACCGGGCGCTTCAAAACTGCGATACCATCATCGGGTATCATGTTTATGTAAACCTTGTCAAGGAGCGCTACGCGGATAAGGAGTTTCTGACCACCCCCATGACCCGGGAGACCCAGCGCTGCCAGATGGCGCTGGACGAAGCCAGGAAGGGCAAAAACGTCGCCATGGTCTGCTCCGGTGACAGCGGCATCTACGGCATGGCGGCCCTGATCTACGAGCTTCGCGGTGAAGCCACCGAGCCGGAAATCGAGGTCATTCCCGGCCTGACGGCGGCTTGCAGCGGCGCGGCGATCTTAGGCGCGCCCCTGACCCACGACTTTGCGGTGATCAGTCTCAGCGACCGGCTGACTCCCTGGGAGAAAATTGAAAAGCGGTTAATCTGCGCCGCCCAGGCGGACCTGAGCATGGTGCTCTACAACCCCGCCAGCCACGGACGCCCCGACCATCTGCGGAAAGCCTGTGAGATTTTGCTGCGGGTGCTTCCCGAGAACCGGCCCTGCGCCGTGGCGCAGCATATTGGCCGTGAGGGGGAAAACCGCCGCTTCTTCACCTTGGGCGAGCTTAAGGACGCGGAAGTGGATATGTTCTGCACCGTGTTCATCGGCAACGCCTCCACCCGGATGATCGGCGGCAATATGGTCACGCCCAGAGGATACCGGGATGTATAAGCTGTGTGTCTTTGCCGGAACCACGGAGGGCCGGGAACTGGTGGAATTCCTGTGTGCGCAGGATTTGTCTGTCACCGCCTGTGTGGCGACGGAGTATGGGGAGACGCTGCTCACTCCGAGGGAAAATCTGACCATTTCCGCCCAGCGGCTGACTCCGGAGGAAATGCAGGCCCTGTTTTCCCGGGAAAACTTCGATATGGTCATTGACGCCACCCACCCCTACGCCAGCGTGGTGACGGAGAATATCGCTTCTGCCTGTGAGGCTGCCGGGGTGCGCTACCAGCGGCTTCTGCGGGGCGGCTGCAAGGCAGGGGAGGACGCGGTGTTTGTGCCGGATATCCCCGCTGCGGTGGACTATCTGAACAGCGCAGAAGGCCCCATCCTTCTGACCACCGGCAGCAAGGAACTGGCGAAATATACGGGACTTCGGGACTTTGCAGACCGGGTTTACGCCCGGGTGCTGCCCATGGAGGATTCCCTGCGCCTGTGCCAGAGCGCGGGGCTGAAGCCTGCCCACATCCTTGCCATGCAGGGGCCTTTCAGTGTGGACATGAACGTTGCCATGCTGAAAAGCGTGGGGGCAAAGTATCTTGTTACCAAGGACTCCGGCGCCGCCGGGGGCTTTGACGAGAAGGTGAGCGCCGCCCGTACTGCCGGGGCCACGCTGGTGATTATCGGCCGCCCGCCCCAGCGAGAAGGGCTGACGCTCCCGGAAACCATCGACTTTCTGTGCCGGGAATTCCATCTGCACCGAAAACCCAAGGTGACCATTGTGGGCATCGGCCCCGGCAGCCGGGAGGCCATGACGGCGGAGGTTCGCCGAAGCCTTGAGGAAGCCGACTGCCTGATCGGCGCGAAGCGGATGCTGGAAGCGTCGGTGCGCCCGGGGCAGACCGTGTTGGATGCCGTAGCTCCGGCAACAATTGCGGAATATATTCAGAATCACCCGGAATTTAACCGTTTTACGGTGGCAATGTCCGGAGATGTGGGCTTTTTCAGCGGCACGAAGAAGTTGCTGCCTTTGCTTAAAAGCTGCGAAGTGACCGTGCTTCCGGGCCTTAGCTCCATGGTGTACCTGTGCGCCCGGCTGGGCACCTCCTATGAGGATGTGCGCCCGGTGAGCCTGCACGGGCGGGAACACGACATCGTGCCGGATATCCGCAAACACCGCCGGGTGTTTACCCTGGTGGGCGGCGAAAACGGCATGGGGAACCTGTGCCGCAGACTGACGGAAGCGGGCCTTGGAAGCGTGAAGGTCAGCGTTGGCGAGAGCTTAAGCTACCCACAGGAACGCGTTACAATTGGCACCGCCGCCGAATTGGCAGAAAAAAATTTCGACAGTCTCAGCGTGGCCCTCATTGAAAATAAAACCGCCGACCCGGTGGTGACCCACGGCCTGCCGGACGAGGCCTTCCAGCGCACGGAATCCGTGCCCATGACCAAAAGCGAGGTGCGCAGCGTCTGCCTTTCCAAGCTGGCCCTCACGGAACATGCGATTTGCTGGGACGTAGGCGCGGGCAGCGGCAGCGTTGCCATTGAAATGGCCCTGCAGGCCGCCGGCGGCGAGGTGTATGCCATCGAGCGCAAGGACACCGCCGTGGCCCTGCTCCAGGAGAACACCCGGAAATTCCATCTGGAAAACCTGACCGTGGTGCCGGGCCTTGCCCCGGATGCCTGCTCCTGTCTGCCCGCCCCCACCCATGTGTTTATCGGCGGCAGCGCGGGCAATATGCGCCAGATTCTCGAGGAAATTCTGGGGAAGAACCCCAACGTCCGGATTGTCGCCACGGCGGTGACGCTGGAATCCATCGGGGAGCTGACCCAGTGCCTGAAGGACATTCCCTTCGCCTTTACCGAGGTGGTGTCCATGAGTGTCGCCAAAGACCGAAAGGCCGGGCCTTACCATCTGATGATGGGCCAGAACCCCATTTTCATTTTCACCATGCAGGGAGGAAAAAGCCAATGTGGTCACTCTATGCCCTGATTCTTGGCTTCTGCCTTGATTTGCTCATTGGCGACCCCCACGGGATTCCCCACCCGGTGGTCTACATCGGCAAGCTGATTGACGTTACGGAAAAGGGAATGCGGAAAATCTTCCCCAAAACCGTCCGGGGTGAGAATTTTGCAGGCGCCGCCATCTGGCTGATTTTGGTGATCGTCAGTACGGCCCTGCCCGCCCTGCTTCTGTGGCTGGCCTATGGTGTCAGCCGCTGGCTGGGCCTGCTTTTCGAAACCATCATGTGCGCCCAGATTCTGGCCACCAAATCTCTGCGGCAGGAGAGCATGAAGGTCTATCAGGCCCTTCAAACCGGCGATTTAGAGAAGGCCCGGCACGCCGTGTCCATGATTGTGGGCCGGGACACCCAGCGTCTGGACGAAGCGGGGGTTGCCCGGGCGGCGGTGGAGACGGTGGCGGAGAACACCTCCGACGGTATTATCGCCCCCATGCTGTTCCTTGCCATCGGCGGCGCGCCTCTGGGCTTTTTCTACAAGGCGGTCAACACCATGGATTCCATGCTGGGATATGTGGAGATGCCCTACAAAAACGTGGGCCTTGTGCCCGCAAAAATGGACGATTTTTTTAACTTCCTGCCCGCCCGGATTTCCGCCCTGCTGATGCTTGCGGCGGGGGCTGTGCTGGGCATGGACGGCAAAAACGGCTGGAAAATTTTCAAACGGGACCGCTATAACCACGCCAGCCCCAACTCCGCCCAGACCGAATCCGTCTGCGCGGGACTTCTGGGCCTGCGGCTGGCGGGGGACGCCTGGTATCACGGCGTCCTGCATAAAAAGAAGTACATCGGCGACCCGCTGCGGGAAATTGAACCCGAGGACATTCCAAAGGCCTGCCGCCTGCTCTATGCCACGGCGTTTTTAGGACTTGCCCTGTTCTCTGTGACGAAATCTTTCATTCTTCTGTAAGGAGAAGGCTATGCTTTACGGAATCACCAACCCCCACGGGGGCGACATCTACGGCGGCGGCGTGACGCTGGACTTTTCCGCCAATACCAATCCCTTCGGCACCCCGCCGGGTGTTATCCGGGCGGTTGCGGAGGCGCTGCCCCAGATGCACCGCTACCCCGACCCCTACTGTCGCTCTCTGGTGGACGCCATCGCGGATTTTGAGGGCGTTGACAGGCAGTACATTCTCTGCGGCAGCGGCGCGGCGGAGCTGATTTACGCCTACTGCGCGGCGGTGCATCCCAAAACCGCGCTGGAACTGGCCCCCACTTTTTCCGAGTATTCGCTGGGCCTGAGAAGGGTGGGCTGTGCTGTAAAGCATTATTATCTGACCCCGGACAACGACTTTGCGCTGGATGAACATTTTCTCTGCCATTTGGAGGAAACCACTCCGGAGGCGGTGTTCCTGTGCAATCCAAACAACCCCACCGGGGTGCTGATTGCGCCGGAACTCTTAAAAAAAGTTCTGGATTTCTGCAAACAGGCCGATATCCGCCTGTTTCTTGACGAATGTTTTCTGGATTTGTCGGACAATGGGCAGAGCATGAAAGCCTATTTAAAGGAGTATCCCAACCTGTTCCTGCTGAAAGCCTTCACCAAAAGCTACGGCATGGCGGGGATCCGCTTAGGCTACTGCCTGTGCGCGGACGCCGAATTGCTGACCGCCATGGCCCGGGAAGTCCAGCCCTGGAATGTGTCCAGTCTTGCCCAGGGGGCGGGCATCGCTGCGCTGAAAGAGCAGGCGTTTCTGCGGGAAACCAAGGCCCTGATTCAGCGGGAGCGCCCCTGGCTGCAAACGAAGCTGGAAGCCTTCGGTTTCCGTGTGTGTCCGTCAAGTGCGAACTATCTGCTGTTTCAGGGGCCGACGGATTTGCACGTAAAACTGAAAAAACAGGGCATCGCCATCCGCAGCTGCGACAATTACCCCGGCCTGACCTCCGGCTGGTATCGCATCGCCGTGCGGCGGCATGAGGAAAACGAGAAACTGATTGCCGCCATCGGCGGAATTTTGGGGGAGTGACCATGGCGAAAAATATCATGATTCAGGGCACCATGTCCAACGCGGGCAAGAGCCTGCTGTGCGCGGGCCTTTGCCGGGTGTTCCGGCAGGACGGCTACCGGGTGGCCCCCTTCAAAAGTCAGAACATGGCCCTGAATTCCTTCATCACCGCTGACGGCGGCGAAATGGGCCGTGCCCAGGTGGTGCAGGCGGAGGCCGCCGGAATCGCCCCGGACGTGCGGATGAATCCCATTCTCTTAAAGCCCACCACCGATGTGGGCAGTCAGGTGATTGTAAACGGCAAGGTCAAGGGCAATATGCGGGCCATGGAGTATTACCGGCGCAAGCGGGAGTTCGTTCCCGATGTGCTGGAAGCCTACCGTTCCCTCGCTTCGGAGTACGACATCATCGTCATTGAGGGTGCGGGCAGTCCTGCGGAGATCAATCTCAAGCAGGAGGATATTGTGAACATGGGCCTTGCCAAAATGGTGGACGCGCCGGTGCTGCTGGTGGGCGACATTGACCGGGGCGGTGTGTTTGCCCAGCTCTACGGAACAGTTGCTTTGCTGGAAGACGACGAGCGTGTCCGGATCAAGGGCACGGTCATCAACAAATTCCGGGGCGATAAGGCCATTCTGGAGCCGGGACTGAAAACGCTGGAAGACCTCTGCGGCGTGCCTGTGGCGGGGGTCATTCCCTATGTCCATGTGGACATCGACGACGAGGACAGCCTGTCCGAGCGTTTCAGCCGGGACACCCAGAGAAAGCTTCTGGACATTGCGGTGATCCGCGTTCCCAGAATTTCCAATTTCACGGATTTTGCCCCCTTTGAGCGGTACGGCAATGTATCCGTGCGGTATGTGGCCTCCGTGGAGGATCTGCACAACCCGGATCTCATCCTGCTGCCGGGCACCAAGAGCACCATAGCAGACCTTCAGTGGCTGCGCCAGTGCGGTCTGGAAGCGGCGATTCAGAAGGCGGCAGCCGCCGGAACGCTGGTCATCGGCATCTGCGGCGGCTATCAGATGCTGGGAACCTCTGTAGCTGACCCCGATCAGGTGGAAGCCGCCGGGGTGACGGAGATTGCTGGCATGGGGCTGCTGGACATGGACACCGTGTTCCGGGGCGACAAGGTGCAGACCCAGACCCGGGGCGTGTTCTCCGGCCTGACGGGAATGCTGGAAGGCTTAAACGGCCTTTCCTACGAGGGCTATGAAATTCACATGGGCCGCAGTCAGGAGACCATGCCCCCCATGCTGGGCAGCGGCAATGTCTACGGCAGCTACATCCATGGCGTTTTCGACGCCCCGGACATTGCCGACACCATTTTGAAGGCGGTCTGCCGCCAGAAGGGCATGGATTTTTCCGCGCTGGAAACCTATGACGCTTTCGAATATAAGGAGCGGCAGTACGATATCCTCGCGGACGCCGTCCGGCAGGGGCTGGATATGGAACTGATCTACCGCATTCTGAACCGGGAGGTCTAATATGGCGGGTCTGATTCATCTGTACTGCGGCGACGGCAAGGGAAAGACCACCGCCGCCGTAGGGCTGGCAGTTCGTGCCTCCGGCGCGGGAAAACGGGTGATTTTCACTCAGTTTTTCAAGGACGGCAGTTCTTCTGAGGTGGAAGCCCTGAAAACCCTGCCCGGCATCCGAACCATCCACGCCCAGACGGTGAAGGGGTTTTACCGTTCCATGACACCGGAGCAGCGGGAACAGGCCAGGGAGGACTACACCGCCCTGTTCCGGCAGGTCGCCGCCGGGAAAGATGCCGACCTTCTCATACTGGACGAAATCGTCTCCGCCTGCAACCGGGGCGTGGTGCCGGAGACGCTGGTGACGGACTTCCTGCGAAGCAAACCCGCTGAGCTGGAAGTGGTGCTCACCGGCAGAAACCCGTCCCCGGCCCTGATGGAACTGGCGGACTATATTACCGAAATGCGCAAGCTGCGCCACCCCTACGACCGGGGCGTGGCGGCAAGAAGAGGAATTGAGTTTTGATGGAAAACAAACTGAAAGAGATTGCGCGGTCTGTCGCCCCGCTGGACGAGGCCGCCATGGAAGCCGCCCGGAAGCGGCAGGCCCAGCTTGCCAAGCCCCCCGGCAGTCTGGGGCGGCTGGAGGAGCTGTCCATCCAGCTTGCGGGCATCACCGGCAAGGTACATAATACGGTTGGAAAGAAGCACCTTCTGGTCTTCGCCGCCGACAACGGCGTGGTGGAAGAGGGCGTTGCCAGCTCCCCCCAGAGTGTGACCCTGATGCAGACCGTCAACCTGACCCGGGCGAAAACCGGCGCGTCGGTGCTGGCAAAGCACTTTGGCGCGGGCATCACCGTCTGCGACGTGGGCGTCAACGCCAACATTCGGGACACCGCGGTGCTGAACAGAAAAATCGCCTACGGCACGAAAAATATGACGAAAGAGCCAGCCATGACCCGGGAGCAGGCTTTGACCGCCATCCTCACCGGCGTGGAACTGGCGCAAAAAACGGACGCGGACGTGTTCGGCATCGGCGAAATGGGCATCGGAAACACCACCACCTCCGCCGCCGTCCTGTCCGTTTTGCTGGACGCGGACGTGGAGCAGGTCACGGGCCGGGGCGCGGGCATCACCGATTTGGGCTTTCTGAAAAAGAAAAACGCCATCCGCAAGGCCATCGAAATCAACCGGCCCAACCCCAAGGACGTGGTGGACGTGCTGAGCAAGGTAGGCGGCTTTGACCTTGCCGCCATGTGCGGCGGCTTTCTCGGCAGCGCCCTGACCCACCGCCCGGTGGTGATCGACGGCTTTATTTCCGTGGTGGCGGCCCTGTGCGCCGTGCGGCTGTGCCCCAACGTCAGAGGCTTCTTGGTGCCCAGCCACGCCTCCTACGAGATCGGCTACCGCCTTGCCATGGAGGCCCTCCATTTGCAGCCCCTTTTCCTGCTGGGAATGCGCCTGGGCGAGGGCAGCGGCTGTCCGCTGGCCTTTCAGGTGCTGGAAGCCGCCTGTGCTATCATGAACGACATGGCGACCTTCGATCAGGCGGGCATCGACGACGGGTACTTAGACGAAATCCGGGAGGGCGACAAGTTCTCCGTGGAGGGGGCCAGATGATCGTCTTTGTCTCCGGCGGCGCGAAAAACGGCAAGTCCGGCTTTGCCCAGAATCTGGCGGTGGAGCTTGCCCGGGGCGGGAAGCGGTATTACGTGGCCACCATGATTCCCGTGGACGAGGAGGATTACGCCCGCATCCGAAAGCACGTTGCCGACCGGGAGGGGCTGGGCTTTACCACCATCGAGTGCGGCGCATGTTTGCTGTCCTGCCTGAACTATGACACCAACGGTGCGTTTTTGCTGGACAGCGTGACGGCGCTGCTGCAAAACGTGATGTTTCCGCCGGAAAAAAATTACGAAATGGACTTGCAGGCAGCGGAAAAGTGCGCGCAGGATGTGGTGCATTTTGCCAAATCCGTTGCCAACGCGGTGATTGTCAGCGACTACATTTATTCCGACGCTCAGCGCTATGACGAAACCACGGAGTGCTACCGCAGATGCCTTGCCAGAATTGACCGGCTGCTGGCCCAGGTCAGCGACACGGTGATTGAGGTCAGCGCGGGGCAGCTGATTTTCCACAAGGGAGGATTGCCGGGATGAAACGGTATGTTCACGCCTTCGTGATGTGCCAGAGTATGTTCTGCGCCATTCCCTGTCCCTGTCAGGTCTGGGACGAGGACGCCCGGCCCCTGATGCTGCCCATGCTGCCGCTGGTTGGGCTGGAAATCGGGGCGCTGTGGGCGTTTCTCGGCTGGCTGACGGGGCTGCTGGGGCTTCCGACGCTGATTCGCGGCCTGATTCTGGCCCTGTGGCCCTACCTCGCCACCGGCTTTCTCCATCTGGACGGCTTTATGGACGTAATTGACGCGGTGAAATCCTGCCGGGACTTAAGCCGCCGCCGGGAAATTCTGAAGGACTCCCATGTGGGCTCCTTTGCGGTGATTGGCCTTTGTATGCTGCAGCTGGCCCAATTTTCGGTATTTTCCTCCATTCCCAGTGACAAAAACTGCGCTGTTTTGCTGTTTTTACCGGCGGTGAGCCGGTGCGGCTCCGCCCTCGCGGTGACGGCCCTGCCCAGCATGTCCACCAGCCAGTACGCCGCCCAGAGAAAGCCCGTATCTCACATGGTTGTGCTCACCGCGATGCTGTGCCTGTTTGTGGTGCTGGGCTTTGTGTTCTGCGGATTTTTGGGTTTTGCGCTGATCGGCTGCATGGCGGGCTACGCCCTGGCATTGTGCCGGGGCTACCGAAGCTTAGAGGGCATGAACGGCGATATCGCGGGCTACGCCCTATCCATCGGCGAATTGTGCGGCGCGGCTGTTTTCACGCTTTTGTAAGGAGGAAACCATGATTTTGATCATCGGCGGGGCTTATCAGGGCAAGCTTTCCTACGCGAAAGCGGCTTTTTCTCTGGCCTCGGAGGATATTTTTACCTGCACCGGGACGGAAATCGACTTTTCCAAACGCTGCATTGACGCGCTGGAGGAATTCTGCTATGCCTGTGTGCAGAAAGGAATCGACCCGGTGGCGTTCTTTCGGGAACACGAGGACGCGTGGCAGGACAGCATTCTCATCTGCAATGATCTGTCCAGCGGCGTGGTGCCCACGGACCCGGTGCAGCGCCAGTGGCGGCATACGACGGGACAGCTGTGCCAGTATCTGGCAGGGCAGGCCCGGCAGGTCAGCCGGATTTTCTGCGGATTGGAGCAGCGGCTGAAATGAGCGTCTACCTGATTCGCCACGGGAAAACCGAGGCCAACGAGAAGCGTCTCTACTGCGGCAGCACCGACCTGCCCCTGTCGGAAACCGGCAGAGCAGAGCTGCGGGCCATGCGCTATGCCATCCATCCCCAGAGGTTCCTCACCAGCGGGCGGAAGCGCACCGACGAAACCCTGCAAATTCTGTTTGGAGACGTGCCCTATGCCGTGGACGCCCGGTTCCGGGAAGTGGATTTTGGCAGCTTTGAAATGAAAAGCTATGACCAGCTGAAGGAGGATCCCGCCTATCAGGCGTGGCTCACCGGCGACAATGAAGCCAACGTCCCACCGGGGGGCGAAAGCGGCACGCAAATGACCCGCCGGGTGCTGGAAGCCTTTCAGGAAATCCCCGACGGCACGGCCCTCATCACCCATGGGGGCGTCATTGCCGCCATCATGGCGCACCTGTTCCCAGCGGAGGGAAAGCACCGCTACCAGTGGCAGCCCCAAAATGGGCGGGGCTACGAAATCAGTGGCAATTCCTATCAGCCAATTCCCTGAAAAAACACGCTCCCGGGTCTATTCCGGGAGCGTTCTTCAGCGTGTCAAAAAAGTGCTTGTCATTCCGAGGGGGCGAAGCGACCGTGGGAATCCGTTCCCCAAAAATGTCCGGATTTATGAGAATTCAGTAGAAAACGTAACATTTTGGAGAACGGATTGCCACACCAGTCTGCGGACTGGTTCGCAATGACAGGTTTTTCGACAGTCTGACGCTCCCGGGTCTACTCCGGGAGCGTTCTTTTATGAAAGCTTGACGACCATCACGTCACCTATTTTTCGCAGGGAGCCATAATAGGGATAGACCGGCATTTCGGCGTATTCCGGCGACGCGGCAATGCTCGCCTGTTCCTCCTCCGACGCAAACGGAATGGAAAAACCGAGGTAATACTGCAAAAACCGCTCTTTGGAGTAGCTGTCCGGCTTGAAGCCGGTGACGCCGGTGAGGTAATTGGTAAAATCCAGATTTTCCTCATAGAAATCCGGGTCGTCCCAGGTGCCCATCACGGCGAGTTTGGTACCCTCTGTAAACTCCGGCGACTGCCGGATGTCCGCAATGAGGGAGGTGTAGAAGGCGTAGGCGTTTTCGTAGCGCAGATGCAGCGTCAAATAGGCCTCGTTGGCAACGTATACGTTGATCAGAATGACCGCTACCGACAGAAGCACCGTTCCGTTCAGCGCCGCCCGTCTGCCAAACTCCGCCCATTTTCCGGCGAATGGCGTGGAAAGCGCGCCGTCCGCCAGCAGCAGCACCAGCAGATAGACGCAGGCAAAGCTGTACAGCACCAGCGTGTGAATGGATTCCGGCGCGGTAAACAGATACATGCAGTTGACCGCCAGGGGGAACACCCCGATCAGCGCGGCAAGCAGCAGCACAGCATTTTTGCCCATTCCCACGACCCGCAGAACCAGCAGCACGGCGGCGCAGAGCATCAGCAGAAGATGGATGTGCCGGGAGAAGGCGGTGGGAATCAGCCCCAGGGCGTTTTCCCGGAAATTCAGGAAGAAACTGCGGTACGCCAGCGCAATCCCAGCCGGCAGGGAGCGCAGGTTGAAGGCAATGCTGTCCGCGGCGTAGCCCACCATCCGGACGTGCTTGAGCCGCAGAATCAATTGGGTAAGTCCAAAATAGACGCCCAGCGACAGCGCAAGAAACAGCACATACGCAAGCCCCCGGCGAAAAACGGAGGGCGCATCGTCGCCTTCCAGCAGCTGACGGATCAGTACCAGCACCAGAATGGACGCGGTCAGGGAGATGTAGGCCTGATAGATGCTCAGCGACAGCACCATGCAGGCCAGCGCGCCCAGCCAATCCCATGGGGACCGGCGCTGGAGAAGCCATACGCCTGCCACGGCCAGAAGAAAGGCAGCGCCGTAGCTGCTGCTGGTGAACAGATAGCCGAAGGTTCCCGTGAGAGAAGGAAAGGTGAGCACAAATCCGGCAGCCAGCATCTGCATCCATTTACAGCGGATGGAAAGCACGGAAACCAGAAGGCATACGCAGACACCCAGCAGCACAATGGTCATAACACCGTAGATCCACGGCATGGACACATTGGGAAAAACAGCATCCAGCGCGCCCAGTCCCCACCGGCCGGAGACGACGGTAGCCCCCTTGGAAAACAGGCATTGCACCTCATCGTGGTTCACAAGCTTATTGGTAAACGCAAAGGCATGCGCGAGAAAACCAAAGACCAGGCTGGACAACAGGGGGACACGGTTGTTCTTCCCGGTCTGCGCCAGTTTGTTCAGAACGCGCTGAAAGAGCAGGGGGCGGGTATCGGCAGACTGCATGGGCAGGACGCTCCTTTCTTTTCTGACATTATAGTATCGATTGCTCCCGGTGTCAATATGTGGGAAAATGCTTGCAAATCATCCAAAATGGGGCTATAATATCCCAAATGCTTTGGATAAGGGAGAGACGGTATGAAGACCATCAAGCTCAACTACTGCGGTATGGGAGACGATTTTGACAACACCCAGAATCTGATTTACGACATTTTGAAGCTTCAGGGCTTTGACGTTCAGATTTCCGATGACCCGGATTACCTGATCTGCAATTTTTCCGAGGAGAACCACTATCCCTATTGCGGAAAGCCCCAGGTGCGCATCATGCACTCGGGAGAAAACTACATCCCGGATTTTAACCTGATCGATTACGCCATCTGCCCCTATCCGATTTCCTTTGGCGACCGGAATTTCTACCTGCCCACCTGTGTCTGGCCCCGGAACCACTGGCAAAGCCTGCCGGATAAGCCCAGAAACCCGGAAACAGCGAAGGCGTTGCTGAAACAGAAGGAGTACTTTGCCAATTTCATTGCGGGCCACGAGTCGGAATTCAATATCCGAGGGGACTTTTTCAAAAAGCTGTGTGCGTATAAGCGGGTGGAATCCCCTGGCTCTTACCTCAACAATATGCCGGACGGAAAGGTGGTCAGCTTTGAGAACGAGAGCAAGGTGGAGTTTCAGAGAAAGTGCAAATTCACCCTGTGCTTTGAGAGCACCAACCACTATGGCTTCGTGACGGAAAAAATCATGGACGCCTTCTACGCCGACACGATTCCCGTGTATTACGGCAGCCCCACGGTGACGGAGATTTTTAATAAAGATGCCTTCATCAATGTGGCGGACTACCCGTCCTTTGACGCGGCGATCCAGCGGATTATCGAGCTGGACCGGAACGACGAGGCTTACATTCAGATGCTGAGCCAGCCCATACTGGTAGACCCCGACTACCCAAAGCGGCTGGAAGAGGAGCTGGGAGAGTACATCCGGCATATTTTTGAGCAGCCTTTGGACAAGGCCTACCGCCGCAGCCGGGTTTATCACCCCAAGTATATCGACGATTACCTTGCCCGCAGCGTGGATTCCGAGACTTTGACCATGGGGAATCTCCTGTCCCGGATGAAGGATAAGGTCATTGGAAAGCTCCATAAATAGGAAACCGGCTCTGCGATGCGCAGAGCCGGTTCTTTATACTGATATTCAATAGAAAACATTAATTCGAAAGAATTGAAGTTTTCTATATGAAGATCATAATGAGACGTGTTTCCGTGATTTTCTATTCCGAAAATCACGGAAACGACAACGCCGTCAGGCGGTGTCTTCTTGATAAAATTAAATAATTTTATCAAGAAATAGTATTACATATCGTAGACGCCCATAATCACGATGCCCGCGAAGGTGACGAAAATGCACACATAGTGCTTCCAGCTGAGCTTTTCCTTCAGGAACAGGCGGCTCCACAGAACGCTCACCATGCAGTAGGAGGCGATGATGGGGGCGGCCAGAGCGGATTCTCCGCTGGCAAGGGCGTAGATGTAGGCCAGCTGACCGGCAGTCTCAAAGCCCGCGCCAATGTACTTGGGCAGCTCCATTTTGGGAAGCAGCTTCTGCTTCTTGATAATGACCGTGTAGACAAAGCAGACAATGCCCGCCGCCAGGAAGGTCAGCTCATAGGCCACGTTGGCGGAATCTTCATTCAGCGTTTCCAGCACCAGATCGTCGGCAAAGGTGCCGACGGCGTCCAGCAGGCAGTAGGCGACGGGCAGTGCCAGCGCCAGCCAGCTTTTGGCGTACTTGTAGTTGGAGGCCTCCTGCCGGGCGGCACGGAGTTCCTCGTCCTCATTTGCCTCCACAAAGCCCAGACCGATGACACCGGCACAGGCCAGCACGATGGCGAGATACTGGGCAGCAGCCATCGGCCCGGCGGTGCCGGTGACAATGGCAATCACCGCCACCAGCGCGCCGCTGGCGTTGCAGATGGGGGAGGAAATGGACAGCTCAATGTAGCGAAGGCCCACATAGCCAAGGGTCATGGAGCCGATGTACAATAGCGATACCGGCAGGTATGTCCAGATAACGTCCCAGGAAATCTCTACGCCGCCGATGAAAATTTCATAGGCCGCGTGCAGCCCCATGACCACGCCCACGGCGATGACCATTTTATACTGGCTGTACTTATCTTTGGGGTCCCGGCAGCCGATTTTCGAGAAGAAATCGGAGCCTGACCAGCACAGCAGCGCGATGATGGAAAACCAGAACCAACTCATAAATCTACCTCTTCCTATTATTTGAATGATGGTGAACGGGTTAAGTCAGCAAAAGGGGAATTTAATTGACAATTGACAATGAACAATTGACAATTGTGGTATCCCTTCGGGATGAATTAAAATAAACTACAAGCACGAAATACCAGTGGGTTTCCCAAAGGAACCTGCCATTTATGACATTTTTTAATTGTCCCGTAGGGACTCCTTAATTGTCAACTGTCAACTGTCAATTGTCAACTAAAGCAGAATATAGCTAATCAACAGCGCCGGGTAACGATACCGAGCCTGTACCCAATGGTGCATTGATACGCACCCAGCCTGCGCACGCATTAGCCGCCCGCCTTGCGGGCCACGCATTGGCTGGCCGCACTGCGGTCACAGGCTGATCAGTCCGGCGTCCGCCATTTTCTGCAAACTCATGAGGATGCCAAGCTTTGCGTTGTACCAGGTCAGGCCGCCCTGAAAATACACGGCGTAGGGTGGGCGGATGGGGCCGTCGGCGGAAAGCTCGATGGAGCTGCCCTGCACAAAGGCACCTGCCGCCATAATGACCTTGTCGCTGTAGCCGGGCATATCGCTGGGGTAGGGGGTGGCGAAGGAGTCCACCGGGGCCGCGGCCTGAATGCCCTTGCAGAAGGCAATCATGCCTTCTTCGCTGCCCAGCTCCACCGCCTGAATGATATCGTGGCGGCTTTCCGTGGCGTTCGGGACACACCGGAAGCCCAGCGGCTCATAGAGGTTGGCGGCAAAAACCGCGCCCTTTTCCGCGCTTGCCGTGACGGTGGGAGCCAGGAAGAAGCCCTGATACAGGCTCGTCATAAGCCCTAAGTTCGCGCCCACCTCTTTGCCCAGACCGGGAGCGGACAGCCGGTAGGCGCAGCGGTCCACGCATTCCCGGGTGCCGCAGATGTAGCCGCCGATGGGGGCCAGACCGCCGCCGGGGTTTTTAATAAGAGAGCCCACGGTCATGTCCGCGCCCACATCGGAGGGCTCCATGGTCTCCACGAACTCGCCGTAGCAGTTGTCCACCATCACCAGCACGTCTGGCTTGACGCTCTTGCAGAAGGCGATCAGTTCCCCAATCTGGGAGACGGAGAAGGTGGGCCGGGTGGCGTAGCCCTTGGAGCGCTGAATGGTGATGAGCTTTGTTTTGGGATTGATGGCTTTCCGGATGCCCTCGTAGTCAAAGCTGCCGTCCGGGAGCAGGTCAACCTGCCGGTAGGCAACGCCGTATTCCGCCAGCGAGCAGGGGCTTTCCCGGATGCCGATGACCTCCTGCAGGGTGTCGTAGGGCAGGCCTACAGGGGACAGCAGTTCGTCCCCGGGCAGCAGGTTGGCACTGAGCGCCACGGTCAGGGCGTGGGTGCCGCAGGTAATTTGGGGCCGCACCAGCGCGGCCTGGGTGTGGAACACATCGGCGTAGACCCGCTCCAGCGTGTCCCGCCCCAAATCGTCGTAGCCGTAGCCGGAGGTGGGCACGAAGCAGGCGGCGGATACCCTGTTTTTCTGCATGGCCCGCAGTACCTTGGCCTGATTGTACTCCGCCACCCGGTCAATGGCGGCGAAGCGGTCCTTGAGGCCCTCCAGCGCCTTTTCCCCGTAAGCGTACACGGCGGGAGAAATCCCCATGGTCTGATAGAGTTCCAGTAATTCTTCCATATTTCTACCCCTCATTTTTCATTTGCTTCAGAAGCTGGTCAGCCAGATCATTCAGAACCTCCGGCCGGGAGACAATCAGCCCGGTTTCCGCGTCGCCCAGAATCAGCAGGGTGTCCCCCGGCTGAATGCCGAACAGCTCTCGGGCCTCCTTGGGAATGACGATCTGCCCCCGGTCGCCCACCCGGGCGGTGCCGAAGACCCGTTTTGCTTTGCTTTTGCCGAGAATGTGTTTTCCTCCGGGCATGGCGACCCCTCCTGATTTTTCACATTTATCATACAAATTATAGAGTGCACGCCCTGTAAAGTCAAGGCGGAAATCGGGACAAAAGCACCCTCTTACGTTCCGTGAGAGGGTGCTTTTTGGTTATGCGGCCTGATCTTCGTCGATATCCTCGTCCTCGGACCAATCCTCCTCGGTGGTGGGCGTGGTGGTTTCTTCCCACTCCTCCGTTTCGGAGGTTTCCGGTTCCACAACTACGGCGTAAATATAGTTGACCGGGTTATAGTTGGAGGTGGCGATATAGTCGGAGGTGAGCTTCTGGTCGGTGGCCCGGTCGTAGCGGACGCTGTAGCTCTTGACCTGATAGCCGTCCCGGCCCTCCTGAATTGTGTCATCATTTTGGATTCCCTCGGCGTTGCCGTAGGGATATTCCTTGAACTCTGTTTCCGCCTTGAGGGTCTTGGTGACCTCAGAGCCAAGCATCCGGTAGTAGTCCCGCTGCTCCGTGCCGGAAATGCTGATACGGACATAGCCGCCGCTGTACTGGGCGCTGATACGCACCGGATAGGACAGGGGGTTCTTGATGGTCAGATTCACGGCGGCGTCGAAGCCCTCCTTGACAAAGCTGGGAAGATAGTCAAGGTTCACCCGGTTGCTGACCGTCAGGTCGGACAGCAGGGCGGCGCAGTACAGCGTGGAGGAGACCTGAGACACACCGCCGCCGGCGGTTTCCTCCAGCCCTATATCATCCGGAGCGGATTTGAAGCCCCGGGAGGTGCTGAGACTGCCCACGGCGTCCCGGAAATTAAGGCCTTCGCCGGGATTCAGCACCCGGCCGTTGATGGCCTCGCAGGCGATGCGCAGATTGGTCAGACGGTTATCGCTGCCGGAGGCCCGGGTCTGGTATTCGCCCAGGGTGTCGCCGAAGAAGCCGCTGGCGTCGGCAATTTCCGGCTCGATGTACTGCATGGGAATCCGTACCTCGTCGCCGAACTGGGCTGCATCCAGCAGCTTCTGGGCGGCCTCTTTGTCAAATTCGTAGCCGTAGGAACCGGCGGTGGTCTTGCCGGTTTTGGGGTCCATGACGGCGTTCACCGGCGCGATGTAGAATTCCTTGTAGAGCTTTTCCAGGTCAATGGGATCGGGGTCCTTCAGCGTCTGCACATCCTCCACGGTGACGAGGAAACTACGCTGGCTGTAGGCGTCCAGCACCTGATTGTAGACGGTGTCGGGGTCAAAGCCCACGCCGGGCTTGCCCAGAGTGATGACCAGCGTCTGGGTGGGAGCGTTTTTGTCAAACTTGTCGGCGGACAGCTCCGGTTCCGCACCCTCCAGCCCATAGCTGGTCTGCACCAGCGTGCTGCCGGAATTGCTGGACTTGTCCGTCAGGAATTTGCGGATATTGTCGGTTTTCAGGTTCAGATAGGGGAGAATCGCAATGTTGTGCGGTTCGGTTTTCGATGCTTTATACGCCGCGTCCCGCTCATTCTGGGTGCCGGTGCGTCCGTAGGCGTAGGCTTCCTCCACGGCGCCGCTACAGTCAAAAGACGCGCCGGAATCCTTGGGGGTGATTTTCAACTGGGTGCCGGACAGGTCGATGAACATATCCTCGGTGGTGTAGACGCTGCCGATGGCGTCCTTCAGCGCGCTGACGGCCTCGCTTTTGGTCATGCCGCCCACGTTCACATCGCCGATGTACACGTTACTCAGAATCTTCTCACCGTAGGGGTCCTTGGCGCTGCGGGCGAACAGCAGAATCACGAACACAATGACCATCACCGACACGGCGCACAGGGCCGCCAGCACCAGCTTGGAGTTCTGCTGGTAGAATTCCACGACTTCGTTCATCCACTGGGGCTTATCGCCGGATTTGTCTGCCGGTTTTGCCCCCTCGGGGGAAAACTCGGGCTCCTCGGGAATGTAATCAAAGGACGACCCTACCTTGGCCTTGTGCTTCACTGGCTGCCCCGTCACCTGCCGGAAGGCTTCCTCAATCTGCCGGTCCTCTGTCTCGGCGGAAGGGGCGGCCTCCGGAGAAGCGAACAGTTCCGGGAAGGCGTCCTCCGTGGGAAACGCTTCCTCCGCCGTATTCGGAATGGAAATATCGGGCACATCCTCATCGGTGGGCAGGGGCTGGGCCGCCCGGGCCATGTCCTCCGCCGTCACCCTGTGCTCGTAGGTTTTGTGAGACTGTTTCCGGGTCAGGTCCCGGTAGGCCTTTTCAATTTCCCGCTCCTCTTCCCGGTGAGGACGGGGGCTGGAAAATTTACCCTGTGACATAGTGAAATTCCTCCTCTTTGAAGGATAATTTGCAATATTATAACATATCTTTTCGGAAAAGCAACAAGCGTAACAATTTATTAAGAAATGCAAAGGGATATAACCAGAGCAGGCAGGCAAATTGGAATTTAATTGACAATGGACAATTAACAATTGACAATTGTGGTATCCCTTCGGGATGAATTAAAATATAACTCAAATTACGGAACACAACATATTCATGTGGAAAATACCTAGTATTCCCAATATAACATTTTAATTGTCCCGAAGGGACTCCTTAATTGTCAATTGTCAACTGTCAATTGTCAATTTGATAAATTACAGTTTGTCGTGCTGTTAAGAATTGCAGCAGCCGCGGTAGCGGTCGATAAAGACCTTGCTCTGCTTCAGGCTGTCCACGCGGTCAGCCAGCTTCAACCGCAGCGTGGGCTCCTTGGCGCTGGCGAGGAAGGTGACCCGGGTCTTGTAGTCCGGATCATTGCACAATGCGCTCACGGCCTCGAAGTTGAGGTTTACAAGGGTGAACAGCACATCGCCGGCCTTCTGCTTGATGTCCTTGATGCCGGTTTCCCGGGCCTTGGCCCGGAGCAGGGCGATATCGATGAGGTTCAGCACCCCTCTGGGCGGCTCGCCGTAGCGGTCCACGATTTCGTCCAGCAGGTCGTCGGCATCCTCCTGGGTGCGGATGGCAGCCATCCGGCGGTACAGATCCATCCGCTCCTCGCCCCGGGACACATACTCCTTGTCCACGTTGGCGGTGACGTTCAGGTCGGCGGTGCAGTCGGGGGTCTTGGGGGCCGCTCCCTGTTCCTCCAGAACCGCCTCGTCCAGCAGCTTCAGGTACATATCGTAGCCCACGCTCATCATGTGCCCGGACTGTTCCGCGCCCAACAGATTGCCCGCGCCCCGAATCTCCAGATCCCGCATGGCGATTTTGAAGCCGGAGCCGAACTCCGCGAAGTCCCGGATGGCGGACAGCCGCTTTTCGGCAATTTCCGTCAGATTTTTGTCGGGCCGGTAGGTGAAGTAGGCGTAGGCGTGGCGGGTGGAACGGCCCACCCGGCCCCGGAGCTGGTGGAGCTGGCTCAGGCCGAACCGGTCGGCGTTCTCAATAATCAGGGTGTTGGCGTTGGGGATGTCCAGACCGGTTTCAATGATGGTGGTGCACACCAGCACCTGAATGTCCCCTTCCGTCATGGCCTGCATCACATCGCTCAGGGCATCTTCCCCCATCTGTCCGTGGGCCACGCCCACCCGCAGGCCGGGAATCCGCCGTTGGAGGGCACTGGCGCATTGGTCGATGGTTTCCGTGCGGTTGTGGAGATAGTAAACCTGCCCGCCCCGCTCCACCTCCCGGCGGATGGCATCGTCAATCACCGCGTTGTTGTGCTCCATGACGAAGGTCTGCACCGGGTAGCGGTCGGCGGGGGGCTCCTCAATGGTGGACATATCCCGGATACCGGACAGGGCCATGTTCAGCGTCCGGGGGATGGGCGTTGCGGACAATGTCAGCACGTCCACACCCTTGGACATTTCTTTTAAGCGCTCCTTGTGGCTGACGCCAAAGCGCTGCTCTTCATCAATAACCAGCAGCCCCAAATCCTTGAACTGCACGCTTTTTTGCAGCAGCTTGTGGGTGCCGATAATCACGTCCACGGAGCCTGCCGCCAAATTCCGCAGGGTTTGCTGCTGCTGTTTCGGGGTGCGGAACCGGCTGAGCACGTCGATGTTCACCGGGAAGCCCCGGAACCGGGCCATGGCGGTGGTGTAGTGCTGCTGGGCCAGCACCGTGGTGGGCACTAAGATTGCCACCTGCTTGCCGTCCATGACGGCCTTCATGACAGCCCGCAGAGCCACCTCGGTTTTGCCGAAGCCCACGTCGCCGCAGAGCAGCCGGTCCATGGGGGTGGGGGATTCCATATCCCGCTTGATGTCGTCGATGCAGCGCAGCTGGTCGTCGGTTTCGGGGTAGGGGAAGTTGTCCTCAAACTCCTTCTGCCAGGGCGAGTCCGCCGCGAAGGCGTAGCCGGGCTGCCGCTTCCGGGCGGCGTAGAGCTGAATCAGCTCCCCCGCCATATCCTTGGCGGCCTTCCGGGCCTTGGCTTTCGTCTTCTGCCAGGCGTCGGAGCCGATTTTGTTGAGCCGCACATTGGCGTCCTCGCCGCCGCCTCCGATGTACTTGCTGACCAAATCCAGCTGGGTGGCGGGGACGTACAGGGTGTCGCTGCCCTGATAGGCGATTTTGATATAGTCCTTGATGGCGTTGTCAACCTTGATCTGCTCCATGCAGACAAAGCGGCCGATGCCGTAGTTCTCATGCACCACCAGATCGCCGGGGGTCAGGTCGGTGAAGGCGTTGAGCTTCTGCCGGTTGGTGGAGCCGGTTTTCTTCGGGGCTTTCCGCTTCGGCTCGCTGCGGGCAATCAGCTGGCCCTCGGTGAGGATTGCCAGCCGGTTCATGGGGTATTCCATTCCGTAGGGCAGGATGCCCTCGGTCAGCAGAATCTGCCCCGGCTTGGGCAGGGTGGTGAGGGGAATGCAGATAAAGGAGGACAGATTCTTGCTGCTCAGCATCTCCTGCAAAATCTCGGCTCTTCTGCGAGTGCCGCAGAGCACCAGAGCGCCGAATTCCTGCTTCTGATAGTGGGATAGGTCAGAAGCGGCGGTGTCTAAGTTACCGCCGTAGCCGGGAAGCTGCTTGGCGGTCATGGGCAGCAGCACCTTGGGCGGGCACTCCTCCGGGTAGGCGGAGCCGCCGAAGGTGTCAAAATACAGCACTGTCCGGCCCCGTAACCCGGCGCAGAAGTCCTCCCACTGGCACACATAGTCGCACAGCTCCCCGGCAACCAGCCCGCCTTGCAGCATGGAATCCAGCTGCATTCCCATTTCGTCGCAGCGGGTGCGGGCGGCTCGGTGAAGATTGCCCTGATCGCACAGCACGACGATGGCGTTTTCGGGAATATAATCCGCCGCTGTAGCCATTTCGGGATAAACAAAAGCCATATACCGGTCGGAAGCGGGATTGTGGAGGTCATTTTCGTACTTCTCCAAATCCCGGCTCAGGGTGGCGATCAGGGCCTCGTTGGGATTTTTCCGCCGCTTCTGCCGGGAAATCAGACTTCCAATATCTTTGCACAGCCCGGCAATGCCCCTGGGGTGCAGCCCCGGCTGGGTCTCGCCCACGGGCAGAATGGTGATTTTTTCGATATTCTCGTTGCGCCGCTGGGTCTGGGGGTCAAAATACCCCATGGTGTCCAGCTCATCTCCGAAGAACTCCGCCCGGATGGGCTGATCGGCGGCAGGGGAGTACACATCCAGAATGCCGCCCCGCAGGGCAAACTGACCGGGGCCTTCCACCATGCCGCAGCGGCTGTACCCGGCGGACACCAGACGATCCGTCAGGTCGTCCAGGGGATATTCCTTTCCTACCTCCAGCGTAAAAGCGGCGCTTGTCAGCACCTCGGGGGGCATGGTGCGCAGGCTCAGGGCCTCCCAGCTCAGGATTTGCAGTCGGGTTTTGCCCTGCGCCAAATCGTACAGCTGCCGCAGCCGCTTCTGCTCCCAGGCCCGGGACGCAACAGCCGCATCGTACAGCGTCAGCTCCCGCCCGGGCAGAATGGGCGCGGTTTCCCCGAGGAAGCACTTCAGCTCCTCCTGAAGCCGCCGGGCCGCCATATCGTCCTGACACAGCAGCACCATGGGCCGGTCGGTGTCGTGATACAGTCCCGCCAGAATATGGCTGCGGTTGATCTGACCGATGCCGGTCACCGCCGCGCTCTGTCCGTCCGCCATGGAGGACAGAAGCGAATTGTATTCCGGCATGGATTTCAGCATAGAAAGGAGTTTCTCCATAAATACACCTCATTTCTTGGCAACGTGACAACGCGGAAAGAGAGAAAAATCTCTCTTTCCGTGGTAAATGTATATTAATTGACAATTGACAATGGACAATTAACAATTGCGGTATCCCTTCGGGATGGATTCAAAATGGGCACCAACACAATACGAATATCTAATTGTCCCGCAGGGACACAATGACTGTCAACTGTCAATGCGAATCAATAGTTGAAACACGGTAAACGCTGGAATAACAGAAACGTATGTCATCCTGAGCGGAGCGCGAAGCGCGTAGTCGAAGGATCTTTTCGGTGATTTGACCGTACTGTGTGACGAACGCGGAAGATCCTTCGACTCGCTGCGCTCGCTCAGGAAGACAAATCCATTCGTACTCTGGTTATTTGCAACATTTCAAATCTTGATTCGCATTGTCAATTGTCAATTGTCAACTGTCAATTGTTTTTAGGGATGGGAACCATTGAACCGGTTGGCGGCCTCCGGCACCCCGTGGTCGATGATGGCGAGGGCGGCGTCAGCGGCGTTTTTCAGGGACACGCTCAGGGCCTTTTCGTCCTGCGCCGAGAAAGACGACAGCACCCAGTCCGCCAGATCGTATTCCGGCGTGGGCTTGGCTCCCACGCCGATCTTGACCCGGGGAAATTCCTGACTGCCCAGCTCCTGAATGATGGACTTGATGCCGTTGTGGCCCCCGGCGGAGCCGTTTGCCCGCACCCGCAGGCGTCCCGGCTCCAGAGAAATGTCGTCAAACATCACGATGATTCTCTGGGGCGGGATTTTAAAGAAGGCGGAAAGCTGCAAAACCGACCGCCCGGACAGGTTCATATAGGTCTGGGGTTTCAGCAGAAACAGCTTGACACCGTTGTAGCTGGTCTGGGTGTACAGCCCCTGAAATTTCAGCTTATCGACCTTGACCCCCAGCTTCTGGGCCAAAATGTCCAGCGCCCGGAAGCCGCAGTTGTGGCGGGAGCGCTCGTATTCTCTTCCGGGATTGCCAAGGCCCACAATGAGCCAGCTTTCGGGATTGTTTTTCTGAAACACTGGGTGTCCTCCTGTGTGAGAAACTAATTGTATAAAGGAGAATTGAATTGACAATTGACAATGAACAATTGACAATTGTGGTATCCC
>CAMFBN010000024.1 GCA_945948535.1 uncultured Clostridia bacterium
CGTCATCGGCTTCCCCAACGGCTACGACACCACCGCCGCCAAGTGCTTCATGGCCTCTGATGCGGTAGATAACGGCGCGGACGAGGTGGACATGGTCATCAACATCGGCTGGGCCAAGGAGGGCAAGTGGGCAGAAATCACCGACGAGATCGCTGCCGTGAAAAAGACCTGTAAGGGAAAACTCCTGAAGGTCATTATCGAAACCTGTCTGCTCACCGACGAAGAAAAGATTGCCATGTGCAGGTGCGTGTCGGATTCCGGCGCGGACTATATCAAGACCTCCACGGGCTTTTCCAAGGCCGGGGCTACCTTTGAGGATGTGGCACTGTTTAAGAAGCACGTGGCTCCCCATGTGAAAATCAAGGCCGCCGGCGGCATCTCCTCTCTGGAGGACGCTGAAAAATTCATCGAGCTGGGTGCCGACCGGCTGGGCACCTCCCGAATCGTCAAGATTGCAAAAGGACTGGAAAACGACGGCACTTATTGAATTAGGGGTGTGGAGTGTGGAGTGATGGTATCGCCTTCGGCGATGAAATTAGAAAAGTAATCCAGATCTTCACTTCTCACTCCTCACTTCTCACTCCTCACTTCTCACTCTTCACTCTCCCACTCTTCACTCTCCACTCTCCATACTGTCTCATAAGGAGGACTATGCTATGTTTACAACTCCCACCCCTCATATTTCCGCGAAGCCCGGGGATTTCGCCAAAACCGTGCTGATGCCCGGCGACCCTCTGCGCTCCAAATTCATCGCGGAAAATTTCCTCGAAAACCCTGTTCTGGTCAACAACGTCCGGGGCGTTCAGGGCTACACCGGCACCTATAAAGGCGTAAAGGTCTCCGTCATGGCCTCCGGTATGGGGATGCCCGCCATCGGCATTTACTCCCACGAGCTGTTTAACGGCTACGGCGTGGAGAATATCATTCGCGTTGGTTCCGCCGGGGCCATTCAGGATGACATCAACCTCTACGACCTGGTGATTGCCCAGGGCGCCTGCACCGATTCCAATTTTGGCGCCCAGTTCCATCTGCCCGGCACCTTTGCCCCCATTGCGAGCTTTGAGCTGCTCACCGAAGCGGTGAAGGCCGCCGAAGCCCACGGGGCTACCTACCATGTGGGCAATGTCAATTCCTCCGATGTGTTCTACGGCGACCATATTGGTGTTCCCGAGGGCCTGGACAGCGTGTACGGTCTGCGAAAGATGGGTGTCATGGCTCTGGAAATGGAAGCCGCCGCCCTGTACATGAACGCTGCACGGTACGGTAAGCGCGCCTTGTGCATCTGCACCATTTCCGACCATGTGCTCAAGGGCGTGGAAACCACCTCGGAAGAGCGGCAGACCGCCTTCACCACCATGATGGAGGTGGCGCTGGACGTGGCTGTGGCAATGGAAGGAAAGTAAAGGAGAATTGAATTGACAATTGACAATGAACAATTGACAATTGTGGTATCCCTTCGGGATGAATTAAAATAAACTACAAGCACGAAATACCTGCGGTTTTTCCATAGGAACCTGCCAGTTATGACATTTTTTAATTGTCCCGCAGGGATTCCTAAATTGTCAACTGTCAATTGTCAACTAAAGAACAATTTTCTCTATCAACCATGAATCAGGTGATTTTATGAAGCGTATCTTTTTAATCGTTCTGGATTCCTTCGGCATCGGGGCCATGCCGGACAGCGAGAGCTTCGGCGATGTGGGGGTGAACACCCTGCGGGCCTGTGCGTCTTCCTCGAAACTGCGGATTCCGAATATGATTTCCGCCGGTTTGGGCAATATTGACGGCGTGGAGTGTCTTCCCAAGACTGACGCCCCCGTGGGGGCCTATGCCCGGCTGACGGAGAAGTCCATGGGAAAGGACACCACCATCGGCCACTGGGAGATTTCCGGTATCATCTCCCCCAAGCCCCTGCCCACCTATCCCGAGGGCTTCCCGAAAGAGGTGCTGGATGCCTTTGAAGCTGCCACGGGCCGGGGGGTGCTGTGCAACAAGCCCTATTCCGGCACGGAGGTCATTCGGGATTACGGCAAAGAGCATATGGAGACGGGCAAGTGGATCGTATATACCTCTGCCGACTCTGTGTTTCAGGTCGCCGCCCATGAGGCTGTGGTTCCTCTTGAGGAGTTGTACGACGCCTGCCGCAAGGCCCGGCAGATTCTGCGGGGCACACACGGCGTGGGCCGGGTGATTGCAAGGCCCTTTGTGGGCAGTCCTGCCGAGGGCTTCCGCCGCACGCCCAACCGCCACGATTTTTCTCTGGAGCCCCCTGCAGAAACCATGCTGGACGCCGTCAGGGCAGCGGGGCTCGACTGCCTTGCCGTGGGCAAAATCCATGATATTTTCGCGGGACACGGGGATACGGAGTACGTCTTCAACAAGAGCAATGCCGACGGGATGGCCCATACGGACGACTTTGCCGCCCGGGATTTTCACGGCCTGTGCTTCGTGAATCTGGTGGATTTCGACATGGTCTACGGACACCGCCGGGATATTGACGGCTACGCGAAGGCCCTGTCGGAATTTGACGCCTGGCTGGGGGAGTTCCTGCCCAAATTGGGGCCGGAGGATATTCTGATGATTACCGCCGACCACGGCTGTGATCCATCCTATACCGCCACCACCGACCACACAAGAGAATATGTGCCCCTGCTGGTGCTGGGTCAGGCTGTAAAGCCCGGGAACTTAGGCACAAGGGCCAGCTTTGCCGACATCGCCGCCACGGTTACGGAACTGCTGGGGGTGGCGTATTCCACGCCTGGCAAAAGCTTCGCAGGAGAAATCGTGTAACATAGGGTAGGGCGGGGGCTTGCCCCCGCCAACCAGATAACGAATACTGCCATGGAATATCAAAGCCGTAAGCATCCAAGGTTAAAACAATACGACTACAGTCTCCCGGGTTGCTATTTTGTCACAATTCACACGCTTCCGGATGTCCCATCATTATCCTTGGTACAGAACGGAAACACAAATCAGAGGGCGTGTATTCGCCTGCTGCCGCCGGGAGAAATTGCGCGGCAGCAGCTGTTGGAACTGGAGAAAAGATTCCTGCATATGAGGCTGGATAAATATGTGATCATGCCAACCCATATCCACGCGATTCTGACCCTGACTGAGGGCAGCGAAGCTTCGCTTTCGGGTGTCGTCGGTGCGTATAAGTCTTTGACGACTCGCGTGTTGAACCAATTGTTCGACACACCGGGCTGGAAATGGTTTCAAACCTCGTTCTATGAAACGGTACTAAGAAACGAAAAGGCATATCAGGAATGTTGGCGTTATATTGATGAAAACCCGGACAAATGGTCGCTGAAACCAGATGATATGTAGAATTGCGACTGCGCTGCGGCGGGGGCAAGCCCCCGCCCTACCTTTAGGAGGGCAACGATGCTGCCAAATGAATTATGTAAACTTGCAATGGAAGCCATGGGCCACGCCTATGCGCCCTACTCCGGTTTTCAGGTGGGCGCGGCGCTGCTGTGTGCCGACGGAAGCGTCTATCAGGGCTGCAACATCGAAAACGCTGCCTACAGTCCCACCAACTGCGCCGAGCGGACGGCAATTTTCAAGGCCGTCTATGACGGACACCGGGACTTTACCGCCATCGCCGTCTGCGGCGGAAAGGGTGGCGTCATCACCGGAGCCTTCCCACCCTGCGGCGTCTGCCGTCAGGTCATGCGGGAGTTCTGCGGAGACGATTTCCGCATCTATCTGGTAAACGATAAGGGCTTTGAGACGGTGACTCTGGCTCAGCTTTTGCCCTATGGCTTCACTGCCGGGGAGCATATGTCCGCTAACGAGTGACATTTGCTTTTACTTGGCGGAAATTCCCGGAAAAATCACGTTTGGGTGTTGATTTTTTGTGGGAAATGTGCGACAATGAAAAAGGTATGTTCCGATACCGAATCCTAAAATTTTGGAGGAATACATCATGAAAAAGATTCTGGCTGTGCTGCTGGTTCTGGCTATGACGCTGGCGCTGGCTGCCTGCGGCGGCTCCTCTGCCCCCGCCGCCACCGAGGCTCCTGCGGCTCCCGCTGCTACCGAGGCTCCTGCGGCTCCCGCTGAGACCGAGGCTGCCGCTACCGAGGCTCCCGCCGCTGCGGCTTCCGCAGACGACGTGCCCGACGAAATGACCTCTGCCGACGGCAAGTATCAGATCGCCTTCGTCACCGACGTGGGCCAGCTGAAGGATAAGTCCTTCAACCAGGGCACCTTCGACGGCGTGAAGCTGTACGCCGCACAGAACGGCAAGTCCTACAAGTACTATCAGCCCGCCGGCGGCGATCAGGCTACCGACGACGACCGTTACGACGCCATGAAGCTGGCTGCCGACAACGGCGCTGAGGTTATTGTCTGCGCCGGCTTTATGCAGGGCAACGCTCTGGCAAAGGCTGCCGCTGAGTTCACCGACGTCAAGTTCGTCTTCATCGACGGCTGGGCAATGGGCATGAACAATGTTGCCGGCATCTGCTTCCGTGAGGAGCAGTGCGGCTACCTGGCCGGCTACGCTGCCGTTATGGACGGCTACACCAAGCTGGGCTTCTGCGGCGGCGGCGGCGGTACCAACGCTGCCTGTGACCGCTACGGCTACGGCTTCGTGCAGGGCGCTGACGCTGCCGCTGCCAAGCTGGGCGTGCAGGTCGAGATGAACTACTCCTGGCTGTACGGTTCTTCCTTCCAGGCTTCCAACGAGCTGCAGACCATGGCTGCCGGCTGGTACACCAACGGCACTGAGGTTATCTTCGCCTGTGGCGGCTCCATGTTCCAGTCCATCGCCGCTGCCGCTTCCGCTGAGGATGCCAATGTCATCGGCGTTGACGTTGACCAGTCCTTCGAGTCCCCCACCGTTATCACCTCCGCTATGAAGGGCATCGGCGAGGCTGCTCAGCAGGCTCTGAAGGCTGCTGAGTCCGAGGACAGCTGGAACGCCTTCATCGGCGACGGCAACACCGCCATCACTCTGGGCGCTGCCGAGGGCGCTGTGGGCCTGCCCACCGCTACCTGGTCTCTGGAAGGCTGGACCGTTGTTGACTACGAGGCTATGCTGGCTGACATCGTCTCCGGCAAGGTTGTCGTTGACAACGCGGACGTTCCCGAACCCGCCAGCACCGCCAATGTGACCATGAACATTGTCAAGTAATTTTTGACGGTACACAATTTTCCCCGGCATCTTCGGATGCCGGGGTTTTTGCGGCGAGTCGCCGTTGACAATGCGTGGGCCGCAGGGCGGCCAGCCAATGCGTGCTCGGCTGGTGCGTATTCGATACACCATTGGGTACAGCTCGGTATCGTTTCTGCTGTGCGGCAAAGAAGAAGGCTCCCTTATTGAGGGAGCCATTGTTCATTCCTTCACGCTGACCAGTGTGTCAAAGTCCTTTCGCTTTTTGGGACGGAGGGGATCCCCCTCGGCGGCATAGCCAAGAGTGATAACCAGCCGGGCGGGGGAGTCGATGCCGGTGATCTCCCGCAGCTTTTTGTCGTCAATCCATCCGAGAATGCAGCTGGACAGCCCCTGAGACGTGGCCTCCGCCGTCAGGTAGGCGGCGGTGATGCCGATGTCGATGGAGCGGTAGTCGATGCCTTTGACCTTCGCGCCCATGGCGGCGGATTTGCTGTAGGGCTGCTCGGAAATGACGATCAGAACCGGGGCCTGTGAGGCGAATTTGTTCATGCCCAGCCCACTACAGGCTTTTGCCGCCGCCTTTGCCGCTTCCCCACGGCAGACGGTGAGATGGTAGGGCTGGGCGTTGCAGGCGGAGGGGGCAAGGCGGGCCGCTTCCAGCACGGCGTCCAGCTTCTCCTGTTCTACGGGGCGATGCTCGTCGTATGCACGGCAGGACTGCCGGGTTTGGGCGATTTCGAGAAAATTCATAATGGTTCCTCCTGATTTTTACTGCTTCGCCAGCAGCCCGTCGATGAACTGGGTAGCGGCTCTTGCTGAGCGTCCGCCCCGGCCCAGCGCGAAGCGTTCCGCCAGCATATCCAGCTGGTTTGTGTCCATGGTGACACCTTTTTCCTCCGCCAGATGCCGGACGATGCCGAGGTAGACTTCCTTGCTGGGCTTTTGGAAGGTGACCTGAATGCCAAACCGCTCGGACAGGGAGATGATCTCCTGCATGGTGTCGTTGCGGTGGATATCATCGCCGTCCCGGCCGGAGAAGCTCTCCTTTACCAGATGGCGGCGGTTGGAGGTGGCGTAGATCACCACGTTGCGGCTCTTGGCGGAGACGCTGCCCTCTAAAATGGCCTTGAGAGCGCTGAAATTGTCATCGTCCTTCTGAAAACTCAGGTCATCGATGAACAGGATGAATTTCAGGGGGTTGGTGTTCAGCTCGTCCAAAATGGCGGGGATGGCATGAAGCTGCTCCTTGCGCACCTCCAGAATCCGCAGGCCCCGGTCGTGGAGCTCGTTGACCACCGCCTTGACGGTGGAGGATTTGCCGGTGCCCGCGTCGCCGGTGAGCAGAATGTTGGCGGCGGGCTTGCCTTCCAGCAGGGCAATGGTGTTGTCCAGAATAATCTGCTGCTCCCGCTTGTAGTCGACGAGGGAGGACAGCCGGGTCTGATCGGGGTTGATGACGGGGACGATGCGGTTTCCCTCGCCGATGTAGAACATGATGTGCTTGGCGTATAACCCAAAGCCGTACCGGTGGATATTGGCGCAGCGCTGGTGGTAGCTTTCCGCGATATTCACGCGTTTCGTGGCGAAAACGGGAAGATATCCGTCCCAGTTAAGGCCTTCCCGGAGGGCTTCCGGGGTCAGGTCGGCGACGGCCTGCAAAATTTCCAGCTCCTGCTCTACCTCCACTTCCATCTCGGGCCAGGGCTTCGCGCCCTTGCCGATCATGCGGATGTAGGCATTCTCATCGTTGTTGACGATGTGCTGGACGTAGCCCGCCAGCGTCCGCTTCTCCGTGTCGTAAAGGGAAGACACAAAAGCGGCGTACTTGGAGACGGCCTGCGCGGTGTCGTTTTCCCGGCTGCTTAAGTAGTCCAGCAGCGCGGATACTACGGGGTCAGCCAGCAGCGCCCGGAAAATCGCCAGGGAATTTAGTCGAATGTGCAGTTTGTTCAGCTTCATACGTTCAGAATCGCACCCTTCGCGCCGCTGGACACCAGCGCGGCGTAGCGTTTCAGGTAACCGGACAGTTCCTTCTTCTTGGGGGTGAAGTTTGCCAGACGTTCCGCCATTTCTTCCTCGGAAATCTTCAGTTCCAGCTTATTGTTGGGAATATCGATGGAGATGATGTCGCCCTCCCGGACGATGCCGATGGGGCCGCCGGAGGCCGCTTCCGGGGACACGTGGCCGATGCAGGCGCCACGGGTTGCGCCGGAGAACCGTCCGTCGGTAATGAGGGCCACGGAATTTCCCAGACCCATGCCCATGATGGCAGAGGTGGGATTCAGCATTTCCCGCATACCGGGGCCGCCCTTGGGGCCTTCGTAGCGGATGACAACCACGTCGCCGGGGTGGATGTCCCCCGCGTTGATGGCGGCTTGGGCCTCCTCCTCGGATTCAAAGACCCGGGCGGGGCCTTCGTGCACCAGCATTTCCGGCAGCACCGCGCTGCGCTTGACTACGCTGCCCTCGGGAGCCAGATTGCCCCGGAGCACGGCAATACCGCCGGTGGGGGAATAGGGGTTCTCTACCGTGCGGATAACGGAGGTGTCGTTGTTGACAGCGTCCGCGATGTTCTCGCCCAGCGTCTTTCCGGTGACGGTCATCACGGAGGTGTCCAGCAGATCCTTCTTGGTCAGCTCTTTCAGCACCGCGTACACGCCGCCGGCAGCGTTCAGGTCCTCCATATAGGTGGGGCCGGCGGGGGCCAGATGGCACAGATTGGGGGTCACGGCGCTGATTTCGTTGGCCATATCGAGGTTAAAGTCCACGCCGCATTCGTTGGCAATGGCGGGCAGGTGGAGCATGGAGTT
Source organism: uncultured Clostridia bacterium (assembly GCA_945948535.1). Classification (GTDB taxonomy): domain Bacteria; phylum Bacillota; class Clostridia; order Oscillospirales; family Oscillospiraceae; genus Faecousia. The sequence goes on from CAMFBN010000024.1 coordinate 7,933, forward strand.
GGTAGAGCAGCCCAGCGCCATGTCGGCGGTCAGAGCGTTGCGAATGGCGGCGGCGGTCATGATGTCCCGGGGCCGAATGTTTTTGCGAACCAGCTCCATAATCTGCATACCGGCGTGCTTGGCAAGCTCGATTCTCGCGGAGTACACGGCGGGAATGGTGCCGTTGCCTTTCAGGCCCATGCCCAGAACCTCCGTCAGGCAGTTCATGGAGTTGGCGGTGTACATGCCGGAGCAGGAGCCGCAGGTGGGGCAGGTGTTCTTTTCGCAGTAGGTAAGCCGGGCTTCGTCAATTCTTCCAGCGGTGTAAGCGCCCACGGCCTCGAACATACTGGAAAGGCTGGTTTTTTTGCCGTCTACCCGGCCTGCCAGCATGGGGCCGCCGCTGACGAAAATAGCGGGGATATTCACCCGGGCCGCTGCCATCAGCAGACCCGGCACGTTCTTGTCGCAGTTGGGCACCATGACCACGCCGTCAAAGCCGTGGGCCTTCAGCATGGCCTCGGTGGAGTCGGCAATCAGGTCACGGGTGACGAGGGAATACTTCATGCCTTCGTGGCCCATGGCGATGCCGTCGCAGACGGCGATGGCGGGGAACACGATGGGGGTGCCGCCAGCCATGGCAACGCCCAGCTTCACGGCGTCCACGATTTTGTCCAGGTTCATGTGACCGGGGACGATCTCGTTATAGGAGCTGACCACGGCGATGAGAGGGCGCTGCTGTTCTTCCTCTGTTAGGCCCAGGGCGTGGTACAGGCTGCGGTGGGTGGCGTTCTGGGGGCCGTTCACGACCTTGTCTTTCATCATCATAGGTTTTTCCTGCTTTCTGTGAAAATTGAAAAAATCATTGGGAGCCGGTGTGCACCGGCTCCCAATGACACCGTAGTAACTTAGTTGTTGATCAGCTTATCCTCGTCGCTCCAGCTGTACAGCTTGCGCACTTCCTGACCCACGATCTCAGAGGGGTGCTCAGCAGCCAGCTTGCGCATGGCGTTGAAGTGCACCTGTGCGCCAGCGCTGGACATATCCAGAAGGAAGTCCTTGGCGAAGGTGCCGTCCTGAATGTCGGACAGAATCTTCTTCATGACCTTCTTGGTGTCCTCGGTGATGATCTTGGGGCCGGTGACATAGTCGCCGTACTCGGCGGTGTTGGAGATGGAGTAGCGCATGCCGCTGAAGCCGGACTGGTAGATGAGGTCAACAATCAGCTTCATCTCGTGGATGCACTCAAAGTAGGCGTTCCGGGGGTCGTAACCGGCCTCCACCAGAGTCTCGAAGCCGGCCTGCATCAGGGCGCAGACACCGCCGCACAGAACAGCCTGCTCACCGAACAGGTCGGTCTCGGTCTCGGTGCGGAAGTCGGTCTCCAGCACGCCTGCCCGAGCGCCGCCGATGCCCAGGGCGTAAGCAAGGCCGATGTCCAGAGCGTCGCCGGTGGCATCCTGCTCGACAGCAATCAGGCAGGGCACACCCTTACCGGCCTGATACTCGCTGCGGACGGTGTGACCGGGGCCCTTGGGGGCGATCATGATGACGTTGACGTCCTTGGGGGGCTTGATGCAGCCGAAGTGGATGTTGAAGCCGTGGGCGAAGGCCAGCGTCTTACCGGCGGTCAGGTTGGGAGCGATACTCTCCTTGTACAGGGCAGCCTGCTTCTCGTCGTTGATGAGAATCATGATGATGTCGGCGGCCTTGGTTGCCTCGGCGGCGGTCATGACGGTCATGCCCTGGGCCTCGGCCTTGGCCCAGCTCTTGGAGCCGTTATACAGACCCACGATGACGTTGACGCCGCTCTCCTTCAGGTTCAGCGCGTGGGCGTGGCCCTGAGAGCCGTAGCCGATGATGGCAACGGTCTTGCCGGCCAGCTTCTGAAGGTCACAGTCCTGCTGATAGAAAATACGATTCATGTTCATTACCCCTTTATTTGTAGATTGATAAAAAATTAAGCTGTTTGATATAACGTACACCGGAGGGCATCGGAATTGACAATTGACAGTTGACAGTTGACAATTGTGGTATCCCTTCGGGATGATTTAAAATATGTCCCGCAGGGACTCCTTAATTGTCAATTGTACATTGTCCATTGTCAATTAGAGATTTGTGACCCGGCGGATGGTGGTGGCGCCCCGCTGGAGGGAGACGACGCCGGTGCGACAGATTTCCAGAATGCCGAAATCCTTCATGAGCGTCACAAAGTTGTCGATTTTCCGGCTGTCGCCGATCATCTGGATGATGATGGAATCCTTGGTGTAATCCACGATCTTGCCCTCGTAGGCATCGCTGGCGGCGCTGACTTCGCCCCGGACATTGGGGTCGTTTTTGACCTTAATGAGCAGCAGCTCCCGGTTTACGGTGTCCAGATTGTCCAGCTCCGCGATGGAAACCACGTCGGGAAGCTTGTAAAGCTGGTTGATGAGCTGCTCTTTCTTGATTTCATCGCCCTCGGACTGGACGGTGATCCGGGAGAATTCCTCGGATTCCGTCTCGGACACGGTCAGGGACGTGATATTGAACTGGCGGCGACGGAACATACTGGTGACCCGGTTCAGAACGCCGAACTGATTGTTGACCAGAATGGCTATGGTAAATTTCTTCATGTTCAGTCACCGATCCTTGTAATGATATCGTCCATAGAACCGCCGGGGGGCAGCATGGGCAGCACAAACTCGTCCTTGTCGATGGCGCAGTCGATGAGATAAGGACCGTCGCAGGCGAAGGCTGCGGTCAGCGCGGTTTCCAGTTCCCCAAGGGTCAGCGCCCGGCTGGCCTGTGCGCCGAAAGCTTCTGCCAGCTTCACAAAGTCGGTTTGGCGGCTGTCCAGCGTGGTGTTGGAGTAGTGCTTGTCGAAGAACAGGGTCTGCCATTGGCGAACCATGCCCAGCACGCTGTTGTTGAGAAGAAGAATCACCATGGGAACGTGGTTTGCGACCGCCGTTGCCAGCTCGTTCAGGTTCATGCCGAAGCTGCCGTCGCCGGTGACCAGCACGGTGCGCTCCCCGGTGCCCATGGCCGCGCCGATGGCGGCACCCATGCCGAAGCCCATGGTGCCCAGGCCGCCGCTGGAGAGGAACCGGCGGCTGTTTTTCAGGTTCAGGTACTGGGCGGCCCACATCTGGTGCTGGCCCACGTCTGTCGCCACGGGGGTGTTCTCGCTTAAGTAGCGGTTCAGGGCACAGATGACGTTCCGGGGCGTCATGCCCTCCCGGCTGTCAAGGCCCGCCTGCTCTTCCACAATGAGCTGATCGATTTCCGCCTGCCATTCGGGGTGCTCGGTTTTTTGCAGTAGGGGAATCAGCTTTTGCAGGGTCTTCTTCACATCGCCGCGGAGGCCCTGTTCGGGCACCACGGTCTTACCCAGCTCCGCGCCGTCGATGTCGATATGTACGATTTTGGCACCCACGGCGAATTTGGCCCGGTTGCCGGTGACCCGGTCGTTGAACCGGCAGCCCAGCGCGATGATACAGTCGGCGTGGTGCATGGCGGTGGAGCAGGCGTAGTGTCCGTGCATACCCTGCATACCCAGAAACCGGGGGTAGTCGGTGGGAACGCCGGAGATGCCCATTAAGGAGCAGCCGATGGGGGCGTCAATCAGCTCCGCCATTTGCAGCAGCTCGTCCTGGGCTTCGCTGGTGATGAGACCGCCGCCGAAGTAGAGGAAGGGCTTTTTTGCCGCGTTGATGGTGTCCGCCGCCTGCTGGATGCGGATGTCCTTGGCGGGGAAGGACTCGTCGGCGGCAACCGGCTCGGCAGGCTCGTAGTCGAATTTTGCCACCTGCACATCCTTGGGAATGTCGATGAGCACGGGGCCGGGTCTGCCGGATTTTGCCAGCCGGAAGGCCTCTCGGATGGTGTCCGCCAGTTCCTCTACAGAGCCGACAAAGTAATTGTGCTTGGTAATGGGCAGGGTCACGCCGGTGATATCGATTTCCTGAAAGCCGTCGGTGCCGATGGTGGAATTGGGCACGTTGCCGGTGATGGCAACCAAAGGAACGGAGTCGAGATACGCCGTGGCGATGCCGGTGACCAGGTTGGTGGCTCCGGGGCCGGAGGTGGCGATGACCACGCCCACCTTGCCTGTAGCCCGGGCGTAGCCGTCGGCGGCGTGGGCCGCGCCCTGCTCGTGGGCGGTGAGGACGTGCTTCAATTCGTCCTGAAACTTATACAGGGAGTCATAAATGTTGATGACCTGCCCGCCGGGATAGCCGAAGACGACATCCACGCCCTGCTCAATCAGGGTGCGAACGAGGATATCGGAGCCGGAAAGAAGCATAGTATCATCCTTTCTTCAAATTCTCTATAATCAATCTTCCCATTTCGGTGCATCCAACCAGGCTGCACTGGTGGGGAGCGCTGGGAAGAATGTCGGCGGTGCGGCAGCCGCTGTCCAGAACCTTGGAAACGGCGGCTTCGATGCAGTCCGCTTCCTCGGGCATATCAAAGGAGAAGCGCAGCATCATGGCGGCAGCGAGAATCGTGCCGATGGGGTTGGCAATGTCACGGCCCGCAATGTCGGGAGCGGAGCCGTGGATGGGCTCATACAGGCCCCGGGTGCCGTCGCCCAGAGAGGAGGAGGGAATCATGCCGATGGAGCCGGTAATCATGGAGGCCTCGTCAGACAGAATGTCGCCGAACATATTTTCCGTGACGATTACATCAAACTGGCTGGGGTCTTTGACAATCTGCATGGCGCAGTTGTCCACCAGCATGTCGGACAGCTCCACGTCGGGGTATTCCTCCGCCAGCTCGTGCATGACTTTTTTCCACAGCCGGGAGGAATCCAGCACGTTGCTCTTTTCTACGCTGCAAAGGCGTTTCTTCCGCTTCCGGGCGGTTTCAAAGCCGATGCGGCCAATGCGGCGGATTTCGCTTTCGGTGTAACGAAGCTCGTCGATGGCGACGGGCTGGCCGTTTTCCGTGACGGTTTCGTGCCTGCCGAAGTAGATGCCGCCGATCAGCTCTCTTACAATAAGAAAATCGATGCTCTTATCTACAATTTCCTGTTTCAAAGGGGACGCAGATGCCAGCTGGGGCCAGATTTTGGCGGGGCGGTTGTTGCTGTAGACCCCCATCCCGGCCCGAAGCCGGAGAAGACCCTTCTCGGGCCGCATATTACCGGGGACGCCGTTCCACTTGGGGCCGCCCACCGCGCCCAGAAGAACGCTGTCGGAGGCCAGGCATTTGTCAAGCATTTCCTGGGGGAGCGGGTCACCGTACTTGTCGATGGCGTTGCCGCCCATGTCTACGTCGGTGTATTGAAAATCATGACCGTAAAGCGCTGCAATCCGGTCCAAAACCAGCTTGGCCTGCTCTACGATTTCCGGGCCGATGCCGTCTCCACGAATGAGCGCGATATTTCTTGTCATATTATCACATCTCCTTCAAGGATGCAAGCAGTCCGCCCTTTTTTATGATGTTTTGGATAAATTCCGGGAAGGGCTCGGCCTGATAGGTTTTTCCGGATGTGTGGTCGATGATGATGCCGGTGTCAAAATCCACACTGACGGTGTCTCCAGCTTGAATCTCCTCGGCGGCAGCTTCACATTCCAGAATGGGCAGGCCGATGTTGATGGCGTTGCGGTAGAAAATCCGGGCGAAGGACTTGGCGATGACGCAGCCGGTGCCGCAGGTCTTGATGACGAGAGGTGCGTGCTCCCGGGAGGAGCCGCAGCCGAAGTTCCAGCCCGCCACCATCACGTCGCCGGGCTGGACACGGTTTACATAATCAGCGTCAATATCCTCCATGCAGTGCTTTGACAGTTCCTTGGCGTCGGGGGTGTTTAAGTACCGGGCGGGGATGATCACATCGGTATCCACGTTGTCGGGATATTTGAAAACGGTTCCCTTGGTATTCATGGCTCAGACCTCCTTGGGATATGTGATATAGCCCGTGAGGGCGGAAGCGGCGGCAGTGGCGGGGCTGGCGAGGTAGACCTCGCTGTCCACGTGGCCCATGCGGCCCACGAAATTCCGGTTGGTGGTGGCGATACACCGTTCTCCGGCGGCGAGAATGCCCATGTAGCCGCCCAGGCAGGGCCCGCAGGTGGGGGTGGAGACCACCGCACCCGCGTCAATGAAGGCGGTAACATAGCCGCGCTGAACACATTCCTTATAAATCTGCATGGTGGCGGGGATGATGATGCAGCGCACGCCGGGAGCAACGGTATTGCCATTTAAGGTCTTGTAAGCGGCTTCCATATCCTCCATACGCCCGTTGGTGCAGCTGCCGATGACCACCTGATCGATTTTGATATGGCCCAGCTCGGCGGCGGGGCGGGTGTTCTCCGGCAGGTGGGGGCAGGCCACGGTGGGAACAATTTCTGACAGGTCAATGTCAATGGTCTGCTCGTAAACGGCATCCGGGTCGGCCTCGAAAATCTTGGGGGTACGCTCGCTGCGGCCTTCCAGATAGGAAAGGGTCACATCGTCCACGGGGAAAATGCCGTTTTTCGCACCGGCTTCGATGGCCATGTTGCAGATGCACAGCCGGTCGTCCATGGAAAGGCTGGCAACGCCCGGCCCGGTAAACTCCATGGACTTGTACAATGCGCCGTCCACGCCGATTTTGCCGATAATGGAGAGAATTACGTCCTTGCCGCTGCAATTCGCGGGGAGTTTTCCGGTCAGCTGGAACCGGATAGCGGCGGGAACCTTGAACCAGGCTTCGCCGGTTGCCATGCCCGCTGCCATGTCGGTGGAACCCACGCCGGTGGAGAAGGCCCCCAGGGCGCCGTAGGTGCAGGTGTGGCTGTCCGCGCCGATGATGCAGTCGCCGGCGGTGACCACACCCTGTTCGGGAAGCAATGCGTGCTCGATGCCCATTTTGCCCACGTCATAGAAGTGGCTGACGCAGTGGGCGCAGGCAAATTCCCGGCACTGCTTACTCTGCTGGGCCGCCTTGATGTCCTTGTTGGGGACAAAGTGGTCAAGGACGATGGCGATTTTGTCCTTGTCAAATACAGAACTGAATCCGTTCTTCGTAAACTCGTTGATGGCCACGGGGGTGGTGATGTCGTTGCCCAGCACGATGTCCAGCTTGGCCCGGATCAGCTGACCGGGATTTACGGTTTCCAGCCCCGCGTGGGCCGCGAGAATTTTCTGTGTTAATGTCATGCCCATGATGATACCTCACTTGTTCGTCATATTATTGAACGCACCCACCAGCGCGCTGGCGCTGGCTTTGATGATATCGGTGTCCGTGCCCGCACCCCAGAACATGGTGCCGTTCGTGCTTTCCAGACCGATGTAGGCGGCGGCGGTGGAGCCGGAGCTGCGCTCCTGCACACTGTGCTCGGTGTAGACCTTTAATGTGTAGCTGGCGCCGGTGTAGGCTTTCAGGGCGTTGCTCACCGCGTCCAGAGAGCCGTTGCCCCGGCTCTGCACGGTGGCCTCCCGCCCGTGGCGCAGGAAGGTGACAATGGCTTCCACATTTTCCCCATGCTGGGTAAAGTGCAGGCTGGAGATTGCCAGCGGGCTGCGGACGTTCAGATAGCAGTCCATGAAGATGGCGAGAACGTCTTCGGCTTTCAGCTCCCGGTGATCGTGGTCGGACACGGCCTTGCACTGGTAACTCAGGTGCTCCCGCATCTTGGGCGGCAGGATGTAGCCGTAGGCCTGTTCCAGCAGGTAGCCGATACCGCCCTTGCCGCTCTGAGAGTTGACCCGGATGACGTCGGCGTCGTACGTTCTGCTGATATCCTGTGGGTCCACCGGCAGGTAGGGCACCGTCCACCGGTGAAGATTCTTTTCCTTCCGCCACTGCATACCCTTGGCGATGGCGTCCTGATGGGAGCCGGAGAAAGCGGCGAAGACCAGCGCGCCTGCGTAGGGGCTGCGCTCATAGACGTGCATCCGGGTGCAGTCCTCATAGGTCTTGCAGATGGCGGGCATGTCGGAAAAGTCCAGTTCCGGGTCAACGCCGTGGGAGTACATGTTCATGGCAAGCGTGATGATGTCCACGTTGCCGGTGCGCTCGCCGTTGCCGAAGAGGGTGCCCTCCACCCGGTCGGCACCGGCAAGCAACGCAAGTTCCGTATCCGCTACGCCGGTGCCCCGGTCATTGTGGGGGTGCAGGGAGAGGGTGACGTACTCCCGGTACTTGAGGTTCTCACTCATGTACTCCACCTGACTGGCGTAAATGTGGGGCATACTCATTTCCACGGTGACGGGCAGGTTGATAATGACGTTATTGTCCGGGCCGGGCTCCAAAACATCCAGAACCGCGTTGCAGACCTCCAAAGCGTACTCCGGCTCCGTGCCGGTGAAGCTTTCGGGGGAATACTCGAAGCGGAAGTTACCTTCATATTCCGCAGCCAGCCGTTTGACAAGCTTCGCGCCCTCCACGGCAATCTGCTTGATTTCCTCCTTGCTCTTGCGGAACACCTGCTCCCGCTGGGCCACGGATACGGAATTGTAGAAGTGAATAATGGCGCTGGGCGCGCCCTTGCAGGCATCGAAGGTCTTGCGGATGATGTGCTCCCGGCACTGGGTCAGCACCTGAACGGACACATCCTTGGGAATCATGTTGTTCTCGATCAGGGTGCGCAGGAACTCGTATTCCGTTTCGGAGGCGGCGGGGAAGCCCACCTCAATTTCCTTGAAGCCGATGGCAAGCAGCATATGGTAAAATTCCAGCTTCTCTTCCAGACTCATGGGGATCACCAGACTCTGGTTGCCGTCCCGCAGGTCCACGCTGCACCATTGGGGGGCTTTTTCAATGTGATCTCGCTGAACCCATTTGTAGTGGCTCCCCGGGGCAGGGTGGTAGCCGATTGCGTATTTGCTGGTATCCATATGCGTATCTCCTTTTTGCTTACGCTGTAAGCAATTGACAATTTACAATTGACAGTTGACAATTGTGGTGTCCCTGCGGGACGAATTGAATTTATCCCGAAGGGATTCCTTAATTGTCAACTGTTCATTGTCAATTGCCAATTTGCGCGCAGCGCATTATTTATACTATCTTAAACCCTGCGTCTTTCAGCGCCTGGGTGATCTGCTGAACGTGGTCATAGTTCCGGGTCTCCAGCGTCAGCCGCAGATAGCAGCCGTTGATGGACTCGGTTTCGCCGTTGCGCTCGTGGTGGACGGAAATCACGTTGCCGCCGCACTGGGCGATGATCCGGGACACATCCATGAGCTGGCCGGGCTTGTCCACCAGCTCGATGAGCAGGTTGGTGGTGCGCCCGGACTTCATCAGGCCCCGGTCAATGACCCGGGACAGGCTGGTCACGTCGATGTTGCCACCGGAAATCAGGCTGACCACTTTCTTGCCCTCAATGGGAAACTTGTGGAACATGGCGGCGGCCACGGAGACCGCGCCCGCGCCCTCGGCGATCATTTTCTGCTTTTCAATCAGGGCAAGGATGGCGGCGGCGATTTCATCCTCGGTGACGAGGGCGATGTCGTCCACGTAATTCCTGACCATTTCATAGGTGATTTCCCCGGGCTTCTTCACGGCGATGCCGTCGGCAATGGTGGAGACTTTGTCGAGGGCTTCCATGTGGCCGTGGTTCACGGCGTTGAACATACTGGGGGCTCCCGCCGCCTGCACACCGTAGACCTTGACGTGGGGGCTGATGGACTTGATGGCGCAGGCCACGCCGGAGATCAGACCGCCGCCGCCGATGGGCACGATCACCGCGTCCACGTCGCTCATTTCGTTCATGATTTCCAGACCGATGGTGCCCTGTCCGGCAATGACGTATTCGTCGTCAAAGGGATGAACGAAGGTGTAGCCCCGTTCCTCTTTCAGCTCCAAGGCCCTATTGTAGGCGTCGTCATAGACACCGGGCACCAGACAGACCTGTGCGCCGTAACCTTTCGTTGCTTCCACCTTGGAGATGGGGGCGGTGTCCGGCAGGCAGATCAGGGAGGAAATGCCGCACTTGCTGGCGGCCAGGGCCACGCCCTGGGCGTGGTTTCCGGCGGAGCAGGCGATGACACCCTTGGCTTTTTCTTCGTCCGACAGCATGGCGATCTTGTAGCCGGAGCCGCGGAGCTTAAAGGAGCCGGTTTTTTGCAGACACTCGGGCTTTAAGTACAGCTTGCAGTCCTCGGCGATGCCGTAGGCCTTGGCTAAGGGGGTGGGACGGATGATGTCCTTCAGGATCACGGAGGCGTGGAAGATTTTGTCGATCGTTACCATTTTTTATCTCTTTCCTTTCCGGTATTGAAGAATTAGGGTTAAAAAAACGCCCTGCCTCTTCAATCCTAAAGAGACAGGGCCTTTACTTACATAAAAACCTTGCGGTACCACTCTTTTTGCCGCGAAACGCGGCCACCTCATGACGGTCCAACAACCGTCTCCCGCTGTATCGGTCGGGCTCCGTCCTGCCTACTTGAAGCTCTTTCAGCAAGGCCGCTCAGAGGCCAGTATACAGTCTCACCCGCCGCTGCCTCGCACCGACCGGCAGCTCTCTGGAGGAGGGAAGGAAACTGCTTTTTCCTCTTCAAAGCGTTATCTCTATGTGTGGGGGATTATAACATGAGAAGCCAAAAGTGTCAAGCCCTGAAATGCAAAAGTCTTTCGGTGATGAACACATTTGTAGGGCTTATGTCTGACTCCGCCCTACGATAGGAAAGGCAAACCGGGGACGAAATTTCGTCCCCGGCGGTAGTATTACTCGATAACCTGAATCCAGCCCTTGGGTGCTTCGATGCGGCCCATCTGGATGCCGGTGAGGGTGTCGTACAGCTTCTGGATGGTGGGGCCCATGCCGGCGTAGTGGATTTCCTTTCCGTGGTCCACGATGGTGCCCAAGGGGGAAATCACGGCGGCGGTGCCGCACAGACCGGCCTCGGTGAAGTCGCCCAGCTCAGTCAGGGCCACGGGACGCTCCTCGACTTCCATGCCCAGATACTCTTTGGCGACGTAGACCAGAGAGCGGCGGGTGATGGAGGGCAGAATGGTGTCGGACTTGGGGGTGACCAGGGTGTTGCCCTTGATGAAGATCACGTTGGCGCCGCCGGTTTCCTCGATGTGGGTACGGGTGGCAGAGTCCACGTAGACGTTTTCGTCATAGCCCTTCTCGTGGGCGTCCACGATGTTGTACAGGCTCATGGCGTAGTTCAGGCCGGCCTTGACGTGACCGGTGCCCCGGGGGGCTGCCCGGTCGAGGTCAGAGATGCGGACGGTCAGGGGCTTCACGCCGCCCTTGAAGTAGGGGCCGACGGGAGTGGCAAAGACTCGGAACTGGTACTCGTTGGCGGGTTTGACGCCGATGATGGAGTCGTAGCCGAACATGAAGGGGCGGATATACAGGGTCGCGCCGGAGCCGAAGGGGGGCACCCATGCGGCGTTGGCGCGGACGGTCTGAATGACAGCGTCTACGAACTTATCCTCGGGATAGACGGGCATCTTCAGCCGCTCACAGGACTGAGCCATCCGGGCGGCGTTCAGGTCGGGGCGGAAGCAGACGATGCGGCCGTCCTCAGCGGTATAGGCCTTCATGCCCTCAAAGCAGGTCTGGGCGTACTGCAATACGCAGGCACACTCGCTCATGGTGATGGTGGCGTCGTCGGTGAGAACGCCGTCATCCCACGCGCCGTTTTTGTAGTTGGAGACGAAGCGCTTGTCGGTCTTGACGTAGCCGAAGCCAAGGCTGCTCCAGTCGATATTTTTCTTTTCCATGGGAAACACCTCTCATAGCTATTCAGATGATTTTCCATTTTACCACTATGAAAGCCGCAGGTCAATAGGCTAAGGCGAAAAATGTTTCTTTCTGACGGACAGATGTTTCCGACATAAACGCACAAAAACATCTGGCGAATTTTGTAAAAAATGACTTGACTTTAGCGAGGTAAAGTGGTAAAGTTACAGAAACAAAATCCGGGAAAGGAATCGAACACTATGACAAAACTGCGACACCGTGACGAGGAACTGTTTTATGAAGCGGTCATGACCCTGCGTTCTCAGGAGGATTGCAGGCGCTTCTTTGAGGATATCTGCACCATTAAGGAATTGCAGGCCATTGCCCAGCGGATGCGGGTGGCCTGCCTGCTGGACAGCGGCAGCAACTATCTTGAAGTGTCGGAGGCCACCGGGGCCAGCTCCGCCACCATCAGCCGGGTGAACCGGTGCCTGAACTACGGCAGCGGCTACCGGGAAGCCATCGATAATTTGAAGAAGGCGGGAAAGCTCAATGACGACGGATCAGATTTGGAGAAGTGAGGAGCAGGCGGTGTTTGCCCTGCGGGGGCTGTACCAGCGCTACGGCTACGCCCCCTATAAAATGAGTCAGTTTGAAGAATACGACCTGTATGTGCGCAACAAGGACTTTTTGATTTCCGACAAGATTATCACCTTCTCCGGCGAGGGCGGCAAGCTCATGGCCCTGAAGCCAGACGTGACGCTGTCTATCGTGAAGAACGCCCCGGAGGAACCCGGCGTGGTGCAGAAGGTCTACTACAGCGAGAACGTCTACCGGGACTACCGGGAGATCATGCAGGCGGGCCTGGAATGTGTGGGTGACCTGACCCAATACGACATTGCCGAGGCCGTTCTGCTGGCGGTGAAGAGCCTTGACCTGCTGGGGGGGCGGTATGTGCTGGATATCTCCCACATGGGCCTGCTGGCGGCGGTGCTGGAGCGCTGCGGCTTTGACGAAGGAAAACAGAAGCAGGCCATGGCCTGCCTGCGGCAGAAGAATACCCATGATTTGAAGGAACTGTGCGGGGACAATGCGGACGCGTGGGAAACCTTGCAGGCCCTGTCTGGCTGCCGGGGCGGGGCGGAAGAATTGGAGGCCCTGAGCCCTCACCTCACCGGGGAAGCCGAGCAGGCGGCGGTAGCGGAATTGAAAGCCCTGCTGGAAATGCTGAAAGAACGGGGCTATGCAGAAAGCGTGCGGATGGATTTCTCTGTCAGCAATGATCTGGGCTACTACAGTGGCGTGGTGTTCCGGGGCTATCTGGAAGGAATTCCCGCGAGCATTCTTTCGGGCGGGCAGTACGACAAGCTGCCCCGGAAAATGGGCAGGAAAAGCCGTGCCATTGGCTTCGCGGTGTATGCAGACCTTTTGCAGGAACGCAGCCGGGAGGACAATTCCTTTGATGTAGATACGCTCATCCTCCATGATGGCACCGTGTCCCTGTCGGAGGTGAACCGGGCGGCGAAGGCGGCATCGAAGAACGGAAGTGTTTTGGTGGCCACCACTGCGCCCAAGGGCAGAAGCTGGAAAAATCTGGTGACGTTAAAAGGAGGGGCGCAATGATGGATTGGATTAACATTGCCCTTCCCAAAGGACGGCTGGGGGAAAAAGCTTACGCCATGCTTAAAAACAGCGGCTACGAATGCCCCGCCATCGAGGACCCGGGCCGGAAGCTCATCTTCGAGAACCCGGAGAAAAAGGTGCGTTACTTCTGGGTCAAGCCCTCGGACGTGGCGATTTATGTGGAGCGAGGTGCGGCAGACCTTGGCATCGTTGGCAAGGACATCTTGCTGGAATACGAGCCGGAGGTCTATGAGCTGCTGGATCTGAAGATGGGCAGGTGCCGTATGGCGGTTGCCGGCAAGAAGGACTTCCGGGAGCCGGTGGGACAGACTCTGAAGGTTGCTACCAAATTTCCCAACATAACCCGGAATTATTACGCAGGAAAGTGCCGGGATATCGACATCATCCACCTGAACGGCTCCATCGAGCTGGCCCCCATTCTGGGCCTGAGCCACGTCATTGTGGATATTGTGGAGACAGGCACGACTCTGCGGGAGAATAATCTGACGGTGTACGAGGAAATCGTGCCCATCAGCGCGCGGCTCATTTCCAACGTGGCAAGCTATCAGTTCAAGGACGCAGAAATCAACGCCATTCGGGCGAGTTTGCAGAAACAGGTGGAAGAAAAATGATTAAAATTATGAAGTACGGGCAGGTGCCCAATTCGGAAATTTTTTCCCGGGTCACCCCCACGGTGGACGTGGCAGGCATCGTTGCCGACATTCTTTACGACGTGCGCAAAAACGGCGACAAGGCGGTGCTGGCCTACTGCGCCAAATTCGACAAGGCGGAACTGGATACGCTGGAAGTATCCAAGCAGGAAATCGCGGAAGCCATTGATGCCGTAGAGCCGGAATTTTTGGAGATTTTAAAGGAAGCGGCGGCCAACATCCGGGCCTTCCACTCCCGGCAGGTACGCAATAGCTTTGTCCTCGCGGACAGACCCGGCATCGTGCTGGGCCAGAAGGTGACTCCCATCGAGAAGGTGGGCGTCTACGTCCCCGGCGGCACGGCGGCCTACCCTTCCACGGTGCTGATGGATACCATCCCCGCGAAAATTGCCGGATGCCCCCAGATTGTGATGGTGACTCCTCCCGGCAGGGACGGAAAGGTGAGCCCCGCCATTCTGGCGGCTGCCAGCATCGCCGGTGTGGACAGAATTTTCAAGGTGGGCGGCGCACAGGCCATCGCGGCGTTGGCCTACGGCACGGAATCCATTCCTAAGGTGGACAAAATCGTCGGCCCCGGCAACGCCTTTGTGGCGGAGGCCAAGAAGCAGGTCTTCGGCATGGTGTCCATCGACATGATTGCCGGGCCCAGCGAGATTCTGGTGATTGCCGACGGAAAGAGCAATCCCGTCCATGTGGCGGCGGATTTACTGAGTCAGGCCGAGCACGATAAGCTTGCCAGCGCGGTGCTGGTGACAGACAGCGAGAAATTAGCGAATGCCGTCAGCGAGGAACTGGAACGCCAGCTGCCGAAGCTCCCCCGGGAGGAAATCGCCCGGGCTTCCATTGACAATAACGGAAAAATCATCGTGGCGGAAAATCTGATGCAGGGCATCGAAATCGCCAACGAGATTGCCCCGGAGCATCTGGAGCTGGTGGTGGACGACCCCTTTGCTTACCTGGACGCGGTGAAAAACGCCGGTTCCATCTTCATGGGCCGCAGCTGCCCGGAAGCGCTGGGCGACTACTTCGCCGGCCCCAATCACACCCTGCCCACCTCCGGCACGGCCCGGTTCTCCAGCCCCCTGAGCGTGGACGACTTCGTGAAAAAGAGCCAGTTCAGCTACTATACCGCTGACGCTTTGGCGTCCGTAGCGGACAAAATCGCCGCCTTCGCCGAAAAAGAGGGCCTTCGCGCCCACGGGCGCAGCGTTACCATCCGGAAGGAGGGGGAGGTATGAGCCGCTTCCTGAACCAGCAGTACCAAAGCCTGGAGGCCTACACCCCCGGCGAACAGCCACGGGATATGCAGTACATCAAGCTGAACACCAACGAATCCCCCTACCCCCCGGCCCCTTCCGTGGTGGAAGCCATGACGGGGCAGCAGGTGGAGCTGCTGCGGCTGTACTCCGACCCCACAGCGAAAAATCTCAAGGAAAAGCTGGCGGGGCTGTACGGGGTCAGCCCGGAAAACGTGTTTGTGTCCAACGGCTCTGACGAGGTGCTGAACTTTGCCTTTATGGCCTTTGGCGGCAACGGCGCGGTGTTCCCGGACATCAGCTATGGCTTTTACGAGGTTTACGCCGAGCTTTACGGCATCAACGCCGAGAAAATCCCGCTGGAAGCGGATTTTTCCGTGGATTATCGGAAGTATTGCGGCAGAAACAAAATGGTGGTCATCGCAAACCCCAACGCCCCCACCGGCATGACCATCCCTGTCTGGCAGATCGAGGAAATTGTGAAAACCAATCCCGATTCGCTGGTGCTGATTGACGAGGCCTACGTGGATTTCGGCGGGGAGACCTGCCTGCCGCTGACTGAGGTATACGACAATCTCCTTGTGACGCGGACATTTTCCAAGTCCCGGTGCCTTGCCGGCGGACGGCTGGGCTACGCCTTTGCAAACCCCGCCATCATTGCGGATTTGGAGAAAATCAAGTATTCCACCAATCCCTACAATATTAACCGCCTGACCCTGCTGCTGGGGGAAAAAACTGTGGATGCGGAAGACTATTATCAGGAGAAGTGTGCGGAGATTCAAAAGACCCGGGCGTGGACGGTGGAGCAGCTGGAAGAGTTGGACTTTACGGTGCTGCCCAGCAAGGCAAACTTCATTTTTGTAAAAAGCGACAAAATAGACGGTGGGGAGCTGTACAGAAAGCTGAAAGAGAAGGGCATTCTGGTGCGGCATTTCACAAGCCCCAGAATCTGCCAGTACAACCGGGTCACCATCGGCACGCAGGCGCAGATGCAGACTCTGGTGGACACCGTGAAAGAGGTGCTTTATGAGAATCAGTGAAATCAACCGGAACACGGCGGAAACCCAAATCAGCCTGAAGCTGAATCTGGACGGCACGGGTAAGGCGAATATCGACACCGGGGTGGGCTTTCTCAACCATATGCTGACCCTGTTCGCCGCCCACGGAAAATTTGACTTAAGTGTATCCTGCAATGGAGACACAGATGTGGACGACCACCACAGCGTGGAGGACATCGGCATCTGTCTGGGGCAGGCCTTTCAGGCGGCGCTGGGGGACAAGCGGGGCATCACCCGCTACGGAAGCTTCCTGCTTCCCATGGACGAGGCTTTGATTTTGTCGGCGGTGGACATTTCCGGCAGAAGCTGCCTGTGCTGCGAACTGGACGTTCCCACGGAGAAAATCGGAACCTTTGACACGGAACTGGTGGAGGAATTCTTCCTTGGCTTCGTTCGGAACTGCCCCATGAGCCTGCACCTGCGGCAGTTGGCCGGCAAGAACGCCCACCACATCGTGGAGGGAGCCTTCAAGTCCGTGGGCCGGGCCCTGAAAGCGGCGGTGGCCCTCGACGGCACCGATGAAATCCCGTCCACCAAGGGGGTTCTGTGATGATTGGCATTATCGACTACGGCGTGGGGAATCTGTTTTCCCTGTGTTCCTCCTGCAAGGCCATCGGCGAGGAGGCCTTCGTCAGCGGCGACGCTTCCGCGCTTTCCAAAGCCGACCGGTTGATTTTGCCCGGCGTGGGCGCCTTTGAGGACGCGGCGAAAAAACTCCGGGACACCGGCATGGCGGACTTTGTGCGGCAGCAGGCAGCGGCAGGGAAGCCCCTTCTCGGCATCTGCCTTGGAATGCAGCTGCTGTTTGAAAAGAGCTACGAATACGGCTGCCATGAGGGGCTGGGGCTGCTGAAGGGGCAGGTCGTCCCCATGGAGGGCAGGCTCCCGGCGGGCCTGAAAATCCCTCACATGGGCTGGAATGCGCTGGACGTGAAGGGCGGAACCTTGCTCACGGGGCTGAGTGGGCAGTACGTCTACTTTGTCCACTCCTTTTTCGCGGAAAACTGCGAAGAGTCCCTCGCCGCCGTGACGGAGTACGGCATCCCCATCACCGCCGCCGTGGAAAAGGGCAACATTTATGGCTGCCAGTTCCACCCGGAAAAGAGCGGCAATGTGGGTATGCGGATCCTGCGCCGTTTTGCGGGGCAGGAGAAAACGGTGTGAAAGGGATTGAGGGATAATAAAATGCAGAGCAAAAACAACAAGATCGGCGTTGACCTGATGCTGATTTCGCCGGAGGAAATCGCGGCCAACCGAATTACAGGGTCTATCGCCGTGTTTACAGGCGAAATTCTGGACGAGATTGCAAAGGAGAACCGGAGCGGAGAGTTCGTGCTGATTATCAATTCCGCCGCCCGCAGTCTGGTGTCCAGCCGGTTCCCGGACTTTGAACTATGCGAGATCGGAGGGTGGGTGACGCGGGTGAGTCACCGGCTGACCGGAAAACTGATGGAGCATACGCTGATAAAATACGATGTCTACAACCGCACCTTGAAAAGGAAGGGGATTACCCGGGTCTGGTTCCCGTACATGGTTCCCAGATATGTGAATCATACCAGAGTGGACTATGTGGGCACCTGCCACGATTTGATCGGACTGATTGACCACGGGTATGAGGCTGAGGAATACGCCAGAACCTTCGCCAACGCAAAGGGTATGGCAACGATCTCGAATTATGTAAAGCAGCAGGTGATATCCCAATTCGGCATCGATGGGGGCTGTATTGATATGATTCCCAATCCCATTGCCATGGAAGACATGTGTGGGGGGACAAAGCCCATTCCGGAGCTGGTCAATCGGAAATATCTGCTGGATGTTAACGGCTATGCTCCGAGAAAGAACACGCTGACGATGATCGAGGCCTTCGGCAGGATCAAAGACGATACGGACTGCGATCTGGTGCTGTGCGGCGGCTATAAGGCGGATGATTATTACGACAGCTGTGCTGCGCTGGCGGAGCGGCTGCAGATCACGGACCGGGTTCATATGCTGCTGAGAGTGTCGGAAGAGGAGAAAAACTGGCTGTTCCGGAACTGCGAAATGTGCATCACCCCCTCGGAAAACGAGGGCTTTGGCAGAACGCCGATTGAGGCGGCTGTCTGCCTGAAGCCGGTGATCTCAACAAAGGCCACATCTCTGGAAGAAGTGACCTGCGGCCTGCTGCATTACTATGACAACCCCAGAGATGACAAGGCGCTGGCGGAGTTGATTCTTGAGGTTCTCGCGAATCCCGACAGCCCCGAACGACTCCGGATGATTCGGGATACCTTTGTGGAACGGTATGCGCCGTCCAATGTGGTCAGGCAGTATCTGGAGATGTTTGAAAGAAGTTTTTCAAAGTAATACTGTTTCTCAATAAAATTGTACAATTCAATTGAGAAGACACCGCCTAACGGCGTTGTCGTATCTATGATTTTCGGAATGGAAAATCATAGATACCCGTCTCATTATGATCTTTTTAATTGAATATCAGTATAAAACGGGGATTTCCATGAGGGAAGTCGCCACATTTATATCAAGGAGGGCAGAGAATGTACATTTATCCTGCCATCGACCTGTACGGCGGCAAGGCCGTGCGGCTTTTTAAGGGAGATTACGCCCGGATGACGGTGTACAGCGATGACCCGGTGTCCGTTGCGAAGGATTTTGCCGCCGCCGGGGCCAGACGCATCCATCTGGTGGATTTGGAGGGAGCCAAAATCGGACGGCCCGCCAACCTTGACACCATTGCGAAAATCGTCGAAACCACGGGACTGTTTGCCGAGGTTGGCGGCGGCATCCGGGGCATGGAGACGGTGGAAAGCTATTTTGAAATCGGCGTCAGCCGGGTCATCTTAGGCACCGCCGCCGTGAAGGACCCGGATTTTCTGAAAGCGGCACTGACAAAATACGGCGAAAAAATCGCCGTGGGCGTGGATTTGAAGGACGGCTTCGTTGCAATCAAGGGCTGGACGGAGACTTCTGGGCTGAAAGCGGAGGAATTCTTCGAAAAAATGCAGAATCTGGGGGTTGAAACCATCATCTGTACCGACATCTCCCGGGACGGAGCTATGAAGGGCGCCAACCGGGAGCTGTACCGGGATTTATCGGCTAAATTCGACATCGATCTCATTGCCTCCGGCGGCGTATCCAGCATGGAGGACGTAACGGCCCTGGCGGCAATGAAGCTTCACGGGGCCATCATCGGCAAGGCCTACTACATCGGCGCGGTGGACTTAAAAGAAGCGGTGGAGGCGGCAAAATGATCACAAAACGAATTATCCCCTGTCTGGACGTGCGAAACGGACGGGTGGTCAAGGGTACCAATTTTCAGGGCTTGCAGGACGTGTCCTCCCCGGTGGAATTGGGGAAATACTACAGCGACAACGGCGCGGACGAGCTGGTGTTCTACGACATCACGGCTTCCGCAGAAGGGCGGAAGCTGTTTACCGACATACTCACCGAGGTGGCTTCCACCATCTTTATTCCCCTGACCGTAGGCGGCGGCATCAACACGCTGGAGGATTTTGCCCGGGTGCTCAAATGCGGCGCGGACAAGGTCAGCGTCAACTCCGGCGCCATTCGCAACCCAGCGTTGGTTCACGACGCCGCAAGGCTCTACGGCGACCAGTGCGTGGTGCTGTCCGCCGACGTGAAACGGGTGGACGGGCAGTTCCGGGTCTTCGCCAAGGGCGGTCGGGAGGACACCGGCATGGAGGCGATTTCGTGGATCAAACGGTGTGTGGATAACGGCGCGGGGGAAGTGGTGCTCAACTCCATCGACACCGACGGCGTCAAGGGCGGCTTTGACCTGGAGATGCTGGAAGCCGTTTCCAATGCGGTGGACGTGCCGGTGATTGCCTCCGGCGGCGCAGGCTGCGCCGGGGATTTTGTCACGTTATTTCAGCGCCTTCCCAAGGTGGACGCGGGGCTGGCAGCCTCCATTTTCCATTTCGGGCAGGTGAAAATCCCGGAATTAAAGCAGCTTTTGAAAGAAAACAATATTCCTGTGAGGTTATAAAAATGAATCTGGACGAACTGAAATTTGACGAAAAAGGGCTGATCCCCGCCATTGTGGTGGACGACGAGACGGGCAAGGTGCTGACCCTGGCCTATATGAACCGGGAGAGCCTTGCCATCTCCATGGAAAAAAAGCTGACCTGCTTCTGGAGCCGCTCCCGGCAGGAACTGTGGCTCAAGGGCGAGACCAGCGGCAACTATCAGCACATCGTATCCATCACCGCCGACTGCGATGGGGATGCCTTGGAGGTGCGGGTGAAGAAGGACGGCCCCGCCTGCCACACCGGCGCGGAATCCTGTTTCCACAACCCTGTTCTGGGCGAAAAGGTGGAGAAATTCCGGTTGGAAGGGCTGTACCAGCTGCTCCAGAGCCGGAAAAAGGAGCTTCCCGAAGGCTCCTACACTACCTACCTCTTTCAGAAGGGGCTGGACAAAATTCTCAAGAAGGTGGGCGAGGAGAGCACCGAGGTCATCATCGCGGGCAAGGCCGAGGACAAGGCGGAGACGATCTATGAGATTGCCGACCTTGCTTACCATGTGCTGGTGCTGATGGTGCAGATGGGGATTTCAGTGGAGGATATCCGAAAGGAACTTGCCAGCCGGCACATCATCGACCATAAGGTCAAGCAGGAGAAAATGACGAAATAAAAGAATCCTGCCGCGTCATGCGGCAGGATTTGTTTCTTTCGGGAACTTTCTTGCCACCAAAGCAAAGGACACCATCTGGAACAGGAAAGTGATGAACCACGACACCGTGTAGGAAAAGAACAGGCACTGGGGCGTGTGATATGTCTGAAAAATGGTGTATATCCAGAAAATCCGCAGGCCGCAGATGCCCAGAATGGAGATCACCATGGGCACCACGGAAGCGCCCAGCCCCCGCAGCGCGCCGGTGGACACGTCCATCAGGCCGCACAGGAAGTAGGGCAGGCAGATGTAGCCCAGCCGCAGGATACCGTATTCAATGGCCTGAGGGGAATCCGTGATGTAAATGGAGAGGAGCTGGCGACCAAAAGCCCAGGCGGCAAAGCCCAGGGTCAGGCCCACCACCGTGACGCAGCCGAGGCAAATCCACAGGGTCTGATACACCCGGCGGTATTTCCGGGCCCCCGCATTCTGCCCGACGAAATTCACTGCCGCCTGAGAGAAGGCGTTGATGGACACATAGACGAAGCCTTCAATGTTGGAGGAGGCGGCGCTGCCGGACATGAACACGTCGCCGAAGGAGTTGACAGAGGACTGAATCAGCACGTTGGAGATGGAGAACAGGGCACTTTGGATGCCCGCGGGCACGCCAATGCGCAGCATCTTGGTCAGCTGGTCCTTGTGAAAACGCATTTTATTCCAGTACAGGCGGCAGGCGTCGGTGCGCTTCATCAGCGCCCGGGTGACGAGTACCGCGGAAATGCCCTGGGAGAGGGTGGTAGCCAGCGCTACGCCCGCTACGTTCATGTGCAGTACGGTGACGAAGAAAATGTTCAATATCACGTTCACCACACCGGCGACCGTCAGATAGAGCAGGGGGCTTTTGGTGTCCCCGGCGGCTCGGAGAATGGCGGCGCAGAAATTATAGACCATGCTGAAGGTGATGCCCCCAAAGTAAATCTGCATATAGATGGCGGACAGGGGCAGCACATTGTCCGGGGTGCCCATCATGCGAAGGAAGGTTCCGGAGAAGGCAACGCCGATGATGGTGAGGAAAAGACCGCTGGCAATGGCGGTGGGCAGGGCGGTGTGCACCGTATTGTGCACCACGGTGTCCTCCCGACTGCCGAGACCGTGGGCAACGCAGACGCCCGCACCGATGGACAGACCAATGAAAAAATTCACCATCAGGTTGGTGATGGCGCCGGTGGAGCCGACAGCGGCTACACTGACACTGCCGCAGAAGTGGCCCACGACTACCAGATCGGCGGCGTTGAACAGCAGCTGAAGCAGACTGGTCAGGATGATGGGAACGGTAAAACGGACGATGCTGGGAAACAATGGGCCTTCCAGCATGCTCTGGTTGGGACGGGCCAAGGAAACACCTCCATAGGGCAGGGTAAAAGGTGAAGAGTGGAGAGTGAAGATGAAAATGGAATGGGAGACGGCTCTATTATAGTCGTTTTATGGAAAACCGCAAGAGGTAAAAGAGATTCCCTTCGACAACTGAATGGGAAGGAGACCGAGCGCTACCCAATGGTGTAACGATGACAGATCAGGTTTGTAACGCATTGTCTGCGGCGACTCGCCGCAAAAACACCGGATGCGGTTGCATCCGGTGCCTGTGGCTTGAAGGATTACGCGGCGACCTTGTGGGCCTTCCACTGCTTGTAGATGGTCATAATGCCCTCGATGGCGAGAACAACTGCCAGCACAATCAGCAGCACGCCCAGCACGACCTGCGCGTAGGGGCCCCAGTCGGCGCCGCCCTTGGCGATGACGCCCAGCTGGGTCTTGGTGTTGATGAACAGGGAGGCGATGGTGACGCACAGCATGAAAGCCATGGGCAGCAGGAACATCTTGTTGTCCTTGCCGATGTTGCTCAGCCAGGTCGCCACAGCCAGCAGACCCAGAGCGGCCAGCAGCTGGTTGGCGGAGCCGAACAGCGCCCAGATCTTGCCGTAGCCGTTCATGCCCAGCAGGATGCCCAGCACCACGGTGATGATGGTGGCAAAGTAGGGGTTGGCCAGAACCTTTTTGTAGCCAGTGACGTTGTCAGGGGTCTCACCCTTGGTGCCGTCCAGCCAGAACTCCTGGAACATGAACCGGGCCAGACGGGTGGCTGTGTCCAGAGAGGTCAGGCAGAAGGCGGAGTAGGTCAGAACCAGCAGGGTGTACAGAATCTCGTACACGGCGCCGCGGCTGGGATCGATCATACCGGCGATGCCGCCGCCGAAGATGGCGGTGGCGCCCTTCAGCGCGCTGTCGGGGTTGGCGGCGTTCCAGCTATAGGCGTAGGCAACGGCGCACAGGGTCAGAACAGCCAGCACGCACTCCAGCAGCATACCGCCGTAAGCGATGGGCTTCGCGTCGGTTTCCTTATCCAGCTGCTTGGAGGTGGTGCCGGAGGACACCAGAGAGTGGAAGCCGGAGATGGCGCCGCAGGCGATGGTGGTGAACAGCACGGGGAATACGGGGGTGGTGGACTCAGCGCTCTGGAACACGGGCATGCTGCTCATGGAAGGATGGCCCACGACGACGGCGACCACAGCCAGGGCCAGCATGGCGTACAGCAGGAAGGAGGACAGATAGTCACGGGGCTGCAGCAGAATCCACACGGGAGCCACGGAAGCCACGGCGATGTAAATGCCCACAATCCACATCCAGGCCTTGCTGGACAGGTAAATGGGATGGAAGTTCATGCCGATGGCGATGATGCCGACGATGGCGACAACGCCGATGATGGAAGCCATGCCCATGGGGACGTTCCGGCGGTACACGGCAAAGCCGAAGATGATGGCGATGACGATGAACAGCAGGGAAACCATGGCGACCCGGGCGTTGGAGGTGGAGGCGGCCACGTCCAGCACGCCCTCATTGAAGGTGGCACCGAAGGTGCTGGCGACGATGGAGGCGAAGGCGGCCACAACCAGGATCAGGGTCAGATAGGAGAAGATCAGGAACAGGCGCTTGGCACGCTTGCTCATGTTGGCGGAGATGATCTCGCCGATGGACTTGCCGCCGTGACGGATGGAGGCAAACAGGGCGCCGAAATCATGGACGCCGCCGAAGAAGATACCGCCGAGGACAATCCACAGTGCGCAGGCGCCCCAGCCGAAGCCGGCGGCAGCGGCACTGATGGGGCCGGTAATGGGGCCGGCACCGGCGATGGAGGAGAAATGGTGGCCCATCAGCACAGGAGCCTTGGCGGGCACATAGTCAATGCCGTCCTCCATGGTGTGGGCAGGGGTGGGCTGGTCGTTCTCACCGACGCCCCACTTCTTGCACAGGTAGCGACCGTAGAAGACGTAGCCTGCCAGCAGTGCGGCGCAGCAGATGATCAGAAGCAACAGACCGTTCATGTTATTTGTTTACTCCCTTCTTTGTTTCTCTGAAGTTGCTCTCCAGATTCTTCCGGGCTTCCTTTCCGGCTGGGTTGGAAAAGAAGCAATTGGTGGATGTTTCCATAGCTGCCAGCTGATACTCCGTCCAGCCGTGGAGACTCAGCATGTAGTTTTTCCGGAAGTGCGTGCGCTTGACAAGCTTCTTGGCCTCCGGATCAATGGTATTTGCCAGTACAACAAGTCCCACATTGGAAAACATATGCTCCTTGTGCGGATGCACCAGCGCCAGCCCCGCCGCTTTTGTGCGGTCAATGTGATTTTGCAGGTCATCGGCGCTCAGATGGTCGGTCAGCAGGAAGTAGAGGTACTCGTGCTGCTCCACCGCCGACAGGACGTGCTGTTTGGAAATCAGGTAATTCTCATCCCGAAGATAATAGGTAGCCATGGCGGGATATACCGTGTCCTCCACGCACACGTTACGGTCAATATCATAGACATGAGAATAGGCGTCCAGCAGCTTATCCAGCAGCTGGTCCAGATTTGCTTCCATAGGCGGTCCTTTCTGTTTTCCTGTCGAATTATAGTACGGGCGAGATAACGGCCTCATTATACATCCGGGTTGTCCGTTTGTGAAGTACAAATGTCTCTGAATCGAAATATTTGTAGTATGTGACAAAAATATCATTCATAAAATGTTCATATTATGCAATATGCGAAAAACGCATGAAAAACGGGAAGCACGAAGATACGTGCTTCCCGAATGATGGAAAGGAATGCCGTCCCGAAGCAGGGAAGTCAGCCGAAGAAACCGCGCGGATGGTGCACCCGGCGGAGGCAGCCGACGGAAAAGGAGAGGAGCTACTTCACGAAAACCATATCCCGGGTGATGTCCGCGAGCGTCTTGGCGCCGCACATGGACATTGTGTCCGACAGCTCGCCGCCGATCTTCTCGATGTACAGCTTCACACCTTCCTCCGCGCCGCCGTAGACCGCGGTGGCGAAGGGCCGGGCGATGATCACCGCGTCCGCGCCGAGGGCCAGGGCCTTGAACACGTCCACGCCGCTGCGGATGCCGCCGTCCACCAGAACCTTCACGCCGCTGCCCTTGAGAGCATCTACGATGTCCGGCAGAACCTCAGCGGTGGCGGGACACTGGTCGAGAACCCGGCCGCCGTGGTTGCTGACCACGATGGCGGCAGCGCCGGCCTCCCTGGCCTTCAGAGCGCCTCTGACGGTCATGACGCCCTTGATGATGAAAGGCTTACCTGCCATTTTGGCAATTTCGGACAGCTGCTGTACGGTCTTGCTGCCGGCGGGGGGATTCATGCCCTTCAGGAAGGGCAGGCCGGCGGCGTCGATATCCATGGCCACGGCGAAGCTGCCGGAAGCCTTGACCTGCTCCATCTTCCGGGCGATGGTCTCCTGATTCCAGGGCTTCACGGTGGGCACGCCCATACCGTTCTCAGCGGCGATGGCTTCACAGGCTACCTTCATAACGTTGGCATCCAGACCGTCGCCGGTGAAGGCGGCAATGCCGTTTTCGGCGCAGGCCTTGACGAGAATGTTGTTGTAGGCCATGTCGTCATATTTGTCGGAATAGTGCATGGTCACCGCGCCCACAGGGCCGGCGAAGAAAGGAAAGCGGAAGGACTTCCCGAAAAGCTCGAGAGAGGTGTCTGGGGTGCCGCCCTCACTGATGGTGTCCATGTTGACGCGGATCTCCTGCCACTTGTCGTAGTTGCGGATGGCGGTGTCGCCCACGCCCTTGGCACCGGGACCGGGGACGTGGTTACCGCAGGCTCTGCCGTTGCACACGGGGCAGGCCTTGCAGTTCTTGCTCAGAGTTTCCCGGGCGCTGCTGAGAACTTCCTGATAGGTCATTGGTGTTTCCTCCTGTATCGGTAATTCTGCCTGTAGGGCAAGCTGCCCTGCAGGGGTTTGATTTCATTCCCATCATACCACGCTTTTCTTCTGTTGTCACCCCCAAATGGAAAAATCCGGCGGATTCCGCAAAAAGAAAGGAATCCGCCGGAATTCATTGGACTTAGCCCTTGACACCGCCGGCAGTGAGGCCGCTGGTCAGGTTCTTCTCAATGGACATGAAGAGAATAACCACGGGGACAATCGCGAAGATGGAGCTGGCGAACAGGTACTGCCACTCGATCATATTGTAGCCGTTGAAGATGTTGATACCAACGGTCAGCGGCTTGATGGTCTCGGTGGAGATCAGGCACAGGGCCACGGTGTACTCGT
>CAMFBN010000025.1 GCA_945948535.1 uncultured Clostridia bacterium
TCAACCACACTCCCAACGTTGATTCCTGGAGAGCTACCGTTGTGACCGCTCTGGCTGCTTACTCTGCTGCTCCCTCCGATGCTACCTGGGCTGACGTCGTCTCCGCCTTCGTGGATGGCTGGGCTGCTGAGTACAACACTGTCAACGGCTAATTTCAGATATTCCTGAAGAATCCAACCGAAAGGGGCGGGCGATGCCCGTCCCTTTTGCGGTGAGTCACCGCTGACAATGACGAGACTTCGGGCCGGCGGAAGACCAACACCATTGGGTACCACCCGGTTCGTTACCGCGAAATCATCGGAGCGTATTGTGGGGCGAGTCGCCGGGCGGCAGGGCCGCCAGCCAATGGCGGGACTTTAAACTGGTAGATAATCGTTACACCATTGGATTCTGCCCGATTCGTTTCACTCAATTGTCGGGGATTGCATTTGAGCGGCAAGGCCGCCAGCCAATGCGTGCCCGGCTGGTAGATAATCGGAACATCATTGGGTACCGCTCGATTCATCACAACATACGCAGGGCGGGGGTCTGCGCCCGGTAGGAAAAGCGGGTTCAGACCTCTGCCCTGCAATTAACAGGCTGCGTCCGGCAGTATCCGGACAAAATCAGGATAGAAAGGAAGATTCTCTTGGCTAAATCCAAACAGAATGTCAATCCGGTGCAGCGGCCTATCCGAAAGTTCGCACCCATTTTCATTCTACCCACCTTCGCGGCGTTCCTCATCGGCTTTGTTTGGCCCTTCATTCAGGGCATTTACCTGTCCTTCTGCAAGTTCAACACCCCGAAGGACGCCAAATGGGTCGGCATCAGCAACTACCTGAAGGTATTTTCCGATGCAGGCTTCCTGAACGCCTTCAAGAATACCGCCGCCTTCGCAGTGGTGTCCATCATCCTTATCAACGTGATCGCTTTCATGATTGCTTACGCTCTGACCCAGAAGATCCGGGGCGCGAACCTGTTCCGTACGGTCTTCTTCATGCCCAACCTGATCGGCGGCGTGGTTCTGGGCTACATCTGGAGCATGATCTTCGATGGCATCCTGAAGCGCTACGGCACCTACCTGACCGCCAACGGCACCTACGGTTTCTGGGGCCTGGTCATTCTGGTGGCCTGGCAGCAGATTGGCTACATGATGATTATTTACATCGCGGGCCTGCAGGCTATCTCTGAGGACATGATGGAGGCCGCAAAGATTGACGGCGCCAACGGCACCCAGACCCTGTTCAAGGTCGTCATTCCCAACGTAATGCCCGCCATCACCACCTGCACCTTCCTGACGCTCACCAACTCCTTCAAGATGTTCGACCAGAACATGGCCCTGACCGGCGGCCTGCCCTCCATCATGCAGAACGGCGCCAAGGTCAACGTCACCGAGCTGCTGGCTTTGAACATTTACTCCACCTACAATATTAACAAGAACTGGCACGGCGTGGCCCAGGCCAAAGCTGTGGTATTCTTCATCCTGGTTGCTGTGCTGGCGATTGCCCAGCAGGCGGCTACCCGCAGCAAGGAGGTTGAGCAGTAATGAAAACCAAGAAACAGAATTATTCCAAGCTGAGCAGACTGCTGTCCCTGTTCTTCCTGCTTCTCAGCATCGTCTGGCTGATGCCCATTTTCGAGGTGCTGATGAACTCCTTCAAGGAGAATGCCTTCGTTAACCTGAATCCCTTTGCCCTGCCCAATTCCGAGAGCTTCGTTGGCTTTGCCAACTACATCAAGGGTATGACCTTCGGCAACTATCCCTTCGTCAAGTCCGTGTGCTACAGCTTGTTCATCACGGTGGTTTCCGTGTTCCTGATCCTGCTGTTCTGCTCCATGTCTGCATGGTACATTGCCCGGGTCGACAGCCTGCTTTCCAAGAGCTTTTACTATCTGTGCCTGTTCAGCATGATCGTGCCCTTCCAGATGGTCATGTTCACCCTGACCTTCACCGCCGACAAGCTGAAGCTGAACACCCCCTACACCATTCCCATCGTGTATCTGGGCTTTGGCGCGGGCCTTGCCATCTTCATGTTCCTGGGCTTTGTCAAGGGCCTGCCGCTGGAGATTGAGGAAGCGGCCGCCATCGACGGCTGCGGCCCTGTGCGCACCTTCTTCATGGTGGTGCTGCCCATGCTGAAGCCCACCCTGATCTCCGTCGGTATTCTGGAACTGATGTGGGTCTGGAACGACTACCTCCTGCCGTATCTGGTGCTGGACCGTACCAAGTACATGACCATTCCCATCCACGTGCAGTATCTGAAGGGCAGCTACGGTTCCGTGGATCTGGGCGCCACCATGGCAGTCATCATGCTGAGCATCATCCCCATCATTCTGGTGTACATGTTCTGCCAGAAGCACATCATCAAAGGCGTTGCCGCCGGCGCCGTCAAAGGCTAGGCGGCGGAGCCGCCAGCCAATGCGTGCACGGCTGGTCTGGTATCGTTACTTCCCTGACCCGCTCGGTATCGGTGGCTAGTGGTCATAACCATTGCGGGGGTGGCAGGGCGGACAGCCAATGCGTGCGCAAGCTGGTCTGATATCGTCACTTCCCTGACCCGCTCGGTATCGGTGGCCAGTGGCCTAACCATTGCGGAGGTGGCAGGGCCGCCTGTCAATGCGTGCGCAAGCCGGCTTGCAATCGCGACGCCATAGGGTACCGCTCGGTATCGTAACCCTGTAAACGTAGGGCGGGGATACTCCCCGCCCTGCAATGGTATTATAGAGAAATCTTTTGCATACTTCCCTGAAAGGGGGCTTTGCCGCCGTGACAATTAAAGATATTGCCGCCAAAACCGGCTACGCTGTCGGCACCGTCTCCCGCGCGCTGAATAACCATCCCAATGTCAGCGAGAAAGCTCGTGCCACAATTCTGCAGGCGGTACAGGAGATGGACTTTGAGATCAACGTCAACGCCAAGCAGCTCAAGCAGACCCATTCCAATACCATTCTGGTGGTGGTCAAGGGCATCGGCAACGAGCTGTTCGGCGAGATGGTGGAGTCCATTCAGCATCTTATTTCCCAGACCCGCTACCAGCTGGTGGTGGACTACATGGACGAGGACGCCAATGAGGTCGCCCGGGCGGTGCAGCTGTGCCGGGAGAAAAAGCCACTGGGCATTCTGTTCCTCGGCGGCGTGAACGAGCATTTTCTCCGGGATTTCGCGGCAATCGACATTCCCTGCGTGGTCGTAACCAACGATGCCTCAAGGCTTCCCTTTGAGAACCTGTCCAGCGTCACCACCGATGACCGGGAGGCGGGACGCTGCGCCGTGGAAATGCTCATTGCGCTGGGCCACCGGAAGATTGCCGTCATCGGCGGCGACCGGGAGGTATCCGACACCAGCCGCCTGCGGTTTGAGGGCTGCGTTGCGGCCTTTTCCGACCATGGAATCCCCTTTAATCCGGACAGGGACTATCAGGGCGTCCGCTATTCCTATCAGGACGGCTACCGGGCCACCAAGGATTTGCTGGCATCGGGCCGGGAATTTACCGCCCTGTTTGCCAGTGCGGACGTAATGGCCATCGGCGCCATTCGTGCTTTGGAGGAGTCCGGCAAACGGGTGCCGGAGGACGTGTCCGTTATGGGACTGGACGGCCTGCCCATCGGCGACTATCTGGTGCCTCAGCTCGCCACGGTGGGGCAGTGCGTCAGCACCATGGCCCGGCGCAGTGTGGAAATTCTGCTGGGGAGCATTGAGGAGGGCAAGCCTGCCCGGCACGAGACGGTTCCGTTCCAGATCTACCGCCGGGAAAGTGTCCGGGAATTATATTAAGCAATTCTTTAGAGCAAGGAGAAAAATCCCATGCGCGAAAGCGGTATATTAATGCACATTACTTCCCTGCCCGGGCCTTACGGCGTGGGAACCATGGGGAAGCAGGCCTACCATTTTGTGGATTTTCTTTCTAAGGCGGGCCAGTCGGTCTGGCAGATTCTGCCACTGAATCCTACGGGCTTCGGCGATTCTCCCTACCAGTCCTTTTCCGCCTTCGCCGGCAATCCCTATCTCATCGATCTGGATACGCTGGTGGAGGAGGGACTGCTGGAGGAGCGGGAGCCGAAGGCGGTCAACTGGGGCAGTGACCCCGGTCGGGTCAGCTTCGGAAAGCTGTATGAGGAGCGGGGCAAGCTCCTGCGTCTGGCCTACAGCCGGTTTACCCCGGATGATGCCTATCAGGCCTTCCTTGAGGAAAATACCCAGTGGCTGCCGGATTACGCCCTGTTTATGGCGCTGAAGGAAGAAAACGGCGGCGCGCCCTGGCTGGAATGGCCCGAGGGGCTTCGCCTGCGGGAGAAAGCCGCGCTGGCGCAGGCCCGGGAGACCCACACGGAGGAAATCGGTTATCAGTGCTTTGTGCAGTACCAGTTCTTCCGCCAGTGGAAGGCTCTGCGGGGCTATGCAAACAGCAAGGGCATCCGGATTATCGGGGATGTGCCCATTTATGTGCCGCTGGATTCGGCAGACGTGTGGGTGAATTACAAGCTGTTCCAGCTGGACGAGACACGGCACCCGACTGTGGTGGCAGGCTGCCCGCCGGATGGCTTCACCGCCGACGGTCAGCTCTGGGGCAATCCCATCTACGACTGGCAGGCAATGGCGGACACCGGCTACGACTGGTGGACGAAACGCCTGTCTGCCGCCGCCGGGATGTACGACGTGGTGCGGTTCGACCATTTCCGGGGCTTTGAGAGCTACTGGGCTGTACCTGCCGGAGACAAAACCGCCCGGAACGGCTGCTGGGTCAAGGGGCCGGGCGCCGACTTCATCCGCGCGGTGCAGAAGGCACTGCCGGAGCTGGACTTCATCGCGGAGGATCTGGGCTTTGTCACTCCGGAGGTACGGCAGCTTCAACTGGATTCCGGCTACCCCGGCATGAAGGTGCTGGAATTCGCCTTCGACTCCCGGGAGGAAAGTGACTACCTGCCCCACCTGTATCCGGTGGATTCCGTGTGCTACACCGGCACCCACGACAACGTGACCCTGAAGCAGTGGTTTGACGAGGCAAGCCGGCAGGACAAGGCCTACGCCAAGGCCTATCTGGGCCTGAACCGGTCCGAAGGCAACGTCTGGGGCATGATTCGGGGAGGCATGGGCAGCGTTTCCCGACTGTTCGTCGCACAGATGCAGGATTATCTGGAGCTGGGCAGCGAGGCACGGATGAATTTCCCCGGCACTCTGTCCGCCGCCAACTGGACCTGGCGGGCTCAGGAGGGCTTTGACTCAGACAAGCTGGCGAAGAAGATCCGCAAGGTGACCGGCCTGTACGGCAGACTGAAAAAAGAGAATTAAGCAGCAGGCATAACCACCCCGGCGTTTCTGGAACGCCGGGGTGGTTATACATTCGGGAGCCGTGAAAACAATATGCAAATATACAGCCAAAAAATACATACAATCCCAAGGCTGTTTCCGAAGGGAATACAGCCGTCTGCAACCCATGGAAAAATTGGCAACTATGTCAGATTTTCACTGATAAAGCCCGTAGAAAAGACAAAATACACAAAGAAAGAATAGGTTTTTCTAAATTATTAGCCATAGTTGTACTTGCTATTTTGTATACAATCCTGTATAATACATTGTATTTAGCGAACTAGCGCAAAAAAGGGAGAGGGGCTGCCGGAAGCGCCCTTCAGTAACCCGTGAAAGGTAGGATTCCGGATGAGTTCCAAAACCCTGAAGTACATTTTGAAACGAATCGCCATGGCGATCCTGACGATCTGGATCGTCATCACCGTGACCTTCTTTGTCATGCGTGCCGTCCCCGGCGGCCCCTTCCTGTCTGAAAAGGCCGTGTCTGAGGCTGCCCAGAAGGCATTGGAGGCCAAGTATGGCATGGACAAACCGCTGATGGTGCAGTATTTCACATATCTTAAGGATATTGTGACCAAATTTGACTTCGGCCCCTCCATCAAGCTCCGTGGACGCATGGTCATTGACGTGATTATCGATGGCATGCGCACCTCCGTCAAGCTGGGTGTCTGCGCCGCTGCCATCGCGCTGGTTTTCGGCGTGGTGCTGGGCGCCGTGGCTGCCCTGCGGCGCAACGGCTTTGCCGATAAGGTCATCATGGTGCTGACCACGGCTTTTATCTCCATGCCGTCGTTCATCATCGGCTCGCTGATGGTGCTGATTTTGTCTGTCAAGCTGGGCTGGTTCCCCGCCAACGGTGAGACCGCCAAGGGCCTGATCCTGCCTGTCATCGCCCTATCCCTGTCCCCCATGGCGAACATTACCCGTCTGACCCGCAGCTCTATGCTGGACGTGCTGGGTCAGGACTATATCCGCACTGCCCGGGCCAAGGGCGTGCCTCCCATGAAAATCATCTTCGGTCACGCGCTGAAGAACTCCCTGATTCCCGTCATTACCTACGTCGGCCCCATGCTGGCCTACATTGTCACCGGTTCTCTGGTCATTGAGCAGGTTTTTGCGGTGCCCGGCATCGGCAGAGCCTTCGTCAGCTCCATCACCGGCCGTGACTACCCCCTGATCATGGGCACTACCATCGTGCTGGCTACCCTCATCGTCATCATGAATCTGGTCAGTGACATTCTGTACAAGCTGGTGGATCCCAGAATCAATCTGGAGTAAAGGAGAAAACGCGAAATGAAGAAAAACCCTCTGAGCCTTCAGGTCGATATGGAGGACTTCCTGCCCGCAACCGACGCGGAAAAAGAATACATGGTGCAGATGCGCCCCTCTACCACCTTCTTCAAGGACGGTATGAAGCGGCTGCTGCGCAACAAGGTCGCCACCGTCAGCATGATCATCATTATCGTCATTACGCTGGCTGCCATCATCATCCCCTATTTCTGGCCCTATTCCTACGACACCATGCTGGGCGTCCGTCCCGGCAAGCCCGTGGATGCTTCCTTCAACAACCTGGCCCCCTTCCAGTACGGCAAGACCGAGCTGAAGCGGATTGAAGCGGGGGAGAAGGTCTTCCCCCATGTCTTCGGCACCGACTCCGCCGGCCGGGACTACTTCATCCGTGTGGTCTACGGCACCCGGGTCTCTCTGGGCGTAGGCTTCTTCGCCAGCCTGATCGTGCTGGTTATCGGCATCACCATGGGCTCCATTGCGGGCTACTGCGGTGGCAAGGTGGATATGTTCATCATGCGATTGGTGGATATCATCTACTCCCTGCCCGACACCCTGATGATCATTCTGCTGGCCTCCGTCATGAAGGTGGCCCTTGGCCCGGTAATCGACAACAACCCGGTGCTCAATAAGCTGGGCAGCAATATGATCTCGCTGTTTATCGTGTTCGCTCTGCTGTACTGGGTCAGCATGGCCCGGCAGATTCGCGGTCAGATTCTGTCCCTCAAGGAGCAGGAGTATGTACTGGCGGCCCGTTCCACCGGCGCGAAGGCCGGCTGGATCATCACCAAGCATCTGATTCCCAACTGCATCAGCGTTATCATCATTTCCACCGCTTTGCAGATTCCCAGCGCCATCTTCACCGAGAGCTTCCTGTCCTATCTGGGTCTGGGCGTCAACGCCCCCATGCCTTCTCTGGGCAGCCTTGCCTCCGAGGCGCTGAACGGCCTGACCAGCTATCCCTACCGCATGGTCATTCCCGCCATTACCATTTCTCTGATCGTGCTGTCCCTGAACCTGTTCGGCGACGGCCTGCGGGATGCCTTTGACCCCAAGCTGAAATCTTAAGAAAGGAGTGTAGAAACAAATGGCACTGCTTGAAGTAAAAGACCTGCATACCTCCTTCTACACCCCTGCCGGTGAAGTCAAGGCGGTCAACGGCGTATCCTTCAACCTGGAGCGTGGAAAGGTGCTGGGCATCGTGGGCGAGTCCGGCTCCGGCAAGTCCGTCACCGCCTACTCCATCATGCAGATTCTGGAAAAAACCGGCAAGATTGTCTCCGGCTCCGTGAAATTCGACGGGCAGGAGCTGGTGGGCATCGGCGAGGAGGGCATGAAGAAGATTCGGGGCAACAAAATCTCCATCATTTTCCAGGACCCCATGACCTCTCTGAACCCCACCTACACCATCGGCCACCAGCTGATGGAGGCCATTATGCTGCACACCCCCCGCAATAAGCAGCAGGCCTGGGATCGGGCCGTGGAAATGCTGCGGCTGGTCAACGTCAACGAGCCGGAAAAGCGCATGAAGCAGTATCCCTTCGAGTTCTCCGGCGGTATGCGCCAGAGAGTTATGATCGCCATGGCGCTGGCCTGCGAGCCGGATATCCTGATCGCCGACGAGCCCACCACTGCGCTGGATGTGACCATTCAGGCCCAGATTCTGGAGCTGATGCAGTCCTTACAGAAGGAGCTGGGCATGGCAATTATCATGATTACCCACGATTTGGGCGTCGTGGCCCAGCTGTGTGACGAGGTCGTCGTCATGTACGCCGGCTCTATCTGCGAGCAGGGCACCGCTGACGAGATTTTCTACAACCCCAGGCATGAATACACCAAGGGCTTGATGCGCTCCATCCCCACGCTGGAAAGCGACGGACAGAGACTGCGTCCCATTACCGGCACCCCCATTGATCTGTTGAATATGCCCGCCGGCTGCCCCTTCGCCCCCCGTTGTGACGCGGCTATGAAGATTTGCCTGAGGGAGCGTGCCGAGCGGATGCAGATTAACGACAACCACCAGGCGGCCTGCTGGGTCAATGTGCGGGACGCGAGAAATGAGGAAGGCGGTGAAGCTGAATGAGTCAGGATACGCTGGTAGAAGTCAAGCACCTGAAGGAATACTTCAACATCAATACCGGCCTGTTCAGCTCCAAACCGCTGAAGGCTGTGGACGATGTGTCCTTCGCCATCCGCAGGGGCGAGACGCTGGGCCTGGTCGGCGAGTCCGGCTGCGGCAAAACCACCGTGGGCCGCACCCTGCTGCACCTGTACAAGCCCACGGACGGCGAAATCTGGTTCGATGGCAAGCAGATCGTCACCAAAAAGGATATCGCGGAGTACCGGGAAAAGACCGCCATGGTCTTTCAGGATCCCTATTCCTCTCTGAACCCCCGTATGACCGTGGCAGATATTATCGGCGAGCCGCTGGATGTGCACAAGATGTATTCCAACGAGAAAGAGCGCAAGGAGCGGATTCTGGAACTGATGGGTCAGGTGGGCCTGAACTCCGAGCACGCCAACCGCTACGCTCATGAGTTCTCCGGCGGTCAGCGGCAGCGCATCGGCATCGCCCGGGCGCTGGCCATGAAGCCCCAGTTTGTGGTCTGCGACGAGCCGGTGTCCGCGCTGGATGTGTCCATTCAGGCACAGGTCATCAATATGTTTGATGAACTGCAGGAGAAGATGGGCCTGACCTATCTGTTTATTGCCCATGATTTGCTGGTGGTGCGGCACATTTCCGACAGAATCGCCGTCATGTACCTTGGTAAAATGGTAGAGCTGGCGGATGCCAGGGAAATCTACGACCACCCCCTGCACCCCTACACCCGCAGCCTTATGTCCGCCGTTCCCCTGCCGGACCCCAAAATGGCCCGGGAGAACAAGCGCATTGTCCTGTCCGGCGATATCCCCAGTCCTCTGAATGCCCCCTCCGGCTGTCCCTTCCGCACCCGCTGCCCCTACGCCAGCGACGTATGCGCCGAGAGTATGCCCGAGTTTAAGGACGTGGGCGGCGGCCACTTTGTGGCCTGCCATAACTTGGACAAGGTCTGATGATTTTGCCCGTTAGGGTTGGTTTTTCTCAGCTTCAAATCCAGGGCCCGATGGAGAAACGGGCCCTGGGTCTGAAATAAATTTATTACTATGTGAAAGGAAATGAAAAAGCAATGAAGAAACTCATTTGCATGGTGCTGGCACTGGCAATGGTTCTGGGTCTGGCTGCCTGCGGCGGCTCCACTACCACTGCTCCTGCCGCTACCAACGCTCCCGCCGCTGCCGGTGAGACTGCGGCTCCCGCTGCCGCCACCTCTGACAGCATCAACGTCTGTATCGCTTCCGAGCCTGACACCCTGGACCCCGCTCTGAACTCCGCCGTCGACGGCGCTACCCTGACCTCCCACCTGTTTGCCGGTCTGGCAAAGTGGGCGCAGGATGCTGATGGCAACCTGATCATCGCTCCCGACTGCGCCACCGAACTGACCGAGGGCGTGGAGAACGAGGACGGCACCGTCACCTACACCTACACCCTGCGCGATGGCCTGAAGTGGTCCGATGGTCAGGACCTGACCGCCGGCGACTTTGCCTTCGCCTGGAAGCGGGCCGCTTCCACCGCTCTGGGTGCTGACTACGGCTACATGTTCGAGGTCGTCAAGGGCTACCCCGATGAACTGGCTGTGGAAGCCACCGACGACAAGACGCTGGTGGTCACCCTGAACAACGCTGTTGCCTACTGGAACGAGTTGATGGCCTTCCCCGCCTACTTCCCCGTTCGTGAGGACGTGGTCGCCAACGAGGGCTGGGCTACCGATCCTTCCACCTACATTTCCAACGGCGCTTACACCATGACCGGCTGGACCCACAACTCCGTCATCACTCTGACTAAGAACGATGACTTCTATGATGCCGCGAACGTCACCATGAAGGAGATCAACTTCTACCTGTCCGATGATGCCAACAACATGCTGTCCAACTTCAAGAACGGCGAGTGGCTGCTGATTGACGATGTGCCCACCAATGAGATTCCCGCCCTGAAGGAGCAGTATCCCGACGAGTTCAAGGTCGAGGGCCAGATCGGCACCTACTACGTCTGCTGGAACATCAACGAGGACATTCTGCCCGCTGACTCCGGCCTGACCGGTGTCGAGGCTGAGAACGCCAAGGCTGAGATCCGGAACGCCATCACTCTGCTGTACGACCGTAACTACATTGTTGAGGAGATCGCTCAGGGTGGTCAGGTTCCCGCTTCCTCCTTCGTCCCCATGGGTATGACCGATGCCGACGGCTCCCAGTTCTACAAGAACGCCGGTCACAACGACGGCTTTGACGGCTACTACGATGTGTCCGAGGACGCTTATGAGGCCAACTACGAGGCTGCCATCGAGACTCTGAAGAAGTACTACACCTACGACGAGTCCACCGGTATGTTCACCAACTTCCCCACTCTGACCTACCTGTACAACACCTCTGAGGGCCACAAGGCCATCGGTGAGTACCTGTCCTCCGCTCTGGCTTCCGTGGGCATCACCATGAACCTGGAGAACCAGGAGTGGAACACCTTCCTGAACACCCGTAAGAACGGCGACTACAGCGTTGCCCGTAACGGCTGGCTGGCTGACTACAACGATCCCATCTCCTTCCTGGATATGTGGGTCACCGGCTCCGGCAACAACGACGCGCAGTTCGGCAAGGGCGCCAACAAGGACGTGAAGGCTTACTCCCTGGATCTGTCCGATCTGGGCTACGATGTGAACGTTGTTAACGGCACCTGGGCTGAGACCTATGACGTTATCATCGGCCTGATCAAGTCCTGCACCGACACCGCCAAGCGTTATGAGCTGATGCACCGCGCCGAGGATCTGCTGATGAGCACCGGCTGCATTGTGCCTCTGTACTTCTATACCGACATCTACATGCTGGATTCTTCTGTCCATGGCTTCTTCTCCAACCCTCTGGGCTACAAGTACTTCATGAACTGCACCATCGGCTAAATTCTTCCAACCGCAAACCGGCAGCCTTCGGGCTGCCGGTATTTTCGTATGCGGAACACAGCCCGCAAGAGACGGTGCCCCTTCGTTATTTGCAATTTTCGGCAAAACCGCCCCTGTGGTTGCAAAAAAGGGCGGATTGTGATATGATGACAAGCAAGAGTGAAAGTTCGCCTTTTTGCGGCAAAAGGGACATTCGGGCAGGGCCCATGGGAGGAGCTATGAAATTTTCGTGGAAATCTGAGAAACCGGACATGGCGCTGACCGCCGGGAACCGGGCGGAACGGGTGCAGTTTACCTGCCTGCTGGCGGTGGTGCTCATGGAGCTGGCGTTCTTCGCGTTGGAGGACCGGGCCGGGGGCGTTGCCTATCTGGTGGTGGAGAGCTATCTGACCCTTCCGGCAATGGCCTTTCTGGGGGCTTCCTTCTGCCGGGAGCTGCCCCGGCGGAGCAGATGGCATCTGTACGCCGGGCTTGCCATGGCGGCGCTGTTTTTCCTGAATCAGATTCTGCATCAGGTTCTGGAAGCGGAGGCGAAGGAGATCGGAACCTTCGTGTGCGCCTATGCCCTGTGCTTCCCCTTCGCGGCGGCGACAGGAGACGCACGGCGGCAAAGGGGTCTCAAGTGGATGGCGGGACTGTTCCTCGGGGTGGGCTTGCTGCTGACGGGCTATACCGGGCTGCTGCTTGCGAATGCTGTGCCGGAATGCCTGAAAACGTATGTAAAATGGGATGGCGGCAGACTGTATGCCATGGGGCACCCCAATATCTGCGCCACGCTTTTGATGATCAGCATGGCTCTGTCCGCCGGATTGGCCCTGAAAAGCCGCAGACTGTGGGTCAAGGGGCTGCTGGTGGTGTTGGCGGCCCTGCAATTTGCAGCGCTGTCTCTGACAAACGGCAGGACAACCATTATTTTGACCTGCCTTTTGATGGGGGGGATCGCCTTCTGCGCCCTGCGCGGGCATGGCTGGAAGCGGTTTGCCGTGGGCCTGCTGGCGGCGGTGGCGGTTATGGCGGGATTGTTCGGCGCATCCCGGACCATGTACAGCTGGAACCAGACCCGCCTGCTGCGGCAGGCATCCGCCGAAAGTGTCCAGCAGGAGGCTCAGAACGGAGCAGACGGGACGGCGGACGTTCTGGTGTCGAAACAATATCAGGGTACGCTGGCGAATGACCTGAAGACCCTTAATGGGCGCACCGAGATCTGGAGAACCGCCCTGCGGGGGCTGGAAGACAATCCGAAGGTCAAATTCATCGGCACGGAATATGTGGACCTGATCCTGACCCGGTATGCCCCGCTGCCCGTATATCACACCCACAATTCCTGGCTGGAGGCGCTGTACCGGATGGGCCTGCCCGGTCTGGCGGCGGCGCTGGTAATTTCGGCGCTAACGCTTTGGAGCACGGCGGTGGTTCTGTGGCGCAATACGGATCTCTGGAAGAGCTGCATCGCGCTGCTTGCACTGTGCCTGCTGGGCTGTGCCATGCTGGAGCCGTATCTGTTTGTGGCGGATGTGAGTTATCACTATCTGGACTTCCTATTTTTGATGTGCCTGGGCTATCTGTGCCTGTGGCGTGGGGAAAAGGCGGCGTGATCCCATGGAAAAATGGAACAATCTGGCCCGCCGGGAGCGGGTGGACAAAATCGCGGAGGCGGTTCAGTGGCTGTGTCTGCTGGTGGTCATTGCAGTGGAGGCACTGTTCTTCCTGCCGGGAGAGACGGCGGCGGGACTGGTTTACCGCTTCCTGGAGTGGGAGCTGGTGGATGTCAGCATCCTGTTTCTGGCGGCGTCCTGCCTGCGCGGGCAATTCCGGGAGAGCAGGCGTTACTTCCTGCTGGCGCTGCTGGCGGTGGCCTGGTTTTATGTGGTTCGCGTCGCCCATATGCGGCTGGAGCTGACCAATAAGGAACCGGGCACCTTCGTCTGTGCCTATCTGCTGTGCTTCCCCTTCGCGGCGGCGTCGGGAGACGGGAAAAAACAGTGGGGTTTGAAAGGCATGATGCTGCTGTTTGCCACAGTCGGCGCGGTATTCGGACTGTACGCAGTGCTGTTGGTAACCCGGCACCTGCCCGCCTGTCTGGATGGCTATGTTTTCTGGGACGGAGCGCGGTTTGGCACCCTGGGGCACCCCAATATCTGCGCCACCGTTTTGATGGTCAGCGCAGGGCTGACAGCGGGGGTTGCCGTGAAAACAAAGAGCACCGGACTGAAAATTCCGCTGTTTCTTCTGACGGCGCTGGAGTTCTGGGCGCTGTCTCTGACCAACAGCAGAGCCGCTGTTGTGCTGACCTGCGTGCTGCTGGGCGGCATCCTGTTCTGCTGGCTGAGAAGACCGGGCTGGAAGCGCCTGATGCTGGCGCTGCTGGCGGCGGCTGTGACAGTGGCAGTGCTCTTCTGCGTGTCAAGGTGGATTTTCTCCTGGAATAACGCCCGCCTGACGGAGATGGCGAAGCAGGCGCAGCAAACGGGAGAGGAAACCGGCCTGACACTGAACGAGAATGGCCGCCTGCAAACCGAGAACGGACAGGGCAGCTTCGCCAAATCCCTGAAGACACTGAACGGGCGCACGGAAATCTGGGCCGCCGCGGTGGAGGGAATCCGGGACAATCCGCGGATTCTGCTCATCGGCACGGAAAAGGTGGGACAGACCATCTCACCCCACTGGAAAATGGAGGTGCAGCATTCCCACAGCTCCTGGATGGAGGCCCTGTATCAGCTGGGCATTCCCGGTCTGCTGGCGGCGCTGGCGCTCACCGGCCTGACGGTGTGGAATGGGGCGGTGTTGCTGTGGCGCAATACGGATGTGCTTCATTCCTGCGTCGTCATGGTGGTGCTGTGCCTGATGGGCTGCGCGGTGATGGAGCCGTATCTGTTTGTCGCCAATGCTCAGTTCCATTATTTTGACTTTCTGTTCCTGCTGTGCCTTGGGTATATGGATCAGTGGCGCAGACAGACGCGGAACCGGAAAGGGGAGAGAATAGATGTATAAGGAAAAAACCCAGGACTGGATGCGGCATCTGGACTTCATTGTTATCGATCTAATGATGCTGCTGCTGGCGTTTGGGCTGGCTTATCTGACCAGATACGACATCCATATTCAGAATAAGGATATTTATGTCAGTCTGGCGCTGATTCTGCTGCTGCTGGATTTCGCGGTAATGATTATTGCTGGCACTACCCGGGGCGTGATGTACCGGGGCTACTACCGGGAGCTTGCCGTCACGGCAAAGCACGTTGCGCTGGTACTGATGCTGTGCTTTATGTATCTGTTCCTCGTCAAAAACAGCGAGGTCTATTCCCGACTGATGATCGGCTTCTTCGGATGCTACTATTTTGTGCTGGCATACACCGCCCGGCAGTTGTGGAAGGCATTTCTGAAGCGGACGCCGGATAAAAACAAGTCTGCCATTTATCTGATCACCACAAAGGACCGGGCGGCAGAGGTTGTGGAGCGGTACCAGACCCGGGAGGTCAGCCAGTATCGTCTTACCGGCGTGTGCCTGATGGACGCGGAGGAGGTAGGTACGCAGATTCTGGGCGTACCCGTTACCAGCAGCGCGGAAACTGTCCTGCACTTTTTGTGCCGGGAGTGGGTGGACGAGGTGGTTCTCTCCTTCCCGGAGCATTACAAAGCGCCTGACGACCTGATGGGAAATCTGGCGGAAATGGGCATCGTAGTGCACATGGAGATGGAGGGCTTTGCCGAGCTGGGCTGGCAGCGGCAGGAAATTGAAAAAATTGCCGGAAGAACGGTGCTCACCATCGGCATGAATATGGCGACCCCGGCCCAGCTGCTGCTAAAGCGCTGCATGGACATTGTGGGCGGTCTGGTAGGATGCCTGATTACCGCGGTGCTGACGATCATCCTTGGTCCGCTCATTTACATCCAGTCCCCCGGCCCGATTTTCTTTGCCCAGACCCGGGTGGGAAAAAACGGAAAGCTGTTTAAGATGTACAAATTTCGCTCCATGTATCTGGACGCCGAGGCCCGGAAAGCAGAACTGATGACCCAGAACCGGGTGGGCGGAGGCCTGATGTTCAAGCTGGATTTCGACCCCCGGATCATCGGCAGCAAGAAACTGCCGGATGGCACCGTGAAAAAGGGAATTGGCAACTTCATCCGGGATTGGAGCCTGGACGAGTTCCCCCAGTTCTGGAACGTGCTGAAGGGCGACCTGTCTCTGGTTGGTACCCGCCCGCCTACGGTGGACGAGTGGGACAAATATGAGCTGCACCACCGGGCCAGGCTTGCCACAAAGCCCGGAATCACGGGAATGTGGCAGGTCAGCGGCAGAAGCAAGATCACCGATTTTGAGCAGGTGGTGGCTCTGGATAAGAAGTACATTCAGGAGTGGAGCATGGGTCTGGACCTGCGCATTCTTCTGCAAACCGTTCTGGTGGTTCTCCGCCGGGAGGGCTCCATGTAGTGCAAATCGCCATTGCCTTTCGCGGGCAATGGCGATTTGCACTATTTCAGGCTTCCAATCAGCAGGCAGGCCCAGAAAAACAGGCTCATGGCCCAGTGCCCGCTGCAAATCATGGGGCTGGATACCACCACCAGCACCCCGTGGAGGATATCCCCCAACAGCTCGGAACGAAACGCGGTGAGAAAATTGGCGATAATCAGCAGGACGCTTAAGCTCAGGGATGCAATGCTCAGGTTCCGCATCAGCGCCAGAAGCGTCCGGTCATGCGTCTTGCGCCCCCGCCAAACCAGCATCGCCGGAGGCAGGAAGAAAAGAACAGACACGGCGGTGAGAAGAAACCGGACGGCGCCGGAGGGCTCCGGGATAAATCCCAGCCCGGCGCACAGAATAAACAAAGCGCCCCAAAGCGCGAATAAAAATCGATTTTTCATAGAACCCTCCCGAGTGGTGACGTTACGCCTATTCTACCCGATTTTCAGGGAGTTGGCAAGGGCTTTCCTGCCGCAAAAAAAGCTGGACAGCTGTCTGTAATTCTGGTATAATATACAAATATTCAGGATAAGGAAGGTATTTGCCATGAAATGTCCTTACTGCGGCGATCAGGACAGCAAGGTGGTGGATTCCCGCCGGTCTGAGGACGGGCTGAGCATCCGCCGCCGCCGGGAATGTATGGCCTGCCTGCGCCGGTTTACCACCTACGAGATCGTGGAGAGCCTGCCCATCATCGTGGTCAAGCGCAACGGTTCCCGACAGCCCTTCGACCGGAATAAAATCCTCAATTCCATGATCCGCGCCTTTGATAAGCGGAAGGTGGACGTGAATGATCTGGACCGGATTACCACGGAAATCGAGCAGACCATCCAGAACACCCTGGAGCGGGAGATCAGCACCGACAAAATCGGCGAAATGGTCATGGAGCGGCTGAAGCCTCTGGACGAGGTGGCCTATATCCGCTTTGCCTCCATCTACCACCGCTTTCAGGACGCCCAAAGCTTTATGCGGGAGATCAGCAAATTCCTGGAGGAGAAATAATGAGCACCAACCCTACTGAAATTTTACAGGCTACGGAGCCGTCGCTGGATATCGAGTCCATCAAGAGCCTGATGGACGGCTTCGACCCTGCCGCCCTGCTGCCGGATTTAAGCGAGCTGTTCGGGTCGCTGGCGACCCTGTGCCGTTTCGCGGTGATGATCGGGCCGGTGGTGCTGCTGGTGCTGGGCCTTGCCTACCTGTTTCTGTCCCCACGGGAGGCCAACTACTATTTCGGCTACCGCTGCTATTTCGGCATGGGCAGCGTTCAGGCCTGGCGGTTTACCCAGCGCATAGCCGGGATGCTGTTCGGCGGCGTGGGTCTGATCCTCACCATTGTGATGTATGTCATTTCCGGGGGGTTTTCCGAAATGGAGGTCACGGACATGGTGTGGAAAGCGGCGGGGTGCCTTGCCTGGCAGGCAGGTCTTGCACTGATGCTTACCCTGCTGGTGAATTTTCTGGCGTTTTTCTTCTTCGACGCCAAGGGCGGCCCCAGAAGAAGGAAGAAAAAAGGATAATAAACAAAGCCGTTCCGCGAGAAATGCGGAACGGCTTTCACTGTATTCCCGTATTCGTAGGGCGGAGTCATGACTCCGCCGAACAGGTTCGATCATTGCCTTGCTGAGGCAGAAGTATTGGGTGCGTCGGCGGGGTCATAACCCCGCCCTACAGTACAATGCAGCGATACCGAGCAGAACCCAATGGTGTAACGACGATAGATCAGCCGTGCACGCATTGGCTGTCGGCCCTGCCGACCGCATTATCCGGCGGCATTGCCGCCATTAATCAAGGTGTTCGCCGGCGTCCCGGTAGGGGCTGTCCAGCGGAGAGGCGGAAGCGGCTTCCTTGCTGTACTTCTCCACAAATTTCGCCGCCTTGTCGATGGGCAGAATGGTGCCCGCACCGGCGACACAGCCGCCGGGACAGGCCATGCCCTCCAGAAGATAGCCCTTATATTTTCCCGCCTTTGCCATGGTCATCAGCTTGCGGCAGTCCCGCAGGCCCTCGGCACGGGCTGTTTTCACTTCCATGTCGGGATGTTCCCTCTTGACCATATCGGCGACCGCCTGGGCGACGCCGCCGGCTACCGCGAAGCCACGGCCCGCGCCGGTGCCCTCGTTCAGCCCCTCACTTTCGGGGATGGAAGCAAAGTCAATTTCCTTTGCCTCAAACATACCCATCAGCTCCTCGAAGGTCAGCACAAAGTCCACATCGGAGCGGATGTCCTCCCGGATGGCCTCCAGCTTCTTGGCGGCGCAGGGGCCCACAAAGACCACCTTGCAGCCGGGGTGCTCCTTCTTCATGAGCCGGGCGGTGAAGACCATGGGGGTCAGAGTCATGG
Source organism: uncultured Clostridia bacterium (assembly GCA_945948535.1). GTDB lineage: Bacteria > Bacillota > Clostridia > Oscillospirales > Oscillospiraceae > Faecousia. The sequence continues at coordinate 18,366 of CAMFBN010000025.1, forward strand.
AGATTTTGCCCTTTTCGCCGGGGAAAAGCTTACCGATCATGGAGTGCCACGCGGGGCAGCAGGAGGTTGCCATGTAGTCCTGCTCAGCGGGAACCTTCTCCAAAAAGTCCTTGGCTTCCTCGATGGTGCACATATCCGCGCCGATGGCGACCTCTACCACGGAGTCAAAGCCCAGCATTTTCATGGCGGTCACCAGCTTGCCGGGAGACACCTTGCCGCTGAACTGGCCAATGAAGGCGGGAGCCACGATGGCGATGACCTTGTCGCCCTTCAGGATGGACTGGATGACCTGAAAAATCTGGCCCTTGTCCACGATGGCTCCGAAGGGGCAGGACACAAGGCACTGTCCGCAGGCAACGCACTTGTCCTGATGGATGACCGCTTTGCCGTGCTCGTCACAGCCGATGGCGTCCATGCCGCAGGAAGCCTGACAGGGACGCTCCAAATGGATGATGGCGTGGTAGGGGCAGGCCTTGGCGCATTTGCCGCATTTGATGCACTTACTGGTATCAATGTGGCTTCTGCCGTTGACGAAGGAGATGGCCCCCTTGGGGCAGACCTGCTGGCAGGATGCTGCCAGACAGTTCTGGCAGCCCACGGTGACCTTGTACTGGTTCTCCGGACAGGCATGGCAGGCGTAGGGGATGATATTCACGAGAGGAGGCTCGTAATACTGCTCGGCAATGGCGGCGGCATCCATGCCCTCGGTCATCAGGCTCCGGGTTTGGATGGGCCGGATGGACAGGCCCATGGCAAGACGCACCCGCTCACCGGCAATGGCCCGCTCCAGAAAAATGGACTCCCGGTGCAGGGGCTGGTCACCGGGGACAATCTTGTAGGGCAGATCCTCCGCATTTGTGTAATCGCCGCCGGCGTAGGCCATGCGGGCGACCTCGGTAAAGACGTTTTTCCGGATGTCTGTGATGAGAGACGGGATTCCTCGCATTTGGTACGTTCCTCCAATATATATTTTTTCTTATTACAATTGCAGTATATCATAACTTTTCCACATTTTCTACAGAAAAATCAAAAGCTGCAAAGATTTGGAGATTCTGTCTAAAAACCTCAGGCTTTTACCTTGCTCAGATGGAAGATTTGGGCCTTTTCAAACTGATAGCCCCGCTTTTTCATGCAGGAACAGTAGGCAGGGAACAGGAACAGGTCCGCCATGACCCAGGCAGCCGGGCTGGCGAAGCACACGGCGGGGAAGCCCAGCCAGGGCACCAGGCACAGGCCGAACACGCCCCGGGCAACCATTTCAAAGACCCCCGCAAACACCGCGAATTCGGAGAACCCCAGCCCCTGAATGGTGAAGCGCAGCAGATTCACAAACAGCAGCGGTACGAAGAAGGCGAGGTTTGTCAGCAGGAACTGCCGACTCAGAGCGCAGATGGCCTCCACCGCGGCTGCGTCCTTGGTGTCCAGGAACATCAGCGTCAGCTTTCCGCCCCAGATATACATGGCAAGGAAAACCACCGCGGCATAAACAACGCCCAGCACCGTGCAGGCCCGAACGCCCTGATGAATGCGTTCCGGCTTGCCCGCGCCCAGATTCTGCCCGGCGTAGGTGGCGGCGGTGGTGCCGATGGCGTCGTAGGGGCAGGCGCAGAGCGCGTACACCTTCGTACCTGCTGTGACCGCAGCCATAGCGCTGGCGCCCAGACCGTTGACGGCGGTTTGCAGCAGGATGCTGCCGATGGCAGTGATGGAGTATTGCAGCCCCATGGGCAGGCCCATATTCAGCAGGTGACGGGCATAGATGCCCCGGAAGCGCAGGTCCTCCCGGCTCAGGTGCAGCAGGGGGAATCGTTTCATAATGAGAACAAGACACAAAAGACCCGAAATCAGCTGGCTAAGGAGGGTGGCCCAGCCGGCGCCGGCAACGCCCATGTGGAACGCAACGATAAATACGATATCCAGCACCACGTTCATCAGACTGGACAAAATCAGAAACACCAGCGGCGTCCGGGAGTCGCCCAGAGAGCGGATAATGCCGGACAACAGATTATACAGCATGGTGGCGGGAATGCCCAGGAAAATCACCAAGATATAATCGTAGGCGTAGGAGAAGGCCTCCTCCGGGGTGTCCATCCAACGCAGAATCGAAGCGCACAGGGTGGTGGTAGCCAGCGTGACGATCAGGGCAATGGCGGTTCCCAGCCAGATCATGTTGCCCACAAACCGGCGAAGACCCTCAAAATCCTTCTGACCGAACTTCTGGGCTACAGGAATGGCAAAGCCGGCGCACACGCCGTTGCACAGGCCCAGCACCAGAAAATTGATGGAGCCGGTGGAGCCGACGCCTGCCAGCGCGTCCACCCCCAGAAATTTACCAACCACGACCGTATCCACCATGCTGTAGAACTGCTGAAACAGCAGACCAAACAGCAGCGGCAGCATAAAGGAAAGAATCAGCTTCATGGGAGAACCCACTGTCAAATCCCGTGTTGTGTTTTTTGCCATACTATCACCTCAAAAATGGGAATCATCCCAAATATATTGTTTGAAATTCACAATATTCTACTTCTGCTTTTATGCAATGTCAATAGGATTTCCGGATATTTTTCTACTTATGGAAACAATAGAATTCCCCCTATGGCAAGGGAAATCCACACCGTTGGGCGGGGCATATTCCCCCGGTCTCAGGCGTAGAATAGGGTAGGATACAAGGAGGGATTTCTATGAAGCGGAGAAGTTGGGTGCTGGTGCTGGTATTGGTTCTTGGACTGCTCCCCCTGCGGGCCGGGGCCGCAACCCTGGCAGAGGCGGGGAAGAGCGCGGTGCTCATGGATGTGACCACGGGGACAGTACTCTACGAGAACAATTCCCATGAGCCGCTGGCCCCTGCCAGCGTCACGAAGGTGATGACCATGCTGCTGATTATGGAGGCGGTGGACTCCGGAAAAATCGCGCTGGAGGATACCGTCACCGCCTCGGAAAACGCCGCCGCCAAGGGAGGCAGCCAGATTTACTTAAAGGCCGGGGAGACCATGAGCGTGTCGGATATGCTCAAATCCATCGCCGTGTCCTCCGCCAACGACTGCGCCTGCGCCATGGCGGAGCACATCGCCGGGTCGGAGAGCGCCTTTGTGGACGCCATGAACCAGCGGGCCAGAGAACTGGGGATGCAGGACACCCACTTCGTCAACTGTACCGGTCTCGATGACGACGACGCCGCCAAGCAGCACCGTACCAGCGCCTACGACATTGCCCTCATGTCCCGGGAGCTGCTCAAAAACCATCCCCTCATTAAAAAGTACACCACCATCTGGATGGACACCGTACGGAACGGGGCCTTCGGCCTGTCCAATACCAACAAGCTCATCCGCTTCTATCCCGGGGCCACGGGGCTGAAGACCGGCTTCACCTCCGGCGCGGGATACTGCCTGTCGGCATCGGCCCAGCGGGACGGCATGGAGCTGGTGGCGGTGGTCATGGGCGCCAAAACCAGCGGGGCCCGGAACGCCGCCTGCAAGGAATTGCTTGACTACGGCTTCGCGAATTTTGCGGTCATTTCCCCGGAATTAAGTGAAGTTCCCGGGGTACCTGTAAAGCTGGGACGGCAGGACACCGTGGATGTAGCGCTGGGGGAGGCCACGGGGCTGCTCATTGACAAGTCGCAAAAAAGCAGCGTTACCACGGAGGCAACGCTGGAGGAACGGGTGACGGCCCCGGTGACCCGGGGGCAGCAAATCGGCACCCTATCCATCAAATCCGGGGAACAGACCCTGCGGCAGATCCCGCTGGTGGCGGCGGAAGGGGTGGAGCGGCTCACCACCGGGGACATTTTTGTGAACATCCTGAAAAAGGCCGCAATGGCGAAGTAAGAGTGGAGTGTGGAGAGTGGAGAGTGGAGGGTGAAGAGTGAAGAGTGGAGAGTGGTATTAGGAGTTTTCTGCCATTTTACGCTCCAAACGACCAGCTACCTCATTGACTTTTTCCGAATTATAGGATACTCTGTTTCTGGCGCTACCAGTAACGGTAGGCGGTTCCCCCCCACATTTTTTGGGGGTAATGCTTCTTGCCCCCAATCGAAAGAGAGGGGGTGGCGGATATGGTTACATGGCAGGAACTGATTCAGTTCGGCATTTTCCTTATCGCACTTATCTCCCTGGTAATCCAGGCAAAAGATAAAAAGAAGTAACCGCCCAGCCTCCAAGCAAGCGGTTACTTCTTTGTAAACGTTCGGGGGAACCGTCTACCGGTAGCGCCCTCGTATTCTTAGTATAGTCCAATGGAACGTATTTGTCAATGCCTTCGCCTGCGTGGCGGAGGTTTTTGTGCTTTACGAAAGCCGCCCTGCGGTACTACGTAACGATATCGAGCGGTGCCCAATGGCGTAACGATAACAGACCAGCCTGCGCACGCATTGGCTGGCGGCCCTGCCGCCCACGCATCATTTGCGGCATTGCCGCCGATACCGAGCGGTGTCCAAAGGTGTAACGATAACAGACCAGCTTGCGCACGCATTGCCTGCCGCCGCTGGCGGTGTTAATAAATTATTTACGGTTTCTTCCATTTTCCCTCTTGCTTTTTTGAACAAAGTGGGGTATATTGTATTAGCACTCAGGAAGAGCGAGTGCTAAGCGAGTAGATGTATGCGGCTTGCCGCAGTCTAAATACAATAGGTATGGAGGAAATCATCATGAAACTGAAACCCATGGCTGACAATGTGCTGCTCAAGGCCCACGAGGAGCCTGAGACCACCGCTTCCGGCATCATCCTGGCAACCACCAACAAGGAAAAGCCCGCGATCTACGAGGTCGTTTCCGTTGGCCCCGGCACCAAGGACGTGACTATGGCTGTGAAGCCCGGCGAGAAGGTCGTCGTCGGCAAGTTCGTCGGCACCGATGTGACCATCGACAAGGAAGAGTACAAGTTTGTCAAGCAGGATGATATCCTGGCTGTCGTTACTGACTAAGGAGGAACCAAATTATGGCAAAGATGATTGTTTACGGCGAGGAAGCCCGCAAGAAGCTGCAGTCCGGTATTGACCAGCTGGCGGATACCGTTAAGGTTACCCTGGGCCCCAAGGGCCGCAATGTGGTGCTGGGCAAGAAGTACGGCGCGCCCCTCATCACCAACGACGGCGTGACCATCGCCAAGGAAGTGGAGCTGGAGGACCCCTTTGAGAACATGGGCGCGCAGCTGATTCGCGAAGTCGCTACCAAGACCAACGACGTTGCCGGTGACGGCACCACCACCGCTACCGTGCTGGCGCAGGCCATCACCCGGGAGGGCCTGAAGAACCTGTCCGCCGGCGCCAACCCCATGGTCATGCGTAAGGGCATTGACAAGGCCGTGGCCGCCGCTGTCGCCGCCATCAAGGCCAATTCCGAGCCTGTCACCGACTCCGCCGCCATCGCCCGTGTAGGCACCGTTTCCTCCGGCGATGAGAACATCGGCAAGCTGATCGCCGAGGCTATGGAGAAGGTGGGCAAGGAAGGCGTCATCACCATCGAGGAAAGTAAGACCGCCGAGACCGGCCTGGAGGTCGTAGAAGGTATGCAGTTTGACCGGGGCTATATCTCCCCCTACATGGTCACCGATACCGACAAGATGGAGGCCGTTCTGGACGACGCCTATATCCTCATCACCGACAAGAAGATTTCCTCCATTCAGGAGATTCTGCCCATTCTGGAGCCCATCGTCAAGTCCGGCCGCAAGCTGATGATTATTGCCGAGGATGTGGAGGGCGACGCGCTGGCTACCCTGCTCCTGAACCGCCTGCAGGGCCGCTTCAACGTGGTCTGCGTCAAGGCCCCCGGCTTCGGCGACCGCCGCAAGGAAATGCTGCAGGATATCGCCATCCTCACCGGCGGCACCGTGATTTCCAGCGAGCTGAACATGGAGCTGCCTGATACCCAGATGACCGATCTGGGCCACTGCCGTCAGATTGTTGTCACCAAGGACAACACCACCATCGTGGACGGCGACGGCAGCGAGCAGGCCATCAAGGACCGCGCCCACATGATCCGCTCTGCCATCGCCACCACCACCTCCGACTACGACCGGGAGAAGCTCCAGGAGCGTCTGGCAAAGCTGTCCGGCGGCGTAGCCGTCATCAAGGTGGGCGCGCAGACCGAGGTTGCCATGAAGGAGCAGAAGCTGCGGGTTGAGGACGCCCTGAACGCTGCCCGGGCAGCTGTGGAAGAGGGCATCGTGGCCGGCGGCGGCACCGCACAGGTCAACGCCGTTGCCGCTGTGGAAGAGCTGATCGGCACCCTGCACGGTGACGAGAAGACCGGCGCCAAGATCATTGCCGCCGCTCTGCAGGCTCCCATCCGTCAGATCGCCGAGAACGCCGGTGTGGACGGCAGCGTGGTCTACGAGAAGATCCGCTCCTGCGGTAAGGTCGGCTACGGCTACAACGCCTACACCGAGGAGTACGTGGACATGATTCCCGCCGGTATCGTGGACCCCACCAAGGTCACCCGTTCCTCTCTGGAGAACGCCGCTTCTATCGCGGGCTGTGTGCTGACCACCGAGTCTCTGGTGGTGGACAAGCCCGATCCCGCTGCTGACGCCGCCGCTGCCGCGGCTGCCGCTCAGGGCGGCGGAATGTACTAAGATTCCAAAGCAATGCAAATGCCCTCCGGTGCAAACCGGAGGGCTTCGTTGTGTTAAGGAGAATTGAATTGACAATTGACAATGAGCAATTGACAATTGTGGTATCCCTTCGGGATGAATTAAAATAAACTACAAGCACGAAATACCTGCGGTTTTTCCAAAGGAACCTGCCAGTTATGACATATTTAATTGTCCCGCAGGGACTCCTAAATTGTCAACTGCCAATTGGCAACTAAAGAACAATAGAGCTGGCAAAGCCTTCCCGACGGGAAGGCTTTGGATGTATTATCTATGGGTGCCCAGGAAGAACAGGGCCAGCGTGCCGGGGCCGGAGTGGGAACCGATCACCGCGCCCACATAGCTGATGACCACTTCCTTCACGCCGCACTTTTCTTTCAGCTGCTGGGCCAGATATTCGGCGTCCTCCCGGCAGTCGCCGTGGGAGATGAACATGGTGCTGTTGTCGTAGCCTTCCCCCAGCTCCTGGGCCTTGCGGACCAGCGCGTCAATAGCGGCTCTGCGGCCCCGGGCCTTGGTCATGCTGATGAGATGACCCTCGTCGTCCATGTGGAGCACCGGCTTGATTTGCAGCATGGTGCCCACCAGAGCGGTGGCGGCGCTGATCCGCCCGCCCCGCTTTAAGTACATCAGGTCGTCCACGGTGAACCAGTGGCACAGGTGCAGCCGGGCGTCCATGGCCCAGTTGTACAGCTCCTCCAGTGGCATTCCCTCCTCCCGCTTTTTGCAGGCGTACCAGACAAGCAGCCCCTGTCCCATGGAGGCGGACAGGGTATCCACCACCCGAATGGTCCGGTCAGGGTACTTTTCCCCCAGCTCCTGGGCGGCGATCACGGCGGACTGGTAGGTGGTGGACAGGCCGGAGGAGAAAGCCAGCACCAGCACGTCCTGACCCTTTTCCAGAGCCGGCTCTATCACCTCGCTCCAGCGGCTGGGATTGACGGCGGAGGTTTTGGCGGCTTCTCCGGCGCGCAGGCCGTCGTACATTTCCTTCAGGCTGTCGTCGTTCTTATCGTCGAAGGTTTCCCCCCGGAACTCCACGGTCAGGGGCACAAAGGTAAGCCCCAGCGTCTCGTACATGGGGGTGGGATAGTCACAGCAGGAATCGGTGATGATCTGATAACTCATATTGACACACTCCGTTACATTGGATACTTTATGAAATCACGCGCCAGTCGGACTCGCAACAGTTTGTCTGGACAAACTGCACTTTTCTGTGCTAGAATAAAAGAACGCGCAGAATTTACTTTCTAATCATACAATACTCCGGTCGGGAAGTCACGCCTTTCCTGGGAGAAACCCCGTCCGAAAGCCCCACCGGGCGTAGAAATCCAACTCTACTGCGGGTAGAGTTGCTTTTTGGAGGAAAATTATGACCAAATTACTGCTTCGCCTTTTTGTAAAGGATGCGGACAATACGGAAAGCCCCAAGGTTCGCGCCGCCATCGGCACCCTGTCGGGCCTTGTCGGCATCGTGTGCAATGTGCTGCTGTTCGCCTTTAAGCTGCTGGTGGGCACTCTCACCGGCTCCGTCTCCATCACCGCCGACGCCATGAACAACCTGTCCGACGCCTCCGGCTCCATCGTCACCTTCATCGGCTTCCGGGTTGCGGATAAGCCAGCCGATGAGCACCACCCCTACGGTCACGCCCGGGCGGAATACTTAAGCGGCCTTGGCGTGGCGGCGCTGATCTTAGTCATCGGTCTGGAACTGGTGAAGACCTCGGTAGAGAAAATCATCCACCCCACCCCGGTGACCTTTACCACCGTGGCGGCGGTGGTACTGCTGGCGTCCATTGCGGTGAAATTCTGGATGAATCTGTTTAACCGAAGCCTGGCAAAGCGCATCGACTCCACGGCCCTGATGGCGACGGCAGCTGACAGCCGCAACGACTGCATCACCACCGGCGCGGTGCTGATTGCCGCCGTGGTGGAAAAGCTGGCGAACATCCCCGTGGACGGCTGGATTGGCCTTGCCGTGGCCCTGTTCATTCTCTACAGCGGCCTGAATCTGGCAAAGGACACCATCTCTCCCCTGCTGGGTGAGGGAGCCGACCCGGAGCTGCGGGAGAAAATTGTGGACTACATTGTGGCCCAGCCCAAGGTGCTGGGCTATCACGACCTGATGGTGCACGACTACGGCCCCGGTCAGCGGTTTGCCAGTCTCCACGTGGAGATGGACTGCCGGGAGGACCCTCTGGAATGCCACGAACGCATTGACGACATGGAGCGGGAGTGCCTGCGCAGCCACAACGTGCATCTCGTAATCCACTATGATCCTGTGGTCATCGACAATCCGGAGCTGACGGCTCTGAAAGCCAAGGTGCTGTGTCTGCTGCAAACCCGGGACCCCCGGCTGAGTCTGCACGATTTCCGCATGGTGCCGGGCAAGAAGCACATGAATCTGGTGTTTGACGTGGCCCTGCCCCGGGATATGAAGGACAAGGGCGAGGAGCTGCGCAGTTGGGTGGAGGACACCTTGAACACCGAGGGAGAGATGGTCTATCACGTGATTATCACCTTCGACGTTGCGGATTTTGTATAAAAAGAGGGCGGATGCAGCTGCATCCGCCTCTTAAAATTATGAAATGCAGAATGCAAAGTGCAAAATGCAGCATCATGGTGTCCGCCATGCGGACAAATTTAAATGATTTCCAAAGGAAATACCATTATTTAGCATTCATCATTTTGCATTTCGTCGGCAAATTGCCGGCAAGCCTTACTTCCAGATCTTCTTGCTGAAAGCGTAGCCCGCGCCGATCAGGCCCGTCAGGGAGACGAACAGAAGCGCCGCCCACAGGTGGATATTGTCGCCGGTGGCGGGGTTGGTGCCGTCAGTGGCATCCAGAATGGTGAAGCTGCCTTCGGCCTTGCCATCCTCAAAGTGGATGGTGATGGTGTGCTCGCCCTTCTTGAGGGTGTTCAGGTAGGCGCTCTTCAGGGTGATAACGGTGCTGCCCTTCTTCGCGGAATAGTTGCTGTCGCTGATGCGCTTGCCGTCCACGGACACGCCCACAAACTTGTCAAAGTCGCCGTCGGCGGTGAAGCTCAGGGTTTTGGTGCTCTTGAGATTCCACTTGGCGGCATTGCCCTTGGTGATGGTGTATTCCGGGGCCTTGGGGGCCTCCTTGATGGTGAACTTCACCCGGACAGTGCCGGTGTAGCCGCTGCCTTCCTTGGCGGTAACTACGGCGTAAGCGTCGCCGGGCTTGTCGTTATTCTCAAAGGTCAGGGTGTAATCGGTATCGGCTGTGAGCACCTTGCCGTCGACGGTGACGGTGACCTGGGGCTCCACGGCCTTGCCGTCAAAGGTGAATTCGGTTTTATCCAGCTTGACGTGGCTTTCCTCCAGAATAATGGGTTCCTCGGGCTGGCCTTCCGCCGGCTCGGACTCCTTCTCTACGATGGAGAAGGGGACCTCTACGGTGCCGGTGTAGCCGCCGGTGGCGATGCCGGTGACGATGACCTTCCCTTCGCCGATCGCAGTGTTGTCGGCATACTCCAGGAAATACTCCTTGTCCAGCGTCAGCAGGGTCTCCTCCACCCGGACGGTGACGTTGGGGCGAATCTCCTCGCCGGTGTACTCGTATTCGGTCTTTTCCAGGCTGACGTGATCGCGGGTCAGCTCGGTGAACTGTGCTTCCGATTCCTCTGCCCGTGCGGTCAGGGGCGCGGCAGCAAGCAGCGTCAGCGCCAGGGCAAAGCCCAGTCCGCGCTGCAAAAGGGATGTGCGCATATAGGGTTTCCTCCTTGTGTATTTGCGAATCAGCACACAGCTGATCTGCGAGAATAATAGCATAATCGCAACTAATTGTCAACAAAAACGACTATTATTTTCAAAAAGTACATATTTTCTAAACTTTTTGACATATTTCGACAAAGGAGGAAAAAACTGTAGGGGAGGGTCAGTGCCCTCCCCCACATATCATTACCGGAACCGCCGGATAAGCTCTGCAAACACCGGCAGGCTTCTCTGAATCATATCGTAGCTGACGCAGTAGCACACCCGGAAGTAGCCGGGGCAGCCGAAGCCGTCGCCGGGCACCAGCAGCAAATCCTTCTGCTTTGCCAGCTCCGAGAACCGGTTCGCGTCGCCGCCGGGGGCCTTGACAAACAGGTAGAAGGCCCCGTCGGGCTTTGCCATTTCGTAACCCATGGCGCTCAGTCCCTCATAGAGAGCCAGACGGTTCCGGTTATAGCTGTCCAGGTCGGGCCGCAGGTGGGCGCACCGGGCGATGACCTTCTGCCACAGGCTGGGGGCGCAGACGTGTCCGCAGGCCCGGGCGGCGCCTGCCACGGCGGCGTAGACCATTTCGCTGTCAGTGCAGCCGCTGGGCACATATACATAGCCGATGCGTTCGCCGGGCAGGGACAGGGACTTGGAGTAGGAGTAACAGATGACGGTGTCCGGGTAGATGGCGGGCAGGAAGGGCACTTCTACCCCGTAAACCAGCTCCCGGTAAGGCTCATCGGAGATCAGGTAGATGGGGTGCCCAAACTGGGCGGCTTTCCGCGTCAGCACCGCCGCCAGCGCGGTGAGGGTCTGCCGGGTGTACACCACCCCGGAGGGATTGTTGGGGGAATTCAGTAGGACGGCCTGAGTCTCGGGGGTCAGCATAGCGGTGAGAGCTTCCAGATTGATCTGGAAATCGGGCACATCCGGGGGCACCACCTTGAAAATCAGCCCTGCTTCCTCGGCAAAGGGCTTGTACTCCGGGAAGTAGGGGGCCACCGCCAGCAACTCTCCGCCGGGTACTGCCAGCGCCCGGAAAACGGATACCAGCTCCGGGGCCGCGCCGCAGCCAAGGAAGAATTCCTCGGGCCGGGTGGACACACCGTACCGGGCGTTGAGGTCATCGGAAATAGACTTCCGGGCATCGTAATCACCCACGGCGGAGGTGTAGCCATGCACCAGCAGGGAGTCGGTTTCCTCCAAAATCCGATGAACCGCCTCGTTGACCTCCGCCGGGGCGGGGATGGAGGGGTTGCCCAGAGAGTAGTCGTAGACGTTTTCCGGACCGACAATGGCAGCGCGCTTTCTGCCGTATTCAAACAGGTCCCGGATACAGGAGCGGTTGGCTCCCAGCGCATAGGCGTTTTGGTTTACCATAATATTACCTCCAATCAAATTGACAATTGACAATGAAAAATTGACAATTATGGTATCCCTTCGGGATAATCTGAAAAAATTGTCAACTGTCAATTGTAAATTGTCAATTGACTTCGTACAGCGGTTTGACAGGATCATAGCGCTGCGCCTTGTAAGTAACGGAGCCGATGGGCTTGCCCTCTATGCCGTACTTGGGATTGTAGCCAAATAGGTTGACATAACGCAGAAGGTCATCCTTTTCCTTCTCCATTTCCTCCATGACAGCCACGGTGGCAATGACATCGTCCACCGCCCGGTGGGAGTTGACCACCTTGCCGGACAGACCATACTGCTCAATGGCGCTGCACAGCCGGTGGGGATAGCTGTGGCGGTCACGGTAGACGGTCAGCAGGTCCAGCTTGTCCTTCCCCTTTAAAATGGCGGGGTCGCCGCTGCGGAGCAGAAGATAGAACAGGAAACTCAGGTCGAAGTGGGCGTTATAGGCAAGCAGCAGGGTGTTTCCCACAATCAGCTCGGCGATGTCCCGGCAGACCCGGGTCTTGGACAGGCCCCGCTCCCGTAAATCCTGGGTGGAAATGCCGGTGAGCTGCTGAATTTTCGGGGGCACGAACCCGCCGGGGGACAGGGCCACCAGCTCATCATATTCCCGTGTGATTTTCGGTTCCCCGTCGGCGGCTTCCACCACCACGGCGGCAAATTCGATGATCTCGTCCCGGCTGTAAGTAAGGCCGGTGGTCTCCGTGTCGAAGAGCACCAGACGGTCGTAGTGTTCAAACAGCGATGCAAACATATCTCTTTCTCTCCCAAAACAATGTCATTGCGAAGTAAGTGACCGATGTCACTGGCGTGGCAATCCGTTCTCCCATACTACGTTCGCTAATCGCCAGAAGAACGGATTCCCACGCCAGTCTCCGGACTGGCTCGGAATGACATAAATAATTAAAGTGCCATAGCCCGGGCCAGTTTGCTTTTGGGCTGGGGGTTCAGGTCGAATTCCAGCGCCAATTCCGTGGCAAAGTCCTTCGCCACGGCATCGCTGCCGGATTTCAGCTCCACCTCCACCTCGGCAAAGGGCAGCTCCCGCCCGCCGCCGAGGAGTACACCCTCATCCAGCGCCAGCTCCACCCTGCCGCCGGGCAGTTCGATGGTTTTTGCCAGCCGGGTGAAGCGCGCACCGCAGAAGGGGGCGACGCCCTGGTTGACATAATCCAGAATCTCTCCGGGTGCGCCCATGCCGCATAGCTGGGACACGCCGGCGAATAGGTCGGAATTCTCCACCTCCCATTCGCCGCGGCTGCCGTCAGGCAGGGGCGTTTTCACAGTGCACACGGCCCGCCCGTTTTCCAGCCGCTGCCGGAGGGTCCACTTGCGGCTTCGCAGGGCCAAATCCGCCGTGTCATAATAGGTGGTTTCCATGGAGATGGAAGTAAATTCCCCAAATTTCTCCCGAATTTTTGAAAGTACCCCCGGAGATGCCTGATATTTTAGTTCAAATTCTCTGCCCATAAGCCCTCGCCTTACGATTGAAACTTCAATAGATGTTCTCCATTATACACCGACACAGCCACAGATGCAAGAAACTTTACAGCCAGTGCCAATCCGACAGCATTATTTTTTCCACCGTGATAGGATGGGCCTATCTTCGAAGAAAGGCGTGGTGTACCAATGATGGTGGAGACCTACTTGCGGCAGGGACGGCGGACGTTGCAGCGGCTCCTTCTGGAGCCGGGAATTCGGGCGGTGCTGCTGACGCTGCTGTACGGCGGCGGCGGCTTCCTGCTCAGCGCGGCGAGTCTGGGCAGCGCGCCTCAGCCCATAGCGATGGGCATGATCTGCGCAGCCACGGGCTGGCGGGCGGTGGTGATGACGCTGGGGGCCATCGTGGGATACCCGGTGCTCTGGGGCCGGGCGGGGGAACAGGGCATTCTGTGGGCGGCCTCCGGCGGATTGCTGGCCCTTCTGGTGGGAAGACGACAGGAGAGCCGGGACCAGCCCCTGATGATTCCCGCCATCGCGGCCTTTCTCACGGCGATTACGGGGTTGTGTTTTCAAATCTTCCTCCATGACCGGACACCGGTCCCGATATATGCTCTGCGCATTGCGGTAACGGGGCTGACGGCGATTCTGTTCACTCAGGCGGCCCACTGCCGGGACCCGGTGACGGACTGGCTGGTGGGCGGCGTGGCGGCGTTGGCCCTGGCCCAAATTCGGCTGGGGCCATTGGGACTTGGGTATCTGGCGGCGGGGTTGATGGCGGTGAGCTGCGCCTTTCCGGCAGCGGCGCTGGCGGGGCTGGGGCTGGATCTGGCTCAGGTGACCAAGGTGCCCATGACGGCGGTGACCTGCCTTGCCTGGTTCATCCGGCTGATTCCCTTTGATAAGCGCTGGCAGCACTACGCAGCCCCGGGGTTTGCCGCGGCGGCGGTGATGGCGGCCTGCGGAATCTGGGATATGTCAGTGCTGCCGGGACTGGTGCTGGGGGGCGCGGCGGCGGCCCTGCTGCCGCCGAGAAGTCAGATTCCCCACCGCCGGGGGGAGACGGGCGTGGCACAGGTACGGCTGGAGGTGGGCGCGGAAATGCTGCTGACCACCCGGCAGCTGCTGACGGAAGTGGAACCGCCGCCCGTGGACGCTCAGGCCCTTCTTGACCGGGCGGTGGAACGGGCCTGCGGTTGCTGCTCGGCCCGGAACAAGTGCACCCAGCGGCTGACCCTGACCATCGACCACATTCTCCACCCGCTGGAGGCGGACTGCCGCAAGCAGGGTCGTCTCATCCCGGAGCTTCATTTCGCCCAGGAGCGGCTGAAGGCCCTGAACGCGGACCGCCAGCGGCGGCTGGAATACCGGGCGGCGCTGGCCCAGCAGTATTGCTTTCTTGGAGAGTACCTGCGCTCCCTAGCCGATCAGCTGCCCCGGAAGGCACAGCGGGCGGTGCCGGAATTCGAAGCCCAGGTTGCCGCCCGGTCCCGTGGGAAGGAGTGGGCAAACGGGGACCGGTGTCTGGCCTTTGCCGGGCCGGAGTGCCGGTATTACGTTTTACTGTGTGACGGCATGGGCACCGGGCTGGGAGCGGCCCAGGACGGAGTCACCGCCGCCGAACTGCTCCGGCAGATGCTGACAGCCGGATTTCCGGCAGACCATGCGCTGGAATCCCTGAACAGCCTGCTGGCCCTGCGGGGTACGGCGGGAGCGGTGACGGTGGATCTGGCGGAGGTGCGGCTGGATACGGGAATTGCCTGTATTTTCAAGTGGGGCGCGGCCCCCAGCTGGCTGCTCAGCCGGGGCGGAGCGCAAAAAATCGGGACAGCTACGCCGCCGCCGGGCCTCAATGCAGGAGAGAACCGGATGGTGACGGAGAAGCTGTCCCTTCGTCGGGGAGAAGTGCTGATTTTACTCAGCGACGGTGTGGATGGAGAGGGTATCCAGCACCTTCTTGATCTGTCTCCGGACGCGCCGCCTGGGGAGCTGGCGGCAGAAATTCTGGAGAAGGGCTGTGGGAGCGCAGAAGACGACGCAACGGCAGCGGTTATCCGTCTGCGCCCCGCCAGCTTGCCCACAGCATAACACATTGTGGGCAAAAAAACTGTCGAATGACTGTAGGAGTGTGGAAAAATCTGGGAAAAACAGCAAAAGGAGCACCTTTTCGGCCAATGCCATTAAGATAATGACATAAGGCTAAAGGCCACACCTTCAAAGATTG
>CAMFBN010000026.1 GCA_945948535.1 uncultured Clostridia bacterium
GAAACGCTGCGGGAGGAAGCCCGGGCGGCGGCGGAAAACCTGAGCGCACTGGACAAGCTGCTGTACCTGATGGACGAATACAGCCGGTACAAGGCCTCCTTCGTGGAGAACGGGGTCAACGAACGGTTCCGGCTTGCCAGGTTCCGGCTGTTCCGGGAGCAGGCCAACGGCGGCGTGGAAGACCGCTGTGACGTGACCTATGACGGCGTGCCCTACATTGGGCTGAACAACGGTATGAAGATCAATGTTGGTATCGACATTATCAATACGTTGTCCAGGGCTTACGGGGTGACGGTTCCCCTGTTCGTGGACAACGCGGAGAGCGTGACCAAACTGGAAGAATGCGGCTGCCAGGTGATTCGGCTGGTGGTCAGTGAAATGGATAAGGAGTTGAGAATCGAACATGAAAATTAAGGACAGAGCAAAGCCGGCAATCCCGCCGGTTCCTGCTGGTGGATATCTGGCGGTGTGCGTCGGCGTATTCGACCTGGGCGAGCAGTATTCCGAGAAGTTCAAGAACTATTCCCCGAAGCTGATGATTACCTTCGACCTTCCCTCCGTAACCATAGAGGTTGACGGTAAGCAGGAACCTCGGCAGCTGAGCCGTGAGTTTACCATTTCCGGAAAAAACAACAGCAAGCTTCGGGCGTTTATTTCCAGCTGGAACGGCGTTCAGTATTCCGATGAAGCATTCGGAGAATTTGACCCGCTTACCCAGATTGGAAAGCCTGCCATGATTAACGTACTTCTGAACGAGACCGGCGAATACGCCAACATCGACAGCATCATGCCGCTGTTCCCGGGGCTTCCTACACCCACCACGCAGACCCAGATGAAGACTTGGGACATGGATGCATGGGACGATAAGGCGTTCGAGGAGCTGCCTGAATGGGTGCAGGAGAAGATCAAGAAGTCCACCCAGTACCAGAAGGAACACGCGCCGGCCACAACCGTTTCCGTCACGTCCCCTGCAGCGGCTGCTCCCGCCATGAATCCATTTGCCAGTCTGATTGCACAGGCTCAGGCAAACACGGCGGCAACCACGCCGCAGACCGTCCAGGAGGAATGCCCGATATGAGATTTACGGCGCTGGCTTCCTCTTCCCATGGGAACGCCTACATTGTTGACGATCAGGAGACCCGCATTCTGCTGGAGTGCGGGGTTTCCCACAGAAAGTTAAAGCAGCTTTCCGGCTTCTCTCTGAGCCAGTTCTCTGCGTGTCTGGTGAGCCACGAGCACAAGGATCACGCCAAGGCCGTTGGGGAGCTTATCAAGGACGGTATGACCATCTACATGAGCGAGGGCACCGCTGACGCGCTGGAAACGGACGGCGTGAGCCTCTGCACGGCCATGGAGCAGTTCAACGTTGGGTCGCTGGATATTGTGCCCTTCACCACATTTCACGACGCTGCGGAACCGCTGGGGTTCCTTATCAAGTCCCGGGTGGACGCTGATGTGCTGGCTTTTGCCACGGATACGGTGAATCTGCGGTATCGGTTCCCGGGGCTGAACATTCTGGCCATTGAGGCAAACTACGACAAGGCCATTCTGGAGCGCTGCGAGAAGATGCCGGAGAAGGTTCGCAAGCGGATCACCAATTCTCACATGGAGATCGATACCCTGTGCGAGTACCTGAGAGGGCTGGATTTAAGCGCCTGCCGGGAGATTCATCTGCTTCACCTGAGCGACGCAACCAGCCACGAGGAGCACTTCATCAACAAGGTGCGCCGCTGCGTTCCGGCTGGGATTCAGGTGGACGCGGCCTGCCGGGGAAAGTGAGGGGATAAGCATGGGTAGCGAGAAGCAGGACAGCGTGGTGCTGCACCTGGAGGATTTTGAGGATATCGAGAGCATGAAGGATGCTGACGCTGGAAAGCTGCTGAAAGCGATCCTGTGCTATGTGTCCACCGGGGCGCTGCCGGAGAAGCTCGGCGTGCAAGCGAAGACCATGTTCGGCTATATCCGGCGGCACATTGACCGGGATAAATCCTATTACGATGAAGTGAAGAAGAAACGGTCGGAAGCCGGGAAGAAGGGCGGAAGACCAAAAAAAGCAAACGAAAGCAAAAAAAGCAAAAGGTTATTTTCGGAAAGCAAAAAAAGCTATCCTGATACTGATACTGATCCTGATACTGATACTGATACTGATACTGATCCTGATACTGTGGCGCAGCGGAGTGCGCCGGGGAACGGTTTTGCTTCTGGTCTCGGGTCAGACACAGAGGGGAGAATTCAGTTTCTCAAATCCATGATGCGACTGTTTGAAGCGGGAGCGCTGACGGACAGGGAGGACTACGAGATGTATCGGACGGAACTTCGGGAACTGGAAGGGAGGGGCTGACATGGCGACGGTTTGGTATGACCACTATGCCAAGTGCCCCTACTACCGGCGCTCGGACTGCAAGAAGCAAGTGATCTGCGATGGTCTATGCGACGGATGCAGCATGAGCCTGCGGTATGACAGACAGGAGGATTTGCTGATTCAGGTGAAGACCTTTTGCTGTGACAAGTACAAGAACTGTGAGGTTTATCAGATGCTCAAACAGATTTATGAGGATGATGACAATGGATGAATTGAAGCCGAGCCCGGACAGTCAGTTCAGGCTGCGGCCCTGCAAATGCGGTTCGGAGGATGTTGTGTATGAGTCTTACCAGGGGCCGGATAGTACGATTTACCGGGTGAAGTGCCGGAGCTGCGGCATTCGGACATTCTGGAGACTGTGCAGGCATGATGTGCAGGTGTTGTGGAATAGAGAGGTGTAGCATGACCACGTCTAGAATGAAACCGATTCTTTTCAACACCGAAATGGTTCAGGCAAATCTGAATGGCATTAAGTCTGCTACAAGGAGGGTGGCGTTCCCGAATGAAGACCTTCGGAAGTTTCCTCGCCCTGACAATCCTGATGTGTGGTGGTTCCGTGGCAGAGCCTACCCTAACTGGGATAGTGCTATGCGATCCCCACAAGGCGTACTCTCACTGTGCAAATACAAGAAGGGAGACATCCTGTATGTCCGGGAGACTTGGGACAACGAGCCGGTAACCCCAGGAGGGCATTTTCGACCATCAGGCGTTTGGTATTACAAAGCGGATGGTGACCTGCGGCCGGAAGTGTGGCGCGGAAAATGGCATCCATCTATCCATATGCCGAAGGAAGCTGCTAGGCTGTTCCTGAAGGTTACGAATGTCAGGGTGGAGAGGTTGCAGGACATTGACGAAGAAGGAGCCAAAGCAGAGGGGGCAAATTTTTGTAACGGGAAACACGTTGGCATTGAAGAAAAAATGCGGCGTTCAGCTGTTGAGCGGTTTGCGGATATTTGGAACAGTACCATCAAACCGGCAGATATTGACCTCTACGGCTGGTATGCAAACCCGTGGGTATGGGTGATCGAGTATGAGCGGTGCGAAAAGCCGGAGGACATGTGATGGCCATGAGAAAAATCGCCCTCATGCACCGTCTCTTTGGGGTGTGCGAGGGCCGCACCTGCCGGGAGTGCAGCAACTTTGTGAAGGGGAAATACCATGACCGTACGCTATGCAAATGCCGGGTGTACGGCATGACCCACAGTGAGGCGTCTGACTGGGCGGGTCGATGGCTGGCCTGCGGGGCGTTCAACCGGACGATCGACAGGGGGCCTGTTATCAGAGACGTGGTTCCGGATAGACAGCGGAAGGAAGCAGACAACTCACCGCTGGATGGACAGATGATGATGGAGGTGTGACAATGGGGAAACACGCAATCGGCGGGATAGTGACAAATAATCGAAAAGACTGCAAGATGCGGCATGAAAACGGAAATTGCACTGTAGCCGGTGGCTTCTGTACCTCTGTAAATGATCCTATCTGTGAAGCACTACACAATGCATATGAGTGCGGATACAGGCACTCCGCCCTCCGTGAGCAGGAGGAACGGCGGTGGATTCCGGTGACGGAGCGGTTTCCGAATACTGGAGCTGTAGTCCTTACTTTCTCGAATAAGGATGGAGTAAATATCGGAAAGTATGTAGGATATGGTGCATTCGTGGTTAGGAAGTGGGATATTAACTCAAAACCTTCAAGAACGACTCACTGGATGCCGATGCCTGAACCGCCGAAAGGAGAATGATTATGACTTGCGAGCAATGCAAATACATAACCGTGTGTATGGCACAAGCCGACTGTTTGGGGCAAATATTTGACCCCAACTACGACGGAGAACACGGATGCACAGATTTTGCACCGTGTACCAACGCAGACCGCATCCGCTCCATGACTGATGAGGAATTGGCGGAGTTTATTCGCAGCATGGTAGACGAAAGCAATAGTCACAATGTCGCATGTTATGGGTGTATAAACTACGGAACACACCACAGTGATCCTGCAAACAAAGGAACATACCTTTACGAATGTGATGGCTGTGAAAACGAAGGAATTGGGTTGGATGTGTTGATGTGGCTCCAGCAACCAGCAGAAAAGCCGAAGGAGGCTTTTTGATGGCAAAAGCAAAACTGTATGGCATTCCCCGGAAGGGGATTCCAAATAACCGGCGTTTTGATCAGCGCTGGAAAACCAAAAACGAAAGGAACACCAAGTATGACGCAAGAAAACAGAACAAGCATCCTGCAAATGGCCCGTGGAGCCATTCAGGAAAGGGTTGACTATGAGGTCGGCAAGGCCGTGGACAATATCCTCGACCGGAACACCGATCCCACCGCCAAGCGGAAGATCACCCTGACCATCGAAATGAAGCCGGACGAGAACCGGCAGTACATCAAGATTTCCGCCAGCGCCAAGAGCGCCCTTGCTCCCGTGCTGCCCGTGGGCACCACCCTCGGCATTGCAGCCAACCCGGACACAGGGGAAATGCTGCTGGTGGAAAGCACGCCCCAGGTGCCCGGGCAGGTGGCAATGGATGGGAGCGTACAGGAAGGCCCCAAGCTGCTGAAAGTGGCTGCTATGAAGTGATTGGGTTATCAAGCGTATGGAAAATAACAAGATGTACGAAAGTGCACGGGAATTCTCCCGCCGCAGAATCATTTCCGAAAGACAACTTAGGGAGATGATTGCATCTGGGAAAGTACCCGGCATTAAGACTGCCCGAGGGTTCAAGATCAACGTAAGGTTGTTCCTTGAAAAGCTGGAAGAACTTAGCAAGAATGCCCAGAAGGCAGATATTTAATCGAAATAATCGAACACATAAAAATGGAGGGAAAAACAATGTTGAAAGCAATGATTGAGAAGATCGAGAAGATGGCAGGCCCCAAGGTGTACGATATTGGCGATGAGCATTACGCCTCTGCCAATCTGGTACGCATTGACCCGAAGAAGGACTTCCCCAAGTCCATCACCCTGACCGGCCTTGACAGCGTGTGCAAGATGGTCACTAATGAGGCTTCTGACCTGTTTGCCAGTGACCAGATTCTGATTCAGGTGGTGGACTACCGCAATGTGCGGGTGTTTACCACGCTGGATGGAGAGATGGACCGGTGCTGGCTGTATGAGTGCAGTGCGGACACGCCCAGGGTCAAGACCGGCACGTTTATGAGCCATGAGGAAGCGGTGATTCAGCTGCGGTCTCTTTACATTCCGAATCCTGACATGGAGTATCTGCTGAAGCTGCTGTCCAGCGTGAGCCAGGAGAGCAAGGTATCTTCCAACGACAACGGCGTTTCTCAGACCGTGGAGGCAAGAACCGGCGTGGCCCTGACCACCAACGTGGAAGTACGGCCCTATGTCAATTTGCAGCCCTTCCGTACCTTCCTTGAGGTTCCCCAGCCGGAATCCATGTTCCTGCTGCGGCTGGACAACAACGGACAGGTTGCCCTGATCGAGGCGGACGGCGGCGTGTGGAAGCTGGAAGCCACCCGGAATATCGCCGGGTACTTCGAGGACAAGCTGGCGGAGCTGATCGGTTCCGGGCGGGTCGTGGTGCTGCGCTGATGCCGAAGCCGTGGGAAAATGGGTCTGGGCTTCCAGACCCTACGGCCTTCCGGGGTGGGAAGGAAATCGAGAAGGAAGAACAGAGGGTCGCTGATCTGGTCAGGTGCTTACGGTATGTGGCGCGGATGGCCGGGTTTGAGATCATCAACCGCGTGGAGTTCCGGGATGTGAAAACAAAACGGACGTATAAATGATTGGAGGAAGATCTATGAAACAGTACATTGGAACGAAGATCGTTCAGGCGGAGCCTGCGAATAGATTCTGGTTTGAAAACGGGGAAAAGATGGTTGTTCCCGATTCGGAAGATACACCGAATAGAGTCAGAGAGGCTACCGCCGGTGAAAAAGGGTATAAGGTGGTTTATCCTCCTGACGGCTATGAGAGCTGGTCTCCCAAGGATGTGTTTGAGGCTGCCTACAGAGAGACCACCAGCATGAGTTTCGGTTTGGCTATCGAGGCCGCCAAGATGGGCAAGAAGATTGCCCGGAAGGGGTGGAACGGCAAGGGCATGTTCCTGTTCCTGGCAACGGACATTGAGTTCCATACGGAAGCAGACCTTTCCTGCGTAAGTGACCTGGAAGGTGACCTTACCCTTCCCGCTTTCGTTATGAAAACCGCTGATGACCACTTCTGCGTGGGTTGGCTGGCATCCCAGACTGATATGCTGGCAGACGACTGGAAGATCGTGGAGTAAGGAGGAAATACCATGTTTTTCATGAGCAGAAAGAGTTTCCGGGAAGAGGTTGAAAAAAAGCTTTCCGAGAAAATGGAGGAACGGGAATACAGAATGAGTTTGAATATGGATTTCTCGCGACTCTGTGAGAGAATCGGACGACTGGAAGATCGTGTTGCAAGGCTTGAAAGCAAAGAGGACTGCACACCTGATTTGCCGTATTGATACAGATTGGGAGGGAGCTTCGGCTCCCTCTTTTTCTGATTGAACGGCGGATCGCACGGGGGATTGCACGGGGGATTGCACGGGAATTGCACGCGTTTAATTGCGTGAGTGGGTTTAGAAATCGGGTTTTGAATTTGCTACGATGGGCGGTAAGAAAGGGGGCGGCAGGTTTTGTGGTGGATTGGAACGCTATGCGAACGGAATACATTCAGGGCGGCGTGTCTTACCGAGAGCTTGCCGCCAAATATGGGGTTCCGTTTCGGACGCTGGCTGACCGTGCTAGAGCCGAAAAGTGGGTGGAGCTGCGGGAACAGGCCCGCAACAAAACTGTTACAAAAACCGTGGAGACCGTTGCAAAACAAAATGCCCGTGTGGATGACAGGATTAACAGGTTGGCTAACCGGCTGATTGACAAGCTGGAGAAGGCCGTGGACGAGCTGGACGTGAAAACCGTCACCATGAAGACCACCATGAAGACAGGTGCGGCGAAAGTAACCACGGAATACAGGAAGCTGGACAGGGAAAAAGATGGGCCTGTGGACAAGGGCGGGTTACAGCAGCTGACCATCACCTTGCGGGATCTGAAAGCCATCCTGGATGTGCGCTCTGAGCTTGACAGGAAGGAGCAGGAGGCCAGAATCGCGGCTCTGCGGGAAAAGAGTGCGGTTTCTGACGACGATGATGAGGGCACCGGCGTGATTCTGATGCCGCCGAGACTGGACGTGGAAGATGGATAATGTGATCTGGAAGCCGCAGCCGAAACAGGTGCGGTTTATGCAGCGGACGGAGTATGAGGTGCTCTATGGCGGGGCTGCCGGAGGCGGGAAAAGTGACAGTCTGCTGGTGGAGGCGCTCAGGCAGGTGGACATACCGCACTATCGTGGGATTATCTTCCGTAAGACATACCCACAGCTGTCTGAGCTGATCGACCGTAGCCAGACGCTATATTCTCTGGCGTTTCCAAAGGCCAGGTACAACGACGGCAAACACTTCTGGAAGTTTCCGAGCGGTGCAAAGATATACTTCGGCGCTATGCAGCACAGCAAGGATAAGACCAACTATCAGGGTAAGCGCTATGACTTCATCGGCTTTGACGAGCTGACGCACTTCACCTGGGAGGAATACAGCTATATGTTCTCCAGGAACCGGCCCAGCAAGAACCCAAAGTCCAATCGGAAGACCATCTGCTACATACGGGCAACCACAAACCCCGGCGGAATCGGCCATGGATGGGTGAAACAGCGGTTTATTGACGCTGCGGAGCCTGGGAAGACCATTGTGGAGGAGATGGAGATCGTACTGCCGGACGGCGGGAAGAAGACCGTCAGGCGGGACAGGGTATTCATCCCGGCGACTATATTTGACAATCAGGCGCTGTTGGAGGAAAACCCGGGGTATCTTGGCTCTCTGGCTCTGCTTCCAGAAAAGGAGCGTAACGCCCTGCTGTATGGGGACTGGGATACTTTTGAGGGGCAGTATTTTACAGAGTTCCGCACGGAGCCGGACGCTGCCATGTGCAAAAAGGCGGGTATCACCGTTGAGCAGGCAAAGGCCCAGAACCGCTTCACCCACGTCATTGAGCCGCTGGATCTGGAAAGCGGAAGCCGCCGGGGCTGGACGATCATGCGCGGCTATGACTTTGGATACAACAAGCCCTTTTCCGTCGGCTGGTATGCTGTGGACTATGACGGCGTACTATACCGCATTATGGAGCTTTACGGATGCACGGATATCCCGAACACGGGCATTAAGTGGACACCAGAGCAGCAGTTTCAGGAGATTCGGCGGATTGAAAGCGAACACCCATGGCTACGGGGAAAGAACATCATTGGCGTTGCAGACCCGGCAATCTGGGACAAAAGCCGTGGCATCAGTATCGCGGACACGGCTGCAAAGTACGGTGTCTACTTCTCACCCGGCGACCATGAGCGGATTCCGGGATGGATGCAGTGCCACTACCGGCTCCAATTTGACGAGCGCGGCTATCCCCGGTTCTATGTGTTTCGCAACTGCAAGCATTTTATCCGCACTATCCCGCTGATGATGTATGACCAGAACAAGCCGGAAGACCTTGACAGTGATCTGGAAGACCACATTGCGGACGAGTGGCGGTATATCAATATGTCGAGGCCGATTAAGCCGATCATGCCGGCGGTGAAGAAAACAATCCTTTCTGACCCGCTGGATCAGTTCAAACGATAGGAGGATACCCATGGAGGTAAACAACGAGGGAAAGCTGGAATCTGAACCCCAGCAGCTGGAAATGAAGCCCATTGGAAAGGAGCAGCTGAAGAAGTTCACCAAGATCCTGCGGGAGTACAAGGCCGGGAAGGTACACACCGAGAACCGCATTATTGCCGCAGAACAATGGTGGAAGCTGCGAAACACCGCGGAGGAGCAGAAAAAGACGGAGATTGGCGCAGATGGCGGCTTTACCTCTGTTTCTGCCTGGCTGCACAATGTGGTCACCAGCAAGCACGCCGATGCCATTGAGCAGTACCCGGAGCCGAATATCCTGCCAAGGGAGGAAGGGGACAAGGCGGAGGCGCAGATGCTGTCCGCAATCGTCCCGTGCGTGCTGGAACAGAACGACTTTCAGGGCACCTATGACAAGGCCATGTGGGCGAAGACCAAGTATGGCTGCGGAACCTACAAGGTTGTATGGGACAAGAATCTGCTCAATGGCCTTGGTGACATCCGTGTGGACAAGGTGAATCTTCTCAATGTCTACTGGGAGCCGGGTGTGGAGGATATCCAGAAGAGCCGGTACTTCTTCCAGACGGAATTGGTGGATAAGGATGTGCTTCGCAAGAAATATCCTGAGCTGGAAGGGAGCCTCAAGGGGCAGGGGATTCTCAGTGCCCGCTTCCTCTATGACGATACCGTGAATACGGCGGACAAGGCAACGGTTATCGAGGTGTACTACAAAGTCTGGGAGAACGGGCGTAAGGTACTTCACTACTGCAAGTATGTGGAGGATTTCGTGATTTACGCGACTGAAAACGAGACGCAGCCCATCACGGATGATATGGGGCAGCCCATTGCTGCCCCTATGGCCCAGACTGGCCTGTATGACCACGGGGATTATCCATATGTCTTTGACCCCCTGTTTCCAATCGAGGGCAGCCCCTGCGGATACGGGTACATTGATCTTGGCCTGAACCCGCAGACTGCCATTGACCTTATGAATACCGCCTTCGTCAAGAATGCGGTGGTTGGCTCCATTCCACGGTTTATTTCTAACAACGACAATGCCAGCCTGAATGAAAAGGAGTTTCTGGACACAAAGAACCCCATTGTGCATATCAAGGGAAGTCTGGATGAAATGTCCTTACGGCCCATTCCGCACAATTCGCTGGACGGAAACTATCTGGCCTTCCTCGACCGATACATTCAGGAGATGCGGGAGACGACTGGCAACACAGAGACCAGCACCGGAAACGTATCCTCCGGTGTTACTGCGGCTTCGGCCATTGCGGCCTTGCAGGAGGCGGCGGGTAAGGGCAGCCGTGACAGCACCCAGGCCAGCTACCGGGCATACGAGAAGATCGTGAAGCTGTGCATTGAGCTGATCCGGCAGTTTTACACCCTGCCAAGGAAGTTCCGCATTGTTGGGGAATATGGGGCGCAGAAGTTTATTACCTACTCCAACAAGGGACTTATGCAGCAGAGCATGAGTGTCAATGGGGATATTGGATACCGAAAGCCGGAGTTTGATATCAAGGTCTATGCGCAGAAGCGCAGCGCATACACCAAGGTTGCCAACAACGAGATGGCGATTCAATTCTTCCAGATGGGTTTCTTCAATCCGCAGATGGCAGAGCAGGCGCTTTTGTGCCTGGAAATGATGGACTTCGACCAGAAGGACGAAATCATGCAGAAGATTTCCAGAAATGCCCAGATGTTCCAGATGCTTGCCTTCTATATTCAGCAGTGCTTTATGATGGCCCAGGCCACTGGTAATCAGATGATCGCACAGCAGGCGGCTATGGATATGCAGAAGGTCGGGCTTGTATCTGCCATGCAGGCAGGCGGAGTTGGAGCAAAGACCATCTCCGGCGGGGAAAAGGAGGAATCCAGCGTGACCAGGAACGCAAGAGAGCGCACAGCCAATGCAACCAAGCCGAAGGAGGGGTAATCCATGATCCAGGTTAAATACCATCGTTTTTACAACAAGGTCACTGTGGAAGGACACGCAGGTACGGCTCCAAAGGGGGAAGATCTGGTGTGCAGCGCCGCTTCCATTCTGGTGCATACCCTTTCTGCCAATGTTGGCAATATGGTCAAGGCCGGTATTGCCGTGCATCCTGTGTCCGATATCCGTGACGGATACGCGAAAATCAGCGTCCGGGCCGTACGTGGGCACGAGAACACCGTATCTTCCATCTTTCAGGCGGTGGCCGTAGGGTTTGAGATTCTGGAGGACAAGTTCCCGGAGTACATTTCCTTCAAAATCCTTGGCTGATGGGTTTAGATATCCAGATTCCGATTTGCTACCATAGGCACAGGTGAATACCTAATTTTGTTTGGAGGTCAATTTTATGACATTCAAGACTAAGTGGGGCTTCCTTCAGCTGTTTGCCGGGGAAGGGGCTGGCGCTTCCGGCGCTGGCGGTTCTTCCGGTGACGGTGGTACGGGAGCACCTGCTTCGGGCGGGGCAGCTGCGGACGCCGCGCAGAACCTTCGGGCCATGGGCGTGCCCGAAAGTAAGATTGCCAAGTATGGTAAAGCGTACGAACAGCGGGCGAAACGATCCCCTGCCGCAAAGCAGGTGACGCAGGCTCCCAAAGAGGAGCCGAATCAGCAGGCCGCCGCTGCTGGAACCGAAACCGCCCAGGCAGAAGAACCGAAACAGGAAGCGGCAGCGAAGTACAACTGGGACGAGGTTATGAAAGACCCGGAAATGAACCGGCGGATGCAGGAGACCGTAAAGGCAAGCAAGAAAAAGTCTCAGGCGGCTGAGGACGCTATGGCGGC
Organism: uncultured Clostridia bacterium; assembly: GCA_945948535.1. Classification (GTDB taxonomy): domain Bacteria; phylum Bacillota; class Clostridia; order Oscillospirales; family Oscillospiraceae; genus Faecousia. The sequence continues at coordinate 11,794 of CAMFBN010000026.1, forward strand.
GCTTGCTCCGGCCCTGAAAACGCTGGCTCAGCAGAACGGCCTTGACCCGGAGAACATCGACTATGTGGCTCTTTCCAAGCACCTCACCGGGCAGTATGACGATGAGGCTCTGGAACTTGGGCTTCCCAAGGAGACCGTGGTCAAGATGGATCAGCAGCAGCGGGATCAGGAAAAAGAACTGAACCGCAAGCACTTCGTTGGCCTTATCCAGCAGGAAGTGAAGATGAAGCAGGTATACCCCAGCTTTGACCTTCGCAAGGAGCTGGAAAATCCCAAATTCGCTTTCTACACTTCCAGAGAGGTCGGGATGAGCGTCGAGGACGCGTACCGCGCCATCCATGGCAAGGAGCTGGAACTGGCGCAGGCCCAGGCGGTAGACCGCAAGGCTACCCAGCGGGTGATGGACACCATCCGCGCAGGCCAGGCAAGACCCGATGAAAGCGGCGCTTCCGCTCAGGCCCCTTCTGTCACGCAGGTAGACTGGAAACACGCAACCACCAAGCAGATTCAGGAACAGGCAAGAAGAATCCGTTTGGCGGCTGCCCAGGGGAGAAAGCTGAGACCCGGCGAATAATCGCCCCTTTCTCCCCGTGAAAACGGAAGGAGAAAACATGAAAACCATCGTTATGAATCTTCTCATGGCGTTCCTCCAGCTGTTTGCTGAGGCTGGCAATGTGGTCAACGTCACCAGCGGTACCGTCAACGCTTACACCGGCGTTGGTGATACCTCTGACGCGTTCAACGGCGAGATCAAGTCGTTCTACGACACCAGCCTTCTGGTGAACGCCAGAGCCGAAATGTATTATGCACAGTTTGCCGTCACCCAGCCCCTTCCCAGCGGCCGGGGGAAAAACGTGGAATGGCGCAAATGGAATACCTTCGCCAGAGCTTCCAGATTGCAGGAAGGCGTCATTCCTACGGGTCAGAAGTTCGGCATGACCACCAAGACGGCTTCCATCGACCAGTACGGCACCTACACCGCTATCTCCGATCAGCTGGAAATGCACGCCTATGACGACGTGATTCTGGGCGCAACCGAGGAGATGGGCGCTTCTGCCGCAGAGACCCAGGAGGTTCTGATCCGGGATGCTCTGCTTACCAACACCAACGTGCTGTACTGCGACAACATCACTCTGGCTACCGGTGAGGCGGCTTCCACGCCTACCAGCCCCGCAACCATGGAAGGCTCTGCCACGGTCATGAGCCTGTTCTCCCCAAAAATGGTGGCCAAGGCCGTGACCATCATGAAGAAGAACAAGGTTCCCACCATCGGCGGAAAATACTACTGCGTCATTCACCCCAGCGTCGCCAATGACCTGCGCAATTCCAAGGACTGGATCGAGGTACATAAGTACGCCAGCACTCGGGAGATTTTCAACGGCGAGATCGGCGAGCTGCACGGAATGTGCTTCGTGGAGGACACCTTCGCCCCCATCCTGGGCGGCGAATACAAGAACAAGGCATCCACCGTGACCTACGCTTCCTACTGCTTCGGCAAAGATGCCTTCGGCATCATCGACCCGGCAGAGGGCGGTCTGGAAATGATCGTCAAGAGCAAGGAACAGGCCGGCGGCCCCCTGAACCAGTTCTCCACCATCGGCTACAAGTTCGAGACCAACGGCGCAACGGTTCTGTACACCGAGCGGGTTCTGCGCATTATGAGCTGCTCCAGCTTCTCCGCCGTGGACGAACCCAACTGATAACCCATAGGGGCGGGGGATGCCCTGCCCCTCCACTTTAGGAGGTAATCTAAATGGCGAACAAGAATGTCACTCTTGCGGACAATCCCGTGGCGGAAGAAACCGTGACTTCGGACGACGGCCTGGTTGATCTGTTTGTTGACCGTGACCCCAGCGACGACAACCCCAATGTCGTCATCGGATTCAACGGAAAGAACTACGTCATGCCCCGGGGCGAGGTGTCCAGGGTGCCCAAGTACATCAAGGACGAGTACGAACGTTCCAAGCGGGCGCAGTACAAGGCCGACAAGACCGTGGCTGAGCTGAAAGGCATCAAGGCCGCGAACTAATCGGAGGGAGGCGCAATGCCTCCCTTTTTTGCTATCAGGAGGAATGGCTATGACACTGGCAGAGGCAATTGCCCAGGCAGACGAGACCAATAAGAACCCATATACCGTAAAACAGAAGATCATCTGGCTTTCCCGGTGCGAGACACTCGTAAAAAACTATGTGATCGATGCCCATGAGGGCGGGGAAACCGTGACATTTTCCGGGTATGACGAGAATACGCCGCTGGAAACGGTGCTCATTATGCCCCAGCCCTACGATGAATGCTATATCCACTGGCTTCACGCCCAGGTTTACTACGCGAACGACGAAACAGACCGCTATAACCGCTCCATGACCATGTTCAACGCCATCTTCGACGACTTCAAGGGCTTCTACAAGAAGAACCATACGCCGAAGGGCTGCGGGCGGTTCCGCTTCTAAGGAGGCGCTTATGTATCCTATTCTCACCGCATCGGCGGAGAACCGGCAGACCATTGACGTGTTTGGCGGGTACAATCACAATCTCCGCATCAATGAAAACGAATTCTATGACATGGAAAATCTGACATCCGATGTATACCCGGTGCTGTCCCCCAGAAAGGCGCGGGGCCTGTATCGGGACGGGGTGAACGTGCAGGGCATGACTGCCAAGGACAGCCTGTGCTATGTGGATGGAAGATTCTTTGTGATGAATGAATACCGGGTGGATATGGGGCTTTCCACGGAGGAATCAGACTGTCCGAAACAGCTGATCTCCATGGGCGCTTACGTCATCATTCTCCCGGATAAGAAATATATCAACACCGCTGACCTCAGCGACTACGGACAGATTGAGGCGGAGGTGACAACCACGGCCCCTGTTACCTTTACGCCCTGCAAGATGGACGGCACCACCTTCACTCCGGACTATATTCAGCCGACCCAGCCTAATGAGCCTGCCAATATGGCCCTGTGGATGGACACCAGCGTCACGCCACACTCCCTGCGGCAATGGTCTGAAAGCACAGGCATGTGGACGAGCATTGCCGTGACCTATGTGAAGATCCAGAGCGCCAGCATTGGGATGCCGTTTCAGGAGTATGACGGCGTAAAGCTGAGTATCCCTGACGGCCTGACTGCTGCCACAGCGGAGCAGCTAAAAGCACTGGACGGCGTTGCAATCGTCTATGCGCATGGGGATGACTTCATCACCGTTGTCGGCATTCTTGACGCGGAAACCACCATAGAGGAGGCAGTTACCGTGTCCAGGAAGATGCCGAAGATGGATTTCGTTGTGGAAAACGACAATCGGCTTTGGGGATGCCGGTATGGCCTGAATAACGACGGAGAGGTTGTCAACGAGCTATATGCCAGCAAGCTGGGTGACTTTCGGAACTGGCAGTGCTACATGGGAATCAGCACGGACAGCTATGCCGTTTCCCTTGGCTCTGATGGACAGTTCACCGGGGCAATTGCACATTCCGGATATCCGCTGTTCTACAAGGAGAACTGGATGCACAAGGTGTTCGGACAGATTCCGGCGAACTTTCAGGTGCAGACCACGGCATGCCGGGGGGTGCAGAAGGGGTGCAGCGGGAGCCTTGCCATTGTGAATGAGATTCTGTACTACAAGTCTCAGCACGCTATCTGCGCCTATGACGGCTCCCTTCCCACGGAAATGTCCGTTGCGCTTGGAGATACCCAGTACCAGAACGCCGTGGCAGCCGCCCATGGGAACAAATACTATGTGTCCATGCAGGAGACCATGACGGGAAAGCACGTCATGCTGGTTTACGACACCGCCAAGGGGCTGTGGCACAAGGAAAGTGGCGTGCCGGTCTTGCAGCTGTGCTCCTGCCGGGAGGAACTGTACTGCGCTGCCAAGGATGGGAAGATCTTCACCATGCTGGGCAGTGGAGATAGCTTCGAACAGGATGTTCGCTGGTTTGCGGAGAGCAGCATGATCAACGCTTCCACCCCGGAGCGGGCCTATCTCAAGCGGATCAGCATCCGCATGGTGCTGGAACCGGGAAGCAGCGTTACCATTTCCGCCCAGTACGATTCCTGCGGCGCATGGGAAAGCCTTGGATTCTTCACCGGGACGGACCTTCGCAGTTTCACGGTACCGGTGCGGCCAAGGCGGTGCGACCATCTGCGGCTTCGGCTGGAAGGGAAAGGGAAGGCCATGGTGTTTTCCATCACCAAGAGCATGAGCGGAGGAAGTGATAAGCCGTGATTGAAATAAGACAGCCGAATATCACCGCAAAGACGGAGACAGAGCAGATTCTGCAAATGCGCTCCTATCTGTACCAGCTGTCCCAGCAGCTGCAATGGGCCTTCTCCACAATCAGCACGGAGGTGCGCACGGATTCCACCACAGCAGCTTCCGTGCAGGGGAATAAACAGGGAAGCGACCCGGCGAAGACCTTTGCGGAGCTTAAAAACCTGATTATCAAAAGCGCGGATATCGTGGATGCCTACTATTCAGAGATCAACGGAAGGCTGGAAAAGATATACGTCGCACAGTCCGACTTCGGCACCTATAAGGAACAGGCTGGATTGGACATTCGGCAGAATGCCGACGGGGTCAGTCAGCTGTTTGAGAATTTCCGGCAGATTTCCGGAACTGTGGAGGAAATCCACAGTGATCTGATTGCGACCAATGCATATATCCGAACGGGCCTGCTTGCCGATGGCGAAAACGGACACCCGGTGTACGGTCTTGAAATCGGGCAGACCAACACCGTTGACGGACAGACGGTATTTGACAAGTTCGCCCGGTTCAGCGCTGACCGGCTTAGCTTCTTCGACAGCAACGACACGGAGGTGGCCTATATTTCCGACTACAAGCTGTATATCACAAATGCGGAGATTAGAGGAAGTCTGCGGATTGTAGATCGGTTCAAAATTTACTACAACAACGGGCTTGCGTTCCAGTGGATTGGAGGTGAATCGTAGCAATGATTCCAACAAATGCGAGTGCGAGCAAAACAGTTGCAAGCATTTTTGATGTTATAACTATCAGTTGTGCAATCTACAGTAATGATGCATACATTCCATATTTTGATGTCTATTGTGACGGAACGCTTATCGGGAAAACAGATACAGGAAACAGTTCTGCCATAACGACTTTTTCGGATATTGAATACATGATACCGGATTGCACAGAAGCATTTAGCGATTTTTCAAATGAATACGCTGAACTGGAGTTTGTTATGCGAGAATATTACGGCGATGAGATCAATTTACAACCAAGTTCATTCAAAGTAAAAGTCTCTCGCCCTGATCCGCCATCCGTAACAATTGAAGGAAGTAATGTAGGAGAAAGTATTGAAATTCATATAAGGGGTATTGCCAGAGCGTTTGTTTTGAAAATTTACGCAAAGGTTAAATCAAACAAAGAATACATCTCAAGCTTTAGCGAAAACTATGATTCTTTCCCTTCAAATTATGCGATCGACGATGATGAACCGCTTCTGCCAGAATATGATCCAAATACTTTTTTAGAAACTTATACCTATTGGACACCGGATTATGAAATATGCAAACTATTTCCAACCCAAAAAGAGGAAACGTGCACAATTATTTTGGAAATATATGCAAACGACGTGCTATACAGAGAAACCGAGACACAATTCCGACTGAAAGTTCCTGAGAACGATATTACAAAACCAGCAATTTCTTCTGTTGAAATCTTACCTGTCAGCACATTGGAAGGTGATATGGCTTCTCTGTATCTTCGCGGAAAGACCGGATTGAAAGCAAATATTGATGCGGAAAGTACGTATTCAACGATTGCGGAGTATTCCGTTAACGTTGGACATGTGAGCGCAAAAGGGAATCCGGCAGTAATCGATGCATTGGCGGACAGCGGAGAACTTACGGCGACTGTGAAGGTTACAGACGCCAGAGGGTTCGTCCGGACGGTGACGCAGGATATTTATATTTATCCATACAGCCGGCCTAAGATCGTTCCTTATACCGGATATACGAATATTATCTGTGAACGGGCCAAGGCTACCGGTGAGCTTCACAGTGACGGAAGTTATCTTGCCATTATGGCTGGAAAGCGATTCACAAGCATTGTGCACAATGGCGTGGAGCTGAACAGCTGCCGTCTGCGGTACCGGTACAAACCAACCACCACGGATGCCTTCGGGGACTGGGTGACGCTGCTGGAGGACGGTAGCACGGAGACGGAAATCCAGCTGCTTGCCGGGAACGTGGTCAGCGACACCAACACTTCCTATGACATCGAGCTATCTGTCATTGACGCGGTTGGAACGGAGCACGTGATCCGGTTCGCCGTTATGACGTCTGCAATCAGCTTTGTTCTATACGACGGCGTGGACGGAGCGGCTTTCGGAAAGTATCCGGAGGAACCCCATGTTGTCGATGTTGCAAGCCACATGACGCTGCGCGTTCGTGGACGGCTGGAAGTTCTTGGGGCTAGCTGGGACAGCCTGAATCTGGCAGATGGCATGGAGGAATCCCCACACGCCTACGGTCGGCAGGATGACACCGGGTGCTATTATCAGGTTTCCAACGGCAACCATGTGCAGGTCGCCTTCAACTGCTCGTATCATTACGCTGGAACAGCACAGGTTGTGAACATGACGCCAATCCCGGAGGAATACCGTCCGGAGCGGACGGTATGCAGCATCTGCCCTGCAAATGACCGGCGGCTGGCACTGGTCACGGTGAAGCCGGATGGGTATATCCGGATTGAATGGATTCAGACAATCGCTTCCAGCTCCAACACCACGTCGGCTACGGTACTGTGGGTGGACGGATATCTGGACTACTGGGTATAAGGAGGAAAGGAAAATGGCATTTACATTCACGCCGTATCAAAAAAAGGAATATCAGCAGAGCGAAAAGGTAACTCAGGCGGAAAATGACCTGAATCAGCACAAGCAGAACAAGCCCGGTGAATATCAGAGTCAGTGGCAGGGGCAGATGAACGACCTTCTGAACAAGTACCAGAACCGTGGTCCGTTCCAGTACGATATCAACGCCGATGCCATGTACCAGCAGCTCCTTGACCGCTATGTGCAGCAGGGGCAGCAGGCTATGATGGACACCATGGGGCAGGCCGCTGCCATGACCGGGGGCTACGGAAACAGCTACGCCCAGAGCGTTGGCCAGCAGACCTATCAGGGGTACTTGCAGGGCGCTTATGACATGATGCCCCAGTTTTATCAGATGGCCCTTGACAGATACCAGATGGAAGGGGACGACCTTCTGAGCCAGTACGGACTTCTTTCCGATCAGGAGGACAGAGCGTACAGTCAGTACATGGATCAGCTTAACCAGTACTACGCACAGCTTGACCGGCTGCAGGGTGTGTACGAAAGCGAACGGGACTATGACTTCGGAAAATACCAGTACGACCAGAGTTTCGACTACAACGCCTACATGGACAATCAGAACTACCAGTACAAGGCAGATCGGGACGCTGTGGCGGATGAACAGTGGCGGAGGGAGTTTGAAGAAAACGTCCGGCAGTACAACGAGAACATGGCATGGCAAAAGCAAAAGGCGCAGATGGAGTATGAAGCGGCTATGGCAGCGGCGGCGGCAAAACAGGCAGCTCAGAACGTTGTCTATTACGACGGAGATAGCGGAAGCAGCGAAGTGCCTTATGAGCGCAGCTCTGCGGACGCATATTTCAACAGAATGATTTCCACCGGAACCACCGGCAGCGGAAAGAGCGTGAATCTTGGAACCGCAAGCGGTCAGAGAGCACTGAAAAGCTCCGTCAACAGTGAAATCAACGCCGCGCTGAAAGCAGGCGCTATCACCAGCCAGGAGGCGGCAGAGCTGAAGAAAACCTACGCCCCGAGAGGATACACCTACTGATAGGAGGGTATTACCATGTCAGATTATTTCAAAAAGCGGATGGATTCCGTATTCGGAAGCGAAGAAACCAGAAAAAGCAGCGTAGACAGCAGCTTTATCGATTCCTTCGTGAAGGATTCCAACGACTTTTTCACAAGGGCAAAGACCGACTTTGAAAGCGATGATACGCAGTTCTGGGATGTTCGGTATGCGGCGCGGCAGAACACGGCGAATAATCTCCGAAAAAGAAGCTTTCAGATCCAGCAGTATCTGGACGAAAACAGAGACAGCATGGACAAGACCGAATATGACAGGATCAAAACCACTCTGGACGATTTCGGGAGACGGACCGCGCAGTCCATGTTCTCCCTGTATCGGAAGAACCGGCAGTTGGGCAGGCGGGAATATTCCGCCTCCGACTACGAAACCGATCAGCAGGACAGCGGAAGGGAGGAAACCGATTCCCTTGAGCAGGAGATCCGGGATCTGGAAGCTATCATTGACGGGACGGATTATGACTGGACAGACGTGAACCAGCGAAACAAGGCAAGTCAGGCCGTTGACCGGCTGCAAGATTTGCAGGACAGATACACGCAGTCGCGGTATCAGGAAATGCTGGACACGCTTTCCGAGAAAGACCGGAAGGCGCTGGAAAACACCAACGGCAGGGACAATACCATGGCCTACGGATATCTTCTTCAGAAGGGCTATAGCCGGGAAGATATCAACGCCATGTACGAAACCATGAAGCGGGAAAAGACGGCGGAGGTATCCGACAAGGCGCTGGAAACGGTCTATGACAAGACCGGGAAAAACGTTGGCACCGCTGCTGCTGGGTTCGCCGGGGCAAGAGCCGGGAATCTGGTAGGCGCTGTCACCGGCACCTTCCAGACTGTGCACGACGCGGCAAAACACTACTTGCAGGGTTCCCAGTACAACGGGACTGACCCAAATGCGCTTGGATACCTGCCAAGCCGGATGGCGGGGGCTGCCGATCAGGCGGTATCTGACGCAATTGAGGGGGAAAACGGCGGTATCCTTCGCAAGGGAGCTGCATTCGTGTACCGCGGCGCGGCAAACGCGGCGGACAATCTGGCGAGAATGGCAGTTTCCTCCGCAATCGGCGGGCCTGCCCTCGGAGAGGGCGTAAACAGCGCGTTCTCTTTTACACAGGGATTTCAGAGTACCTACAGAGAGGCTCAGGAAAAGGGCGGTTCTCCGCTTCAGGGACTGCTTGTCGGTTCTGTAGACGGCGGAATGGAAGTATTCACGGAAAGCAAGACGTTTGAACGGTGGATGAACCTGAAAGACCCTGAGCTGATTGGCGAGGGCGTGTACGAATGGCTGAAATCCGCCGCAATCGGTATCGGCAACGAAATCACCGAGGAAGAAGCGTCCTATATTGCCAACACCATCGCAGATGCCGTTGTCATGGCGGACAAAAGCGAAAGCGCGGAGTATATCAAAGCTGCCGTCGCGGAAGGGAAAACCCCGGCACAGGCCCGGTGGGAGCTTGTCAAGAAGTACGCACACGAGATGGCTGTGACGGCGGCAGATACCGCTATGTCCACTATCCTCATGGAAGGCGCAACCGGCGCGGTCGCGAATTACCAGTATAAGAAAACCTACGGAGGTTCCTCTGCGGAGCTGGTGCAGGAGGGACTGGAAAGCCCGGAGGGCACAAAGAGCCGTGACCTTGCCGAACAGTATCAGAAGAAGCTGGATGAAGGGAAGTCTCTTTCCGGAGCCGAACTGCAAAGGCTGGTGAATGCCAACGAGGCGCAGTTTGCACAGGAGACAGAAACACAGACGGATGATGAAACCGACAGCGTACCGGGATTGAATGTGGCTGATTCTGAAATGGAAACAACCACCGAGGAGCCGGAGAAATCCGTCACTCTGGAATCCCTTTCCGAAAAGTATGGCCCCTACGCGGAGGCGATGCGCAGAAACCATCTGGAAGGACAGAACGCAGAAGAATATGACAGGGCGTTCCAGATCGCCTACGATATGGGAAAGTCCGGCCTGAATAAAGACGCTCTCAGCCGCGTGGAAGCGCTTGGAAGCCTGAAAGACAGCCAGAAGGAGATTGCCTATGAGATCGGGCAATCCGCAGCTGCTGCCGAAGCCAAGGCACAGAGCGCAAAAAACGCGGAGGCATCCAACGGGAAAACGGGGTGGCACAAGGGCGTTGTGCGCGGCGAGGGCGTCAAAATAGCAGATCTTACTAAGGAATTCAACGACCCGCAACGCAAGGCCTACAGCACGCTGAGCACCATCGCGGAGGCCACCGGAATCGACATTGTCCTGTACAAGCCCCAGGCGGATGAAAACGGCGTATTTCAGGGTGAGCAGGGCCGCTTCAAGTGGAGCGATAACACCATATACATTGATGTGAATGCGGGTCTATCCGGGGAAAAGGACGTTGGAAGCCTTGCAAAATACACAATGCTGCGCACTTACGGGCATGAATTTACGCATTTTATTGAAAAGTGGAATCCGGAGCAGTATAATGATTTCAGAAAAGCGGTTTTTGAAACCATGGAAAACCCGGAGGACCTGATTGAAACCAGACTCGCACAGGACAGCACCGGGAAAATGAGCTATGACGATGCCAGCCGGGAGGTCGTGGCTGAGTCCATGACGGATATCCTGGAGGATTCCCAGTTCCTTCAGAAGCTGGCGGACAGGAATAAAAGCGTTTTCCAGATTCTGAAGGACAAGCTGAAGGAATTCGTTTCCAACCTGAAAAGCTATTTCAAGTCCCTTGCAAAGAATGGTTCCAGAGAGGCAAAGCAGCTGAAAAAAGAGGTTGGAGACAGCATTTCCTATCTGGAAGGGATTGTAAAGCGTTTTGACGAGATTGCTGTTCAGGCTGTTGAAAACTACCAGAAGACGGTGGCGGAGGATGAGGTTGAAACTGAAACGATGGAAGAAGATTCCGCTACATCTTCCCAGAAAGAGACGGAGACATCCTTCGAGGAAGTATTCTGGAATGCGACCCCGGAAGAACGAAAAGAGGTTGTAGATGCAATCGATGAAAACATGGGCGGCCTAACGCACATGTATCCTACGGAACTGCCTGCGCTGGAACCAGAAGAAACAGTTTCTGAAAATGCAATCGAAGAGCCTTCCGTTTCTCAGTATGATGGTTTCTCCGTCACTGCCAATACCGAAAGAGGAACGCTGGAAATCCGATTTGACATCAAGCCAAGCGAGAATGTGCGGAACGTTCTGAAGGAAAACAAGTTCCGGTGGAGCAGCAAGAATAAGCTGTGGTACGGAAAAGCAGACCAGAGTGAAATTTCCAAACGCATTTCTGATGCAATGAACGCTGCTGAGAATTCTTCTGCATCTCAGGAGCCGGTTGCAGAAAATAATCAACTGCTGGATAAACCGGCAGTGAATAATACAGAGGAGGTAACACCAAATGCCGAAACTGATGTACGAGGACAGGAAGAAAGCAATGGAGCCTTACGGGAAGATCACCAGGGAGGAATACCTGAATCTGAACAGCCTGGCGAAGGAAATCCACGATTACTGGATGAAGTGGAAGCCGAGCCTGTACAACAGCATGAGCAAGAAGGAACTGCTGGAGTACCTGGAGAACGAGGGCCAGAGGCTGGACGATCTGGCAGCGGACCTGATTCAGAGCGGGATGGACGTTCCGGGGGCGCTGGAAGTGGTGCGGTCTCAGATTTACGACGAGATGCAGACGTAAACCAGGACGATAGCGGCCTTTCCGAAACTGTCCAGCGGGAGATTGAACAAAAATCCACGGAAAAGCCAAAGGGCGAGAATTATTCCATCGGTGAAAGCCTGAATCTTGCAAAGGGAGAAAAGGGCAGATACCGGGACAACGTTTCCGCGCTTCGCCTCATTCACCAGCTGAATCATGAGGGCCGATTTGCCACAAAGGAGGAGCAGGAGGTTCTTTCCAGATATGTTGGCTGGGGCGGACTGGACGGCGCTTTCGGAGAGCTTGCCTATAACCGGGAGACCCGGAAAAGCGAGATGAGGCCGAAAACCGGATGGGAAAAGGAATTTCAGGAGCTGCGGCAGCTTGTGACGGACGGTATTATTTCAGAAGAAGAATACCGGGGCATGAGCGAAAGCACGAAGAACGCCCACTATACGTCCATGGAAGTGATCTCTGCCATGTATGACGGCCTGAAAAAACTGGGCTTCCAGGGAGGAAGGATGCTGGAGCCAAGCAGCGGCGTTGGCAATTTCGTCGGCGGTATGCCGGCGGACATGACATCCAGCGTCAAGAGCTGGACCATGGTGGAGCTGGACAGAGTGACCGGTCAGATTGCGAAGTACCTGTACCCAAACAACGATGTGCGGATCGAGGGCTTCCAGGATGCGAACATCCCGAACGATTATATGGATGTTGCAATTGGCAATGTTCCATTTGGTAACTACGGTGTCGTTGACAGGACATACCCGAAGCGTGTGACGAAATCCATCCACAATTATTTCTTCGCAAAGTCCATCGACAAGGTTCGCCCCGGCGGACTGGTGATGTTCATCACATCCAGCTTTACCATGAACTCCCAGGACAATGCCATCCGGCAGTATCTCATGGACAGGGCCGACCTGCTGGGTGCCATTCGTTTGCCGAATACCGCCTTCAAAGGGAACGCCGGAACGGACGTTGTGACGGACATCCTGATTCTGAAGAAGCGTGTTCCCGGAACTGCGTATTCCGGCGAGACATTCCTGGAGGCTCCGCAAAAGAGCATCCCCGGGAGCTGGCGGACAGTCAATATAAACGAATACTTTTCCGCTCACCCGGAAATGGTTCTTGGCAAGGAGACTGTAACCAGGGGAATGTACGGCGCTGAAACGCTTACCTATGCCCCTCTGGAGGACGCAGGGAGCCTTGGAGACCAGATTCGCTCTGCCTTTGACAAGATTACCGGGAAAATGGATTACGTCCAGAAATCTGCCCAGAGCGTCCAGAAATCAGCGGAGAAGGCGGTCAGAAAGCCGAAGGAGGGCGTATACCGCAGGGCACAGGATGGAACCATCACCAACGGCTCCGGGGTTGCCGTTACCAATGCGGATACCGCAAAGAGAATCGGCGGCATGATTGACATCCGGGATGCCTACCGGAATCTGGTGGAGCGTATCCAGCAGGGCCGGACAAAGGAAGAAATCGAAAAGGCCAGAAAATACCTGAACCAGGTGTACGATTCCTTTGTCAAGGAAAACGGGCTTATCAACGACCCGAAGAACAAAAAAGCCTTTGAAGAAGACCCTTACCGTTTTTCTCTGTACGCTCTGGAAACGGACTACCAGAAGGGCGGAAAAGGGAAACCGTCTACGGCGAAAAAAGCGGACATCTTCACAAAGGACACCATCAAAGCCAATGTTACCGTCACCCATGCGGAGAGCGTCAGCGACGGCCTGATTGTCTCAATCAACACCACCGGCGGGGTGGATGCCTCTCTGATTGCCAGGCTCACAGGACGCAGCCAGGAGGAAGTCACCCGGGAACTGATTGGCAGCAGAATGGCCTTCAAGACCAGAAGCGGCAGCCTTGAAGCGCCGGAAACCTACCTGTCCGGCAACGTGCGGGCAAAGCTGCGGGAGGCAGAAGCGCTGGCAAGAAATGACAAGGACTTCCAGAACAATGTGGAAGAACTGCGCCGGGTGATTCCGAAGGACGTTCCCTATGATGAAATTCACGTTACCCCCGGCGCGGTGTGGGTGCCGACGGATGTGTATGCAGATTTCATCGCCCATATGCTCGGCGGAAGAAACAACGGATATGGCGGCCCGGATGTGGAGGTTGGCTATTCCAATCAGACCGGAGAATACAAAATTCGCCTGAATAATGCCAGGCTGAAAGGCAACTACCACAACACCCAGGAATGGGGAACCAGCCGCAGAAGCTTCCTGGATCTGTTTGAATCCCTGCTCGGGAACGGAAACGTGACGGTCACTGACCGGGAGATTGATGCCAACGGAAAGGAACGCAGGGTTGTCAACAAGGATGAGACCGCTGCGGCCCAGGAAAAGGCGGATAAAATCAAAGAGGAATTCCGAAACTGGATTTGGAGCGACGAAACCAGGCGCACGGAACTGGCAAAGCTCTACAATGAGACCTATAACGCCCTGGCAAATCCAAAGTATGACGGCTCCAGCCTGACGGTGAATGGTCTCAACGCAACCTTTTCCTTGCGGGAGCACCAGGCGAATGCTGTGAAGCGGATTATTGCATCCGGCGGCAATACCCTGCTTGCCCACCGGGTTGGCGCGGGAAAGACCCTGGAAATGGCTGCTGCTGCCATGAAGCTTCGGGAGCTTGGCATTGTGAAAAAGCCCGTATTTGCTGTTCCGAAAAGCCTTGTTGCTCAATGGGGCGTAGAATTCAACAGTTACTTCCCGGCGGCAAAGCTCCTTGTGGCAGACGATAAGAGCTTCAGCAAGGAGAACCGAAAGGTATTCACCAACAACATTGCAAACGGTGACTTTGATGCGGTGATTCTCTCCTATGAGCAGTTCGGTAAAATCCCTATGTCCAAGGAATACCAGCAGCGCTTCCTCCAGGAGCAGATCGATGAGGTTTTGACTGCGATTGCCGAGGAAAAGGCGGAGAACGGAAAAGGGAGCCTCACCATAAAGCAGATGGAAAAGAAGGCTGCCCAGCTGAAAACGAAGCTGGAACGGCTGAAAATCCAGAGCGTTGACGAGGACAACGTGGACTTTGAATCGCTCGGCATTGATGCGCTTTTTGTAGACGAGGCGCACAACTTCAAGAATTTGCAGTACACCACGAAGATGCAGAACGTTGGAGGACTTGGGAATTCCGACGGCAGCCAGAGGGCATTTGACCTGTATACGAAAATTCGGTATTTGCAGCAACTGAACGGTGGTCGGGGCATTGTGTTCGCCACCGCAACCCCTGTGATGAACAGCATGGCGGAAATGTATATCATGCAGAAATACTTGCAGTCCGACATGCTGAAGCAGCTGGGGATCACCACCTTTGACGCCTGGGCAAAGCAGTTTGGCGAGGTTGTGAATACCTACGAGATCAAACCCAGCGGGCAAGGCGTAAGGGCAAAACAGGTTTTCTCTAACTTTAAGAATCTGAACGAGCTTCAGCTGATGTTCCGCAGTTTCTCCGACGTGCTTACGGAGGTTCCCGGTTTGAAAATTCCGAAAATGCGGGGCGGCGGTGTACAGATTGTGGAATGCGAACCGGGGAAATTCCAGAAGGAGTACATGAAAAGCCTGGAAAAACGGGCGAACAATGTGAAAAACGTTGATCCGTCTGAGGACAATATGCTGAAAATCACCAGCGATGGCAGAAAGGTCAGCTATACCCAGCGCATGATTGACCCGACGCTTCCCTATGAGCCTGGGTGCAAGCTGTATCGGTGCTGCGAGAACATCCTGAAGGAGTACCGGGACGGAAAGAACATAAAGACCGTGGACGGAAAGACCGGAAAAAAGGTTACGATCAACGGGACGCAAATTGTTTTCTGCGATATGGCAACTCCAAAGGGAAAGGACAAGTCCAAGGCAAACGACGATGTTTCCACGGAAGCTGACGATTCCTTTGATGCAGAAAGCGCACGGCTCTATGAGGACATGCGGGACTACCTGACGAAGAAGGGAATCCCCCGGGAGGAAATCGCGTTTATCCATGAGGCGGACACTGATCTGAAAAGAAAGCAGCTATTTGCGGACATGAACGCTGGAAAGGTTCGCGTGCTGATTGGCTCAACCGGAAAGATGGGCGTTGGCATGAATGCCCAGCGGTGCGTCACGGCCATTCACCACCTGGATGCACCGTGGCGGCCCGGCGATGTGGAGCAGCGGGACGGGCGGGCTTTCCGCCAGGGCAATCTGAATGACGAGGTCGCAAAGTATGTCTATGTCACAACCGGGAGCTTTGACGCCTTTATGTGGGACAAACTGGACAGAAAGAACGGATTCATCAGCCAGATTATGAACGGTGACGATGTGGGCAGAAATGCAGAGGACACCGGAGACGTTACCCTGAGCGCGGCGGAAGTGAAAGCCCTTGCCTCCGGCAACCCGATGATAAAGGAGAGCGTGGAGCTTGCGGACGAGCTGCAAAAGCTGAACGGCCTGAAGCGTACTCACGATTCCGCTGTGATAAGGGCCAGAACGAATCTGCAAAACGACATCAAATCGATTGCTTCCCTGGAAATGTCCATTGAGGCAAGAAAAGCAGACCTGAAAAAGCGGACGGACACCTATTCCGAGGAGAAGTTCTCCATGCAGATTGGCGGAAAGACGTTCTCTGACCGAAAAGATGCCGGCGAAGCGCTCCTTTCCGCGATTCTTACCAATGCGAAGACCGAAAACGAGTATGCGGAAATTGGCTCCTTTGCGGGCTTCCAGATTCTTGCGGCGAAATCCCAGGGGGAATATGAAGGTGTTCTGCGTGGCGCCTTCCGGTATGGATTCAAAGTCCATCTCAACAATCCCACGCTGATGGCCGGTCAGATGGCGAAGAAAATTGCAGGACTGGAAGCGGATCTGAAAGCCCAGGAGGAACTGCTGGCGCAGACCATTGCGGACAAGGCCGCCCAGGAAAAGCTGATTGCACAGCCCTTTGAACGCCAGGCGGAGCTGGATGAGAAGCGGCGCAGATATGATTATGTCATGGCGGAGCTGAATAAAACCGATCAGCAGTACGGCGCGGATGATGCAGAGCAGCACCAGAACAGAACCAACACCCTTACAGACCGCGAGATTCTTTCCATGGCTGCCGACAAGATTCTGACGAACGACGCTATTTCCATGGATGCGGCTGAATCGGATGCTCTTGGAATCTTCAAAAAACGTCTTAAAGACCTTGACAGCTTGCAGGAGCAGCGCAGAGACCTCGGAAAAACCTATAAGGAGCAGCAGTTCGGAGCCAATGTTGACCGGGGAAAGGCTGCTGAAACCCTGAAGCAGATGCGTGAGCTGGATGCAAAAATCCAGGAGGCGGAGAACAAGGTAATTGCTGCCGAAACTTCCCCGGCTCTTCGCAAGGTTCTTCCGGTTGCCAGACGCATTGTGGAGCAGAGCCAGAAGGCGCTGGACGATGCGGTTTTGCAGCGGTGGAGAGACCGGCGGAATAATGCCGCTGCCATCAAGAAATATCGGGACAGAATCAGTAAGGATGTTACCGACCTGACTAGCTGGATTCTCAGCCCCAGCAACAAGACGGACATGAAACATGTCCCGGATGTGCTGAAAAACACGGTGATCGAGTTCATTAACGGTATCGATTTTACCAGCAAACGGCAGCTCAATGGCGGCGAGGCTACACAGGCAGACATTGCTTTTATGAATCGTCTTGTGGCACTGCAAAGAGCGCTGGACAAAAATGCGGAGGACACCGGGCTTTACTCCGGGTACAATGACCTCCCTCCCGGATTCCATGAAAAGCTGAAAGAATTCATTGCGTCCGCTCAGGCAATCGTCAACGCGAAAAGCGGTCAATCAGTGATTAACCAGATGACCTCTCAAGAGCTGAAAGCGCTTTCTGAGATCGTAAAGGCCCTGAAAAAACACATTCAGGATTTCAACCGGTTCCATGCCAATGCGGTGTATCAGCACGTTTATGATGCCGGTGACGCAACCATCCGGGAACTGAACCAGTACAATGACGCTAAGAGCCGGACAATGGCCGGAGAGAGAATCAACAATTTCGTATTCTGGAATCAGATTCGCCCGGCCTATGCCTTTGAGCGGTTCGGTAACGGCGGAAAAGCCATCTATGACGGCCTTCGCCGGGGGCAGGCGCAGCTTGCGTTCGACACCAAAGAAATCGTTGCGTTCTCCGAAAAGGCTTACACAGAAAAGGAAGTGAAGGACTGGGAGAAGGAAGTGAAAACCATTCAGCTGGAAGAAGGAACCGTGAAAATGCGGGTTTCCCAGATCATGTCCTTCTATGAGCTTCTGAAGCGTGAACAGGCAAAGGGGCACATCTTTGGACAGGGCATTCGGGTTTCCACCTTCCTTGCAAACGGAAAGAAGGTATCTGATACTGGGCACACCATCTCCATTGAGGATGCGAACCGAATTGTCGCAGAGCTGACTCCCAGACAGAAGGATGTCGCGGACGCGCTACAGAAGTACATGCAGGAAAAGGGCGGAAGCTGGGGAAACTACGTCAGTGTGAAGCGGTTTGGAGAAAAGCTGTTCGGTGAGGAAAACTACTTCCCGATCAACTCCGACGGCCGGCACATTGAAGCGGTCGCGGATGAAAAGATGGAGGGACAGAGCCTGTACGCGCTGCTGAACATGGGATTTACAAAGAAGCTCCAAGAGAAAGCGAACAATCGGATTGTGGTTTACTCCATCTTCGATGTGTTCAGCAACCACATGGCGAGCATGGCGCAGTACCACTCCCTGGCTCTGCCTGTTCTGGATGCCCTGAAATGGTTCAACTACCAGCAGAAGGAACGTGTCACCATCGTTGAAGACGGAAAGGAGCGGGTTCAGAATCAGGTTGTGGACAGCGTAAGAGACCAGCTTGACCGGGTTTTCGGTGTGCCGGAGGAGACGAAGCCGGGGGCCGGAAGACGCGGGTATGCGGAAAACTTTATTGTCGGCATTCTGAAAGCCTTCAACGGCACGGAAACCTATGGTATCGGCAGCGATGAAATCGGCCTAAACGCCCTGCGCCATTACAACATGGCGCAGGTGGCCTACAACCTCCGCGTCGTTGTGCAGCAGCCCATGGCAATCACCCGGGCGGCGATGGTGATCGACTACGGCTCCATCATCCGGGGAATGAAGCTATCTCCGAAGGCGATCCAGAAGAACATCGAGGAAATGAACCGGTACAGCGGTATCGCTGCCTGGAAGGACCTTGGGTTCTACGACACCAATATCTCCCGTGGCCTGACGGATATCATCAAGCACAATGAATCCTTCCGTGACAAGCTGGGGGATGTTGGCATTTGGGGCGCCGAGAAGGCAGATCAGCTCACCTGGGCAGCGATGTGGAGCGCCTGCAAGGAGGAAGTGCAGCGAAAGCGCGGAATCCATCCGGGAAGCGAATCGTTCTATGAGGCTGTTTCTTCCCTGTTTGAGGAAGTTGTCTACAAGACGCAGGTGGTTGACAGCGTTCTGACAAAGAACGCGTTTCTCAGGAGTAAGGGATTCTTTGCAAGGGCAACCGGCTCTTTCATGTCAGAGCCTACCACAACGGCCAGTATGCTGGTGGATGCCTTCGACAAGTACCGGATGGATTTGCATAGAAAACACACATCAGCGCGGTATGCCTGGGAGAACAACTGGCGAAATATCGGCAGAACCGTCTATGTGTACGGGCTTGGTGCGTTGATTCTCGCTGCGGTGCAGGCTGTTGCAGATGCTTTCCGGGACGATGATAAGTACGAAAAGTATGCAGATAAGTGGATGGAGGCGTTCATCGGGAATTTTATCGATGAATTGATGCCATTCAATAAGCTTCCTATCGTCAGCGACGTTTACGATCTTTCGAAGGAGCTGCTTCGCGTGGTCGGTGTGGATACTTACGGGAATCCTCCCGCTTCTGTATACATGCAGTGGTATGACAGCCTGGTAAAGGGGACGGATATCATCTATAAGAAGATAACCAAAAATGAGAACAATAAGTACACCTGGTTCGGCGGCGCGTTTAAGCTGCTGCAGGCGGTTGCCGGAATGACTGGTCTTCCCATTGCGGCGGCAACGAGAGAGATCGTCACGATCTGGAACAATACCGTCGGCCAGATGGTTCCCAGTTACCTGATCCGCTCCTATGAGCAGAAGCCGGAGACGGAAACCAAATACAGTTTCATGGACGGGTATATGACAGAGCTGGAAGCCAGAAACGCACTGGTTCGGGACGCTGGACTTTCCGAGGAAGAAGCAGCGCAGAAGGCAGCCGTGATGGCGTTCCGGCGGGAGTACCCGGAGTATGCGGATGCAATGTTCTCCGAATCCTCTATCAGAAAGTACCTTGATTTCTGCAAGCCAAGAGGCATTGCCCCCGGCGTTTGCTTTGACGTGATTGCGTACAACAATGAAGCGACTGCCGATAAAGACGAAAACGGGAATGCGATTCCGGGAAGCAAGAAAAAGAAGGTGCTTGACTACATCAACCGGCAGAATCTCACGAGTATTCAGAAGGATACCCTGTACAATATGTTCGGTTGGTCTTCGGATACCCTAAAGGAAGACGCGCCCTGGCATTAACTAAAAAACGGCGGCACTGGGTTTAGAATCCCGGTGCCGCTTTTGCTATGATGACGAAAACGGAGGTGGTAATCTTGAATGACAGCCGAATTTCTGTATCCATCGATGTAAGCCAGAGTAATTCTCCTGTGCGGGTGATGTGCAAGCAGGGGGATACCGGTCGGGTAATGCACATTTCCCTTACCGATGGCGGGTATCCTTACGTCATTTCCAGTGACTGCTATGCGGTGTTCACCGCCGTAAAGCCGGACGGGAAAATCATCTGCAATCCCTGCCAGATTGTGAACGATATCATTGTTTACACTTTCACGGCTCAGACTTGCGCCTGTCCGGGGAAAATGACGGCGGAAATCCGGCTCTATGGTGACGGGGATAAGCTTCTGACCAGCGCAAGCTTCCTTATGTGCGTGGAAAAAACGGTATACCGTGACGGTGATCCGGTGGTTTCCGACAGCGAGATTACTGTGCTTACACGATTGATTGCGGAGACGAACGCACTGAATCAGGAAATCCGGGACGGGCTTGAAAACGGTGCGTTTATTGGCCCACAGGGGCCTGTTGGGCCGCAGGGGCCGCAGGGATTGCAAGGCCCGAAGGGCGACACTGGCGAACAGGGGCCGCAGGGGATTCCCGGGGAAGTGTCTTTTTCTGAGCTTACTGAAGAACAGAAGGAATCCATTCGAGGCGAGCAAGGCCCGCAGGGATTGCAAGGGCCGAAAGGTGATACCGGAGACACCGGCCCCCAAGGCCCGAAGGGTGACAAAGGCGATGTTGGCCCAGCGGGGCCAAAGGGTGACACTGGCGAACAGGGGCCGCAAGGCGAGCAAGGCCCGCAGGGATTGCAGGGCCCGAAAGGCGATACCGGAGATACCGGTCCCCAAGGCCCGAAGGGCGACACTGGCGAACAGGGGCCGCAGGGGATTCCCGGGGAAGTGTCTTTTTCTGAGCTTACTGAAGAACAGAAGGAATCCATTCGAGGCGAGCAAGGCCCGCAGGGATTGCAAGGGCCGAAAGGTGATACCGGAGACACCGGCCCCCAAGGCCCGAAGGGCGACACCGGCGAACAGGGGCCGCAGGGATTGCAAGGGCCGAAAGGTGATACCGGAGACACCGGCCCCCAAGGCCCGAAGGGTGACAAAGGCGATGTTGGCCCAGCGGGGCCAAAGGGTGACACTGGCGAACAGGGGCCGCAAGGCGAGCAAGGCCCGCAGGGATTGCAGGGCCCGAAAGGTGATACCGGAGACACCGGCCCCCAAGGCCCGAAGGGTGACACTGGTGAACAGGGGCCACAAGGCGAGCAAGGCCCGCAGGGATTGCAGGGCCCGAAGGGCGACACCGGCGAACAGGGGCCGCAGGGGATTCAGGGAGAACGCGGTAAAGATGGGTACACGCCAGTGAAAGGCGTTGACTACTTTACTGACGATGACATTGCCGCATTCAAAAATGAAGTTTCTACCAATTCCGTATCCGAGACACTGACCGCCTCCGGATGGGTTGGCTCCGGGCCTTACACACAGACTGTCACTGTGGCGGGCCTGACGGACGAGCGGCGGGTCAGGGTCTACCCGGCATACGGTGACGATATTGGCGCCAATCTCGCCATGCGGGAGGCCTGCGCCTGCATCAGCTACGCAAAGCGCAGCGGCAGCAATGTGACCATCACCTGTCTGGAGGACAAGCCGGCCGTGGATGTCAGCATCATCGTGGAGTTGTACGTTTAAGCGACAATATCCGCTAAACAGGCGATCATGTGTTCGCTATAATGCGCTTAAACGGCACACAGCCGAACATGAAGGA
>CAMFBN010000027.1 GCA_945948535.1 uncultured Clostridia bacterium
GGCACATACCGCGGGAATTGACGGAAAGCCCGTAGGCCTCCGCCGCCTGCCGAGTTGTGACTGCCTGTTTGATTTGTGCGAAGTTGATCACGGTGATTCCTTTCTTGTGTTTCCGGGAGATGATTCTTTCAGGCATGAGAAAAGCCCCCACCTCCGCAAAAGCGGAAATGGAGGCGCGATGGGAACAATTCGTTCCCGTGCCGGGTGAAGCGTGCGTTGTAAATGAAAAAGCCCGTCGAGCGTGCCGCGTGCTGCGTTCGATGGGCTTTTTGTTCAGGTATATGCTGTTTTTAGTTCCTTTGCCAGAAGCATTCCTACCTCCACGCCATGCACAAATCCGGCTTGCTCGTAGTCCCGGCAAAGGGCGCAGACGGGATTCACAATCGTGTCCATCTCCCGCAGGGGCATTCCGTTCATTGCCTGGTACAATTCATGAAAACCAGCTTTGATGTCGTCACTGTCCATGTTGTTTGCATCGTTGTACGCTTCATACAAAAGGGTCAGGACGGAATCTCCATCGCCAAAATTTGGCGTTTTATCGGCGATATAGCGGTCAAGATAATTAACAAATTCCTGTGCTGTCATACATAAATCAGCTCCTCACGGAGAATTTCCTCCGCCCTGTCCCGAATACTGTTCATCCGCTGCACCCATTGCATCGGGTCTCTGGCTTTCAATGCTTCCGTAATTCCTTCGGCGGCTTTCATCTGGGACACCAGCGTATCCAGTCGTAGCTGCGCCTGTTCGTTCAGGTCTGCAAGATAGGTCCAAAGCTTCCCGGACAGAATCAGATTGGTGTAGGTAATGGGATGCGTTGCCTTCAGGTATTCCCGGTGCATCCGCCCCCATTTCCCCATGGGCCGCGGCTCCTCCGGCAAGGTCAGATCGGGAATGTAATAGTCTCCACATTTGATATATGCGATTTCCATATTGCTTACCTCCTTTTTTGTGTAAACCCATTGTACAGAAAATTCACCCAATCCGCGAATGTGCGGAAGAAGGCCTTCGTACAAACATGGATCTGTAATCCCATATTTGTCCTCGACGCCCTGAGATACGGGAAGTCACCAGACGGCAGCTTGCTGTGCTGCTCCATAGGAATCTAACCTCCCCGCCTTCCTTATGGCCGGGCCGCGAATTACGGAAGTATCATTATCCCTGTGCAGAATTATCGCTGTGCCGGTTGCAATCCGACATTTGGGGGCTGACATGAATCGCTGTTCCTTTTGGGAAGTCTCGGCGTGCCACCCACATAGCTCCTTGCACGGGAATGTATCTGGTGAATGATATTCAGTTTTCAAGATTCAGGTTGCGGCTTTTTACATGCGTATTGTACCGAGTCCAAAGGACTTCCAACAGGGACTGGTTGTGCTACTTTGCTGACACAAATAGTGCCAGTTCCGCCTGCCGGGTGGTAATGGACTGCCCAATCAGCACACTCGCTCTGGCTGCTATTATTCTAAAGGAAATGGATTCCGCTTTTTAGGAACTAACTTGTCACATTATGGTAGCGGTTGATCACATTTGCGTTTTTTCGCCAGCGCGGTCAGCTGCGAGGCGATATCCGGAAGCTCTGTGTCTTCCCTCTGCAAATGCTGCAAAGTTGCTGCAGGCCATGGCAGGTTTCCTGTTTTACATCGTGAAAACGAGCTTTGTAAACGCACAGGGGAAAAGCTGGACCGGGGAAACGGATGATAGGAACCACAAGGCAGAAACACATTGAAAAAATGCCGGGGTGTCGCGTTTCACGACACCCCGGCATCTCTTCGCAGATAATCGATCAAGCGGCTTCTGCGCAGTATTCCGTGCGATTTGCTCTGCCTCTGGTTGACCCTGCTAATCTTCCGGATTCTATTCATTGGATGATCTTTAACGTCAGAAGGGTGTCGCGAAACGCGACACCCTTTCGAGATTTGACAAAATTCCGCACCACCGTGCGGAAAACTCTTCATTTTTCCTTATTATCGCACACATTTATTTGGTGAGTGTGTGTGAATTTTTGTTGCATTCTTGTCACCCGGTGGATATATTAAAATAAGGAAAACAAGAGCAGTATTCTTTGAAGTATTATGGAGGGAAATACAATGAGAAAGAACTTTGGCGCAAAGGCAATCTGCTATCCCATGCCGGTATTCATCATCGGAACCTACGATGCGGATGGGACTCCCAACGCCATGAATGCGGCCTGGGGCGGCATCAGCGAGGAGACGGAAATCACCATCTGTGTGGACTCGGGTCACAAAACCGCTGAAAATCTGATGATCCGTAAGGCATTCACGGTGTCCATGGCGACGGCCAACTATGTGGCGGCTTGTGACTATGTGGGCCTTGTGTCCGGGAACAAGGAGCCGGACAAGTTCGCCAAGGCGGGTTTCCACGCAACGAAGTCCGAATTTGTGGACGCGCCCCTCATCGATGAACTGCCCATGGCGCTGGAGTGCGAGGTGATCTCCTACGACCCCGAAACCTGCCGCCTGGTGGGGCGGATTGTCAATGTGTCTGCTGACGAATCCGTGCTGGGCCAGAATGACAAGGTGGATGTGAGCAAGCTCCGTCCCATCACCTTTGACACCATGAACAATCAGTATCTGCTTCTGGGCGAAAAGGTCGGACAGGCGTTCCACGATGGCATGCAACTCAGGTAAACAGCGGAAGCCCGGGTTTCTACCCGGGCTTCATTCTATCTTCGCTGCTCATATTGGGTGGCTTGTGGCTGCCCTTTTAGTTTTGCCGGTAGATGTTGCTAACGTATCCTGTGTTGACTTTCCGGAAACGGACAACTATGATATATGGTAGAATGTGTGTTTAGACAGAAAAGAGGATAACACATGTATATTTGTGATTTGCATACCCATTCAACCTTCTCCGATGGCACGTTTACCCCATCGCAGATCGTTGCGGAAGCGCTTCGGACGAATCTGCGCTCTGTTGCCCTCACGGATCACAACACTGTCGCCGGTTTGCCAGAGTTCTTGGAAGCGGCCCGGGGGACAGCTCTTGAAGCAATTCCCGGTGTGGAAATATCCACAGGCTATCTGGGAAAGGAAGTTCATATCGTTGGTCTGTTTCTGGAACAGGAAAAGTACGGGCCATTGGAGGTTTTTCTTGATGTCATCAACCGGAGAAAAGAGGAAAGCAACCGCGCACTGGTCGCGGCACTGTATACAGCCGGGTACGAATTAAGCTATGCGGAGATTCGGGAGCGACATCAGGGGAATGTGAACCGTGCTGTGATTGCCGCGGAGCTTTTGAGAAAGGGCTATATTCGTGAAATGAAAGAAGCATTTCGTGGCGTTCTATCCTCGAAAAATGGACTCTATACCCCGCCAGAGCGCATTTCTGCATTGGAAGCAGTCCATTTCCTGCAATCCATAAATGCAGTGCCGGTGTTGGCTCATCCCTTTATCAGTCTGACGGAGGGAGAACTCCGGAGGTTTTTGCCGGAAGCGAAAGAACATGGCCTGGCCGCAATGGAAACGCGGTATTCCACTTACTCCCCGGAAGTGACAGCTGCCGCCCATGCCATCGCACAGAAGTTTGGACTGCTGGAAAGCGGCGGAAGTGATTTCCATGGCGAGAACAAGCCGGGTATCCATCTCGGCAGCGGGACGGGAGATTTGGTGGTTCCCTATGGGTTTGTGCAAAAGCTGTCTGTGTGGAAAGAAAACAGGATTTGAAACAGAAAAGGCAGGTGGGAAATATGCCCTTTGAAATCGTAAGAAATGACATTACCCAAATGCGGGTGGATGCCATCGTGAATACCGCCAACCCAAGACCTGTAATCGGCAGCGGTGTGGATGCGGGGATTCATCAGGCAGCTGGGTCGGAGCTGCTGACCGCACGGGAGAAAATCGGCAGAATCGGCGTGGGCGAAGCTGCCATTACCTCCGGCTTTGACTTGAATGCGAAGTATGTCATCCATACGGTTGGCCCGGTGTGGCGGGGCGGCCTGCTGGGAGAAGGGAAACTTCTGCGCAGCTGTTATGAATCCTCCCTTGCACTGGCATTGGAAAATGGCTGTGAATCCATTGCGTTTCCCCTGATTTCCTCCGGGAACTACGGTTTTCCCAAGGACAAGGCTCTGCAGATCGCTTTGGATGCCATCCGGGGCTTTCTGAATGACCATGAAATGATGGTTTCCCTGGTGGTGTTCGACCGGGAGGCCTTTCAGCTCTCCCGGCAGCGCTACAGGGAAGTTGCCAGCTTCATTGACGACAACTACATACAGGAAAAGACTGCACAGCAGATTTCGCCCCACCATGCCCGTCCGGAAAGGGTTCTCCGGGATCGGGATGCGCTTGATGACTTCTGCTTGTCGATGGAATGCACAGAACCTGCCCCGCCGCGGGCTGCAAGGAAAAGCATTCCCCTTCCTTACGCGAAACCGAAGCCCAGTCTTGCCGACCTGCTGGCGGAGACGGACGCCGGCTTTTCCGAGACGCTGCTGAAGCTTATCGATCAGACCGGAAAAAAGGATTCCGAAATCTACACTAAAGCCAACCTGTCCCGGCAGCATTTCTCCAAAATCCGCAACAATCCGGACTACAAGCCCACCAAGCCCACCGCCATTGCCCTTGCGCTGGCATTGGAGCTGAATCTGGAGCAGACCCGGGATCTCATCGGTCGGGCGGGTTATGCCCTGACGGGCAGCAGTAAGTTCGACGTAATCATCATGTACTTCATCCGGGAGAAGAATTACAACCTGTTCGATATCAACGCGGCTCTGTTTGAGTTCGACCAGAGCCTGCTGGGAGGATGACGATGACAGATTTACAATTCAATGCGGCTGAGGTTTTGGAAAAGAGACTCGCCTCCAGCTTGGGACTTGATCGGTATGCCGAGATTATGCAGAAGGCGAAAACAACGAGTATCTCAGAGGACAGAGAGTTTCAGCACTTATTTAACGCGTTTTACCGTGTGCGCAGAAACGAGGCTTGGCGGAAAACATACTACTCCCTGTTCGAGGAAATGAAGCAAGGGTCGCCGACCTTTGAATCCATCCTCCGCTTTTTGTATGAGAAAACAGGTAACATTGAGGCATCGTTTTCCAGCAAAATGCTTGCAACGCTGTGTCCTGAGAAACCGATTTGGGATCGTTATGTGCTGGAAAATCTGGGTCTTAAATTAGATGGCGGCAGCAAGGAGCAGCAACTGCGCAATGCGGTGCTGCTGTACAAAGAAATCGAAAACTGGTACTTAAGTTTTCTGACCACAGATAACGCAATGGCGTGTCTTGAAACATTCGACAACACATTCCACGGATATACCTGGATCAGTGATATTAAGAAAATTGACTGCTTCCTATGGAGCGTTCGGTAGAAAATGTCCCCTGACAGTTGACCACTGGACACGAAAAACCTCCTATACTATGGGTGTAAACAAAAACACCACGGTATAGGAGGTACTTCATATGAAAAAGAATCTGACGGAACTGATATTTATCCTCGATCGCAGCGGCTCCATGGCGGGGTTGGAACAGGACACCATCGGCGGCTTCAACGCCATGCTGCAAAAGCAGCGGGGCGAGCCGGGTGAGGCGGTCATTTCCACGGTGCTGTTTGACAACGAAACGGAGGTTATCCACGACCGGGTGCCTCTGGACAGGGTGCCCGCTCTGACGGAGCAGGAATACTATGTCCGGGGCTGCACAGCCCTGCTGGACGCGGTGGGCGGGGCGATCCACCATATCGGCAATGTCCACAAGTACGCCCGGAAGGAAGACCGTCCCGAGAAAACCCTGTTCGTCATTACCACTGATGGGCTGGAGAACGCCAGCCGCCGCTATACTTATGACAAAGTCAAGGCTATGATCGAGCGGCAGCGGGAAACCTATGGCTGGGAGTTTCTGTTCCTGGGAGCCAACATCGACGCAGCCCGGGAAGCAGCCCGGTTTGGTATTATGCCGGATTGCGCCGCCGACTACCACGCCGACAGCATTGGCACGGAAGCGGTCTACGAATCCGTCTGCGAGGCGGTGTGTCAGGTGCGCCGCGCCGCCCCACTGAAGGCAAGCTGGAAGCAGAGAATCGACGCGGACTTCAAAGGGAGGAAGAGATAATGTACGGAGCGATTTTGAGCGATATCATCGGAAGCCCCTATGAATTTGACCAGGGATACAAGACGAAGGATTTCCCACTGTTTTCCCGCAATTCAGAATTTACCGACGACAGCGTGATGACCCTGGCGGTGGCGGATGCCTTCCTTTCGCTGCCGCCCGAAGCGTCGGAGGTCGAGATTCGCCGCTTTCTTGTCCGCTCTATGCAGACCTATGGACGAAAATACCCTTACGCCGGCTACGGCGGAATGTTCCGCCGGTGGCTGAAAGATACCAACCCCCAGCCCTACGGCAGCTACGGCAACGGCTCTGCCATGCGGGTATCTTCCGTGGGCTGGCTGTTTGACGATCTTCAAACCGTCCGGCACATGGCTCGACTGTCCGCAGAAGTCACCCACAACCACCCCGAGGGGATCAAGGGCGCGGAAGCCACCGCCAGTGCAATCTACCTTGCCCGGACTGGAAGTAGCAAGGCAGAAATCAAGAACTACATCGAGGAGCGGTTTCACTACGATCTGAGTCGCACCTGCGACGAAATCCGCCCCACCTATCGCCATGTGGAGAGCTGTCAGGAAACCGTCCCGGAAGCCATCACCGCGTTTCTGGAGGGAGAGAGTTTTGAAGATGTCATTCGCACCGCCGTTTCCCTGGGCGGCGACTGCGATACCCTTACCTGCATCGCCGGTTCCATCGCCGAAGGCTTCTACGGCGTCCCGGAGGAACTGAAGAAGCAGTGCCGGGAGCGTCTGCCGGAGGATTTGCGGAAGGTTCTGCGTCGGTTTGAGGAAACTCTGCATTCATAACAAACACCGGAGGTGCCAGTGAACCTCCGGTGCAATCTTTCACTCCAACTCCTTTGCCAGAAGCATTCCGACCTGCACGCCATGTACAAATCCGGCTTGCTCATAGTCCCGGCAGAGGGCGCAGACAGGATTCACAATCGCGTCCATCTCCCGCAGGGGCATACCATTCATTGCCTGGTACAATTCATGGAAACCAGCCTTGATTTCGTCATTGTCCATGTTGTTTGCATCATTGTATGCTTCATACAAAAGAGTCAGGACGGAATTGCCATCGCCATAGTTCGGCGGTTTTTCGGCGATGTAGCGGTCAAGAAAATAAACAAATTCCTGTGCCGTCATACAGAAATCAGCTCCTCCCGGAGGATTTCTTCCGCCCTGGCCCGGATGTTGTTCATGTGCCGAACCCATGCCATTGGGTCGCTGGCTTTCAGTGCTTCTGTGATTCCTTCAGAATCTTTCATCTGGGAAACCAGCGTGTCCAGCCGTAGCTGTGCCTGCTCATTCAGGTCAGCAAGATAGGTCCACAGCTTCCCGGACAGAATCAGATTAGTGTAGGTAATTGGATGCTTTGCCTTCAGGTATTCCCGGTGCATCCGTCCCCATTTCCCGATGGGTCGCGTCTCCTCTGGCAGGGTCAAATCAGGAATATAATAGTCTCCACATTTGACATATGCGATTTCCATATTGCTTACCTCCTGTTTTAGTGTAAACCCATTGCACAGGACATGCTTCCGATTTGCGAATATGTGGGGCATGCGTAAACCGAGGTCTGTAAACGCACTTGGAAAAATGTGTACCTGCTGGGATGCTGTTTCCTGATAAATGGAGATCGGCTGACACGCGGGACTTAAAATCCCTTGTGTGAAACATGGCACCTGACAACATTTACTCGGGCTGGACTATGTAGAAAGGGTGTCGCGAAACGCGACACCCTTTGCGCTTGCAATGAATCCGCAGAGAATTGTAGGTTGATTTATAGCTATTTCTGAGTATAATAGAAGCAGGAGGGTGATACCATGAAAATTGATACCAACACTATTATTTCCGTGACGGAAGCCAATCAGAATTTTTCCCGCGTGACCAGAATTGCCGAAAAAAGTGGTCAGGCTGTGATTTTTAAGAACAACCGTCCCCGTTATATGCTGATCGATCTGGAAAATTCACCCGTTTTGGACTTGACTGAGGACGAGAAGATTGATGTGGTAGCTGCCCGTATTCTGAAGCGGTTTAAGCCTGCGTTCCAGGAGTTAGCGAAATGATTAAGTTTTCGAAGGAAAAGGTGCTGCTTCTGCACCAACTGATTGCCGAGGAGACCGGCGGCAGCGTTGGCGTCCGTGATGAGGGCCTTTTGGAATCCGCCCTGGAAACTGCCTTCTCCAGCTTCGGTGGGCAGGAATTCTATCCAACCAAGGAAGAGAAGGGAGCCAGGCTTGGATATAATCTCATTTCCAACCATGCCTTTGTGGATGGCAATAAGCGGATTGGTGTGTATGTGATGCTAACATTTCTGGAGGTCAATGGCATCCGTCTTGACTGCACCAATGAGGATGTCGTGAAAATCGGACTAGGTGTAGCAGATGGCAGTATGGACTATGAGGCCCTTCTTGCCTGGGTGAGAGAGCACAGAATATGAGAATTTTATTGCATAGTAGTCCATTATGGATATGCGAGAGGATGGAGGACTGCCTGAAGAATCAGTTATTCAGTGTTACTTAATAGCTGCCGTTGATGGAAGAGATAAAAACAATATGGGAGAGAAAGAGATATGAGTACGAAAGAGTCAATACCTACAGGTATCAAGCGTACCGTTGCCCTAATGGTGGAAACAATTTTGATAGTCAGCACTTTTACGCTTACTGCATTTGCAGCACCAGCAAAAACGGAAGTGCCTGAACGAGTCTATGAATTCGGTAAGCGGTTTAACATTACTATGATGATTATTGCAATTATAGCCATGATTGCTGCTATTGCTGGACCTATCGCCACAGTTCTTGTAAGCAAATAATGTTTTTAATAATTTGATATTATCAGGGAACACAATAACCCGATTGGTGCGTTACTTTGTGATGATATCGCAGAGTTATCGCCTTTTGCGGGCTTTTGAGTTATTACATAAAAAGGACGTTTAGTTTCAGTAAACGCACCGCCACCTAGCCGGAAGAACTCCTGCCACCGTGTGAGAGATTGAAATAACACCACTGAAAGGATGTGTTTGGCATGTGGGACATTAAAGAAGCCAAGGATTATTTCTATATGGAAACTGCTCATGCAGAGATTTCTGAAATCGTTTTGGCTGAAACAAAAGATTCTTACTTCGATAGTATCAATTGTTTTCGTATTGTGACGACAGAAGGGCAGGTATTCTTTATTTTTAACGGAGATGCCACACTGACAAATATATATCCTGCACGCCCAGATGAGTCTTTAGACGAATGCTACTATAAGCATATCGGCTTTATGGCTGAATACGCTTCCAGGGCAATCGGACAGAATTTCGTTTTAGACTTCATAAAAGACACCTCAGTCTTTCCAATTCTAGATAGACGGATGCACGAAATAAATGCCGACATCACACTTGAGAAGAATGCAAGCCAATTAAGTGGCATGGCAAATCAAATCCGAGACTGCTATATCATTTTGACGGATTATCTCATGAACAAAGTTCGTAGTCATAATCCTGAATTCAAAAATGATAATTTCAAGGATAATTTATCTGAATTCCTGTCATATATTCTACCCGGTAAGCAATCTGAAACAAGACGAAATGTAATAAACACCATTGCTCAAAAAGGCTGGAAAATGAATTCGGAATTGGTACATAAGGACTCTGTAACCATGTTTGATATACTAATTTCTTTCAACATCCTCCAGCTTGTAGTTTCTTCTGTAAGTAATATTATTGTTGGCAATAATATGCCCTTCAACAAAATCAAATGTCCACGCTGCAAAGGTGAGAATCACATTATGCAGCAGGATAGTGAGAGCCAGGGTTACAAGTATGTATGTGAAAGCTGTGGTCATGTATTTGATGTTTCTCTTGATTCAATAATCAAACAGATATAATGAATCGTCAGTATGGAGGGAACTATGCATATTCAAGAAGTCAGAATTCAATACTTTAGAGTTTTTGGGGATGTCTAATTTTACTACAGAACAGATTAGATTTCTTGAATCTTCAGGGAAAGTTGTGTTGCACGCCTGTCCGGGGAGTGGCAAAACGACAGTAGTTGCACGAAAAATGATTAACTACTTACAGGATTGGAACCGCCCCCACCAAGGAATAGCTGTTCTCTCGTTTACTAATGTTGCTAGTGACGAAATCGGTCACCAAGCAACTGAAATGCTTCCCAAAGGATTTAATATTGATGCTCCTCATTTCGTTGGAACATTGGATAGTTTTATCGACAACTATATTCTTTTGAGGTTCGGATATTTGTTGCTGAGATCACCTAAAAGGCCGATAATCATATCATCTGATATTGTAAATTCATATCGGTTTTGGAGGAGAGAATGTCACACTAATTGCTTTCCAAAGAAAAGTGGGATTATGTTGAAGTATAAAAAAGTGTGTTAAATTTTGAAATGAATAATGATCTGCGCTATGAGAAATGCTTTCAAAGAGCAATGATGAATGGAACGTTTCCGCTTATCGCCAAGAAATATACCAGTATATCTATATGCGGTACAAAGATGTGGCATAATAAACCAGAAAACATGACTATTTTTCATTGACCAATGTATTCATACAGCGGTATAATCTATTATTATCTAAAAATTCCCTCTCGAAAGGTTTTGATCCTATGCTGAACATTTATTTCGGCGATATGCCGGAGGCGATTTACAATACAGAAGTCTACTTCAGGAATACATTTCAAAAGGAATGGCTCTGCGATGGTTTTGCAAAGCGTGTTATCAAAGGCGTGGATAAGTCCGAAGTGATCGATACGCATTTGATTCAGAGCCCTGTGCTGGGAATGATTCCGCCGACAATGCTCTCCGGCGGCACCAAGACGCTGTTACTGATTAAGAACAAGCCTGATATGGTATTTAATGCGTCCACCTGTGGTGACAACTGCGCGAAATACATTTTGGAAATCGCCAAGCATCAGGATGTTACCATCAATTTGCGGCATATCATGCGTTTCGGAACGCACTTCAAGGTCAGAGTGCTGAATGAGGATGTAATCGTTGACAATATGGAGCAGCTGGTATTGATTGCTGCGAAGTATGTTTAATGGGAGGCTCCGATGAGAGGAACATATGAGGTCAAAGTCTCCAATGTCAATGTATCCTTCACATTAGAGTTGGAGAGGAACATTACAATCCTTTCCGGTGACAGCGCCACCGGAAAAACCACACTTATCGAGATGCTCCGGGATTTCGAGGAAAGCGGCAGAAGCAGCGGTGTTACTGTCCATTGTAAAAGGCCCTGCCGGGTTCTGACGAATGCGGACTGGGAATATCGCCTTGGGGGAATCCATGACAGTATTGTGTTTCTGGATGAAGGAAATTCCTTTGTAAAGTCGGAAGCCTTTGCCAGAGCCATTCAAAATAGCAGCAACTATTATGTGATCGTCACAAGAGAAAGCCTCTACCAGCTGCCTTACAGTGTCAATGCCATTCTGAAATTGAAAACCACCGGCAGACGCGGAAAAACCTATGTCCGGGCCTATCCCCAATATGATCACCTGGCAGACCCTGTCGGCGAGATCAACCGAATTCAGGAGATCGTCACAGAGGACTCCAACGCCGGACATGAGATGTTCGACCACATTGCTACGGAAAATCATATTTGTTGTATATCCGCCCGGGGAAAATCCAATGTTTTCTCTCAATTGGCCAATCGCGTTTCGGATCGAGTTCTCGTGATTGCGGATGGAGCGGCATTTGGTTCTGAGCTTGAAAAAATCTATCAGTTGATGGAGGCGCAACCGAATAAGATTACACTCTACCTCCCGGAATCCTTTGAGTGGCTGGTCTTGAGGTCCGGCATCCTTGGAAGCCAAACGCCGAAAGAAATTCTCAATCATCCGTCTGACAATATTGAGTCCAGCCTTTATTTCAGTTGGGAGCAGTATTTCACAGATTTGCTGATTCAGTTGACACACGATACGGTATTACATTATAGCAAGAACCGTTTGAACCCGTCCTACCTTCAGCCTGCCAATGTAGCAAAGATACTGCGCGCAATGCAAGAATAAAAGCAGCAGAACGACATCTGTCAAGTGTGTGGATTTCCGAACTTTTTTGTAAATTTCGTGGGGGATAGTTTGGGGGATAGTTTATTTTAAGTTCTATCCCCGCGGTTTCGGTTTCTCAACATTTGACTGCCGATATTTTAAGTTATTCAAGATATTTTAGGGTAAATTCGAACATTTTGAACCTCAAAAATGCCCTCATAACCCGGAGGTCGTGGGTTGCAGTGAAAACCACTCCCCTAATAGCAACCTGTCAAAACAAATTGCAGCACCCAGCAAAATGCTGGATGCCGCAATTGCTATTTCATGGAAGTGTTTCAGCGCCCCCCCACAGGGAGTGATGTGTTAATAGTGTACTACATTTCCTGCTCGGCGAATGCGCTCTAAGACAGGCGTGGCTTCCGGGCTGGTGAAGTAGTCCAGCGTGGTGGGGGGCACCAGCGTTTTGAGGGCCTCCCAGTCGCCGTTTTGCAGGGTCACTCGGACGGTGGATGCGCTGATGGCCTTTCCTGCCGCTTCCTTTCTGGGGATGATGTGGCAGGTGATGCCCGCTTTGGGCAGCTCCTGCGCCATGATTTTGTTGTACAGCCCCGTCACCTGACTGGTGGGCTCCTCACCCACGAACCGGTGGGTCACATTCAGAGCCCGTGCGATTCTTGTGAATACCGCCAGATCCAGCCGGGCGTGACCGTCAATCACTGCCGCTTCATCTTTCAGAAAATAGCTGGGGAAGGTGGCGCTGCTGATGATGTAGGGGCCGGAATCGTGGAGTACCACGTTGGGAATGTGGGCCACTCCCGCCTGCACCAGTTTTTTCCGAACCGCGAAGGGCACTAAGGAGGCATCCTCGCTGAGGACGAACAGGTGGAGGGTATCACACTGGGCGGCGGCAGTCTCTACAAGATACTGATGCCCCAGCGTGAAGGGGTTGGCATTCATGACCAGAGCGGCGGAAACGCCGTCTTTTTTCGTTTTCTCCAGATTTTTCAGGTAGTTTGGGAAGCCGCTTTTCCGGTTTTCCATGAACACCAGCGTGCCGTCCACCCGGGCAATTTCGTAGAAGCCCAGATCACCGAAAAACTTGGCGGATTTTATCTTGGTATACAAAAACAGGTGCATATTGCCCCGGGCGTACTGCACCTCCATCAGGTGGGAGATGATCTCGTTCAGCAGGCCCTCTCCCTGATGCTCGGAGCTGACGGCAAAGCACCGCAGGGTACAGCCAAAGCAGCTGCCCGTAGCGATGATTTCATCGTTACCGTCCCGCATGGCGCAGATGTAGTCCAGATTGCCGTCCCGGGTGATGCCCTCCTTTTGCAGCAGCGCGTCAATTTGCGACAGACTATATTTGTCTGAGGGGTAGACTTGGGAAATGGGATACTCACTCATGGGGTTCCTCCTTCAAAAAATGCAGCATATATACAAGCGCCAGCAGGTCGGCTGTGCCGCCGGGGGACAGGTTTTTCTGAACGAATTCCTCATTCAGTGCTTCCAGCGTTGCTTTGGATGGGAACGGCTCCTTTGCCAGCAGCATTCTCAGCTTTTCAGCAGTTTCCTTCGCTAGTTCATAGCCGCCCCGGTGAATCATGTTGGTGTCCACCGTGTCCGCCAGCATGGCAAGCAAGGCCGCGCAGCCCGCTTCGTTAATGGATTTTCCGACGGCAAGGGCAGCTTCCAGCTTGGGCAGGCCCACGCTTAAGACGGCAGGGAAGCCCGCCTCTGCCTGACCGCGCACGCCGGTGATGCCGTATTGCAGGTATAGCTTCTGCCCGGCGGTTTTTGCCGTTTCCGACGACAGGTTGACATAATCCTGGGAAACAAGGCCTTTGGTCATGGCGGCGCACTCCGCAAGAACCGCACCGGGACTACACCACTGTTCCCGCTCCAGCCGCCCCAGCGCGCCGCAGAGAATGCCCATGGAGAAAATGGCACCCTTGTGGGTGTTCACCCCGGCCGTGGCGCGGAGCATTTCGCCCTCCGCCAGCTTTCCCGGCAGACGCAGACGGCGGAACGTCTCTTGGGCATCCACCGCTTCTCTGCCGATTTTCACGCACTGTGCGAAATAAGGATGCAGCGCGGCGGCGCTGGCCTGAAAGGTGAAGAAATCCATATCCCGGTGGCTGCCGCTGTTTTCCCGGTCCACCAGTCCCGGCTTGGGCGTGGTAGCAACTTCGTATAATAGTGCTTGTGTGGCCAGACGGGCGGCATCGGCACTGTCCGCAGTGTCCAGCGCCTCGCACAGAATTTCCTGTGTTTTCTCTTGGAGTTCGGAAACCGTGTGCGCCCGGCTTCTGGCGCAGGCCTGGGCCATGCCGCCGCAGATCAGGCATTTCCGCCCGGAAAGCCCCAGCTCCTGCCGGTCTACCTTTCTTCCGTTCGGGCACAGCACGTCCATATCAAACAGCCGTCCCACTGCTGGCTGATCCTCAATCTCTACCGTGATTGCCTTGACTGCAAGGGGATCTGCGTCTAATAGAAAGATGGCTTCATTTCCGGTCTTTTCCTGAATTTCCTCAGAATACGCAATGGGAATGCCAGCAACTTCCAGCTGCTGCCGCAGGAGCCGCTTGCCCAGCGCGTAGCCCCGGCGGATCAGGGAGCTGTTTTTCACCGGCCCCGCGATATTCATGGTAAAGCAAATCATGGTTTTTCCATAGGTGCTCAGCAGAACCTTCTGCCGGATTGCCCGCCGCTCACGGGTGACCAGCATTTCCTGTAATGATACTTCCATCGGCATCCTTAACAGCTCCTTTATCGACGTTTTTTCAGCAGTTCCACAAACGCGTTCACCTGTGGCAGCGCCAAAGCTTCCTTCTGGCACATCAGGTAGGTTTTTCGGACGAAGGGTTCTCCGTTTTCAAAGATACATGGGCGAACACAGCCGTCAAATCCGTTCAGACCGATCTCCGGCACGATTCCCCAGCCCAGCCCCCGCTTCACCATCTCCACGCAGGCGGTGATGGAATCCAGGCAGAAGCCCGCGTTCTGACCGCCCAAACCGTTTTCGTTCATCCACCGCAGGGTCATGGCTTCCAGCGTGGGATCCGTTTTGCGGCTGATATAGAGATACTCATTCAGCGGTTTCTTCTCAAATACAGGGCCGACTGGGTGATGTACAGCTTGTCCGCTGCCGTTGTAATGTTTCTGCTGTCCACCAGCGCCTGAAGCAGCTCGAAATCTTTTTCTTCCATACATTTCGTCATTTCCCGTGCTTTCCGTTCCGTGCATTCATAATACAATAGATTGTTCCCTTTGTGAAGCCCCTGTTCTATGAAGAATTTTCCTGCCGGTAGATACCAATTTGGAAGCGCCATGGCCGGCACGCTGGAATCCAGCGATGCCCAGGTCACAGTAGAACCCGGCGACGGCCTGGAGCCTTCGTTCACGAAACCTTCGCCCCCACCCCCAAGGAAATCGCCTATGCCGAGAAGCTGGTTCGGGGCTGTCAGGCTCAGGCGGATGCCGGTATCGGCGTCTACACGGTGGACGGCAAGATGGTGGACATCCCCTTCTTTGAGGATGCAAAGCGGATCATCGCACTGGCCAAGGCCTGCGGTGTGTATCACGGCGATCTGTAAGAAAGGAGCGTAAGGACAATGATTAACGCTGTTGGTAGAGACATTCCCGACTACCTGCTGGTAAACGGCAAGGAAGTCTATCAGGGTAAGAATTACAAGGACGGGAAGCTTGTGAAGAAGGCTACCCCCACCGCCGTCCGTCATGAGAAGCCTCAGGAGGACAAGCTCTGCGCTTCCATCCGGGAGGCCTGCGAGAAGTGCGGCGCTCACGACGGCATGACCTTCTCCTTCCACACCGAGTTCCGCAACGGCGACTATGTGGCATCCATGGTCTGCAAGGTGCTGGTGGAGGAAATGGGACTGAAGGATCTGCACGTTGCCGCCACCTCCCTCGGCTCCGCACAGGACATTTTCGCGGATTACATGGAGCAGGGTATCATCGTGGAGGCCCAGACCTCCGGTGTCCGCGGCCGGATCGGCGAGGTGATCTCCGCCGGTAAGCTCAAGAATCCCGCCATCATCCGCAGTCACGGCGGCCGTCCCCGTGCGGTGGAAGCCGGGGAAGTCCACATCGACATTGCCTTTCTGGCTGCCGCCACCTCTGACTGCTGCGGCAACGCCAAGGGCACCGGCGGCAAGAACAACTGCGGATCTATGGGCTTTGCCAACCATGATGCCCGGTTCGCCGATCACACTGTTATCATCACCGACACGCTGGTTCCCTTCCCCAACCTGCCTTCCTCTATCTCCTGCATCGACGTAGATGCGGTGTGCGTGGTGGATGAGGTAGGCGATCCCAAGAAGATTGCCACCAAGGAAGCCCGTATGACCACCGACCCCCGGGAGCTGATGATGGCGGAGAACGTTGCCAAGGTCATCGCCGCTACCCCCTGGTTCAAGGACGGCTTCTCCTTCCAGACCGGTGTGGGCGGCCCCAGCCTGGCCGTGAACCGCTTCCTGGAGAACCACATGCGGGAGAAGAACATCAAAATGAGCTTCGCCCTGGGCGGCACCAGCAGCGCCATCTGCGCATTGCAGGATAAGGGTCTGGTAAACTACATTCTGGATACCCAGGACTTCGATCAGGGCGCGGCTGCCCACCTGTTCACCAATCCCCACCATGTGGAGATCGACCTGAGCGAGTACGCCAACGCTGGCAACAAGGGCGCTTATGTCAACAAGCTGGACTATGTGGTGCTGTCCGCTCTGGAAATCGACACCAAGTTCAATGTCAACGTCATTACCGGTTCTGACGGTGTGCTCCGCGGCGCACCTGGCGGCCACCCCGACACCGCTGCCGGTTCCAAGTGCTGCATCATCGTCACCCCGCTGACCCGCGGCCGTATGGCGACTGTCTGCAAGGACGTTGTCACCGTCACTACCCCCGGCGACTGCGTGGATGTACTGGTCACCGATTACGGCATCGCCGTCAACCCCCTGCGGCCTGACATCATCGAATGTCTGGACAAGGCCGGAATCCAGCATGTGACCATTGAGTCCCTGCAGGAAAAGGCATATGATTTGGTTGGAGAACCCGATCCCCTGCAGTGGGAGGATCAGGTGGTTGCCATTGTGGAAGCCCGGGACGGCACCATACTGGACGTTGTCCGCAAGATTAAGCCCTACACCTTTGATTAACGCTTTTCCCCATCTATAACACGGCAACTCTCGCCGGAAATGCCGGCAGGAGACGTATAAAAAACAAAAAAACAGATTCGATTTTTGTCAAATTCTACCCGATACGTCTCTCGCCGGCTTTCCGCAATACGCTCATATACCCTTTCCCCCAAATATTAAGAGATAGAAAGGATATTGTTTTATGTTAGCTGCTATCGGTTTTATTCTGATGATCGTTTTGATGATCGTCCTGATTAAGAGTTGGGTCAGCCCTCCCGTGGCCTTTATCGGTCTGCCCTTGATTGCCGCCCTGCTGGCTGGCTTCGGCTTTGGGGACATCGGCGGATTCATCGGAACGGGCATGAAGTCCATGCTGTCCACCGCTGTCCTGTTCGTATTCTCCATTTCTTACTTCACCCTGATGGATGAGATCGGCCTGTTTGATCCCATTATCAATGCGCTGACGAAAAAGGCCGGAAAGAACATCCCCATGATTCTGGTGGCTGTCCTGCTGACCACCTTTGTAGCCCATCTGGACGGCTCCGGCGCCACCACCTTCCTGATCGTTGTGCCCGCGTTCCTGCCCATCTTCAAGCGTCTGGGCTTCCGTCCGCAGGCTCTGCTGGCTCTGATGTGCGGCCCCTACGCCGTGATGAACATTCTGCCCTGGGGCGGCCCCACCATGCGTGCCGCAACCGTGGCTGGCGTGGAAACCGGCGATCTGTACGCCTTCATCATTCCCGGTGTGATTGTCATCGGAACCTCGAAAGCTCTGGAAATTGGGTAGGTCGAAGGCGCTATGAGCAGCCTGTCCATTGCGGTGGCAGGCATTTTGACCGCTGTCCTGTGTCCGCTTGTCGTAAATCTATTGCCCATATCATGAGAACCGGACCGCCTGCATTTCTGCAAGCGATCCGGGCAGACGAAATATGGATACCGGCAAGATTAGAGTGGTGAGATTTCGGCGGCGCGCAGCTGCCAGGCGATACACGCGCTTTCCTCCAGTTCCTCCACACCGTAGAAGGCATCCATCAACTCCTTTCCTCCCACCAGTGCGCCGTGACGCGCCAGCAGATAGCCATTTCCGTCCAGCCGTTCCTCCAGCGCCTGGAATAGCTCGGCAGAGCCGGGTTTTGCATAGGGAATCAGCCGGATTTTTCCCAATTTCATGGCGAGATAGGGGGTGATGCCGGGGATGCAGTCATCCTTGTCCAGTCCGGGAACACAGCTCCAGAGCACGCCGTATCGGCCATGGGTGTGCACCACAGCGCTAAGTTCAGGATTATGCAGATACAGCATCCGATGCAGCGGGAGTTCCCTGCTGGATTTTCTGCCGCGAAGCAGTTCCCCGTCCATGCTGACCGCACTGAAATCTTCCTCCGTCAGGGTTCCGAAACAGGTTCCGCTGCGGCTGATGTAGAGGGTATCTCCCCGGCGGAAGCTCAGGTTTCCAGTGGAACCGCTGGTTTTCCCCAGCTGGAACAGAGTATGGGCAACCCAGACAGCCTGCTGCAGCTGCTGATCCAGAGCCTGCTCCTCCTGCCTGTCGCCGGTACTTGCCAGAGCCCTTTCAAAGAAGTCTGGCTGCCCAAAGTTGCCGGATTTCAAAACCAGCCGCAGATTCGGGCAATCCAGCGGTGTCAGTACCGGCACGCCGGGCGCCACACTACCGCCAATGCGGAAAGACCGGAAGCCCAGCCCTCTGGTCACCGCGCCGCTGGTTTCTCCGCCGGCAACGATGATCCGGGTGACACCGCCCTTGACTGCCAGCCGGGCAAGCTCTGCCATGGTTTCCTCAAGCACAGACGAAATCACATCCGCGCCCACACTCTGCGCTTCCCGAACCGCCTCCGGGGTATCCGAAGAATAGAGCAGGATGCTGTGGAAGCCCTTCCAGGGCAGGCTGTCCCAAATGCTCTTCGGCGTACACTCCCCATGGTACAGAGCCATGGGGTCCAGCCGCAGGCTGTAAGCGCCGGAGGCCTGATAAATACGAATCTGCTCTCTGGTTGCCGTGCTGCAGCTGCCCGCCAGAATCAGAGCGGGGCCGGCTGTGGAATCGGAACGGCAGGTTTCCGCTTTGCAGGTGCTGTACACAGCAGCCAGATGTTCCAGCAGGCCGCTGCCGCCAGTGAGCAGAGGAAGATGCCTATACCGCTGGGCGATGGCAGCACCGTCCTCACGGGTAACGTAGTCGGGAATGAAATATCCTGTGCCGTCCGCCTCCCCGTCCGCCGGAAGAATGTGGCAGGGATACTTGCTCTGGGGCGCCATCAGTTCGGAAATCCGGCTGTCCCACATGGGCGTGAGGGGATGATCCTTCATGGGGCTTTCATGCAGAGGGACGCCGTTTACATACAGAACTCCGTCCTTCACGGTTCTGCCATTGTCCGGGAGGGAAGGGCACAACAGTGTAAAGGGTGTGTGAAGCGCCTCCATGACAGCATCGCAAATGGGGCCAATATTTCCATGAGGGGTAGAGTCAAAGGTAGAGCAGTATTTCATATAGATGTGCTCCGCATCCATGGATTTAAGAAAGTCTAATGCCTTCAGCGTTTCCGCAACTGCGGAACTTG
The DNA here is from genome assembly GCA_945948535.1 of uncultured Clostridia bacterium. Lineage (GTDB taxonomy): Bacteria > Bacillota > Clostridia > Oscillospirales > Oscillospiraceae > Faecousia. Next base: position 19,768 of record CAMFBN010000027.1, read on the forward strand.
TCTCCTGGGTGCGGGTTTTCAGGGCAATGACCACTGCTTCCGCGTCAGACAGGTCGGGCATCGTTTCCGGAACGCCGCTGAGAAGACAGGTATGCAGACCGCCTTTTGCCAGATAGGAGGCAGCATCCGCAGCGCCGGTGAAATCATCCGCAATACATCCGAGGACAATCATGGGACTGCCCCCTGCATCAGCGCGCTGCCCGAATCCGGGCAATGACGGCACCGTGATAGGACCCTTCAGGGAAACCTTCAGGTTTTTCATCGTCTGAATGGATTCCCCAGGCACCGGATGACCGTACTTTTCGATGGCCTCCTCCGCGATGGGAATATTTACCCATTCAATATCCAGCCCGCAGGCATCTACGACCTCCATTGTAGCCGCTACAATCTCGGGTCCAATGCCATTTCCTTTCAATACGCCGATTTCCATAGTGCTGTCCGTTCCTTTCTTTGTAAAATTTCAACAAAACCAGTATAGCATTGAACGGGGCCAAAAACAAGTGAAGGTATTTTATCCCCAATACATAACAAAAAGCTATACCGCCATATTCATAAATCCGGTAGAACTTTTTCCCTCCATCGAGTAGAATAGAACTATGTCGCAGGAAGGAGCGTTTGCCATGGTCAAGCAACTGATTCCGGCAGACAATATTCCTGTACTGACCAGCCCGGAAGAAGGCGCGCTTGCTGTGCGTGAAGCCCTGGAGCGTTGGTGGAAAGATAATCTTGAGCCGAACACCATTTAAAATGGATAACGGGTAGTCTTATCCTCACAACGGCTTTGTAAACAGACCATGCGCACCCCGAAGGCACAGCTTGACCTTGCCCGCAAACACAACATTTTAAGAGGTATCAATACGATTAAAAAACATAAAACAGGCTCTCATCACCCGGAGGCCGTGGGTTGCAGTGAAAACCACTCCCAAAATAGCAACCTGTCAAAGCAAATTGCGGCACCCAGCAAAATGCTGGATGCCGCAATTGCTATTTCATGGGAGCGTTTCAGCAGCCGCCTGCCCACAGCGAGTGCGGATGCGTTCCAGAATGGGTGCGCTTCAGGACTGGTGAAATTCCTCGGTTGGAAGAATCATCCGTAAATGAGGTTGACAGAGTCATAGCCGGGTGATATGATAAACACGAAGTGTTTCAATACTCTACCAAGCGACTAAGACGCCATGCGGCATTGCTTCAAACTACCTACATAATGCTGCAAACAAAAGCGTATTGCGCAGGGGGGTATTCAAAGGAGGTTATGTTGTTATGAGTAAAAGAATCATCGCATTCCTCGTGACCATTGCGCTGGTCATGTCGATGCTGCCTCTGGCGGCGTTGGCCGAGGAAACCGTCACCCCCGATGAGGTGGGTGAGGCAATTGATCAGGCCCAGCTTTCCGCATTGAAAGCTGGCGTGGCAAACGGCCTTTCTGGTGAGGTTCAGACTGCGGTGGACGAGGCGCTTGCCGCGGCAAACGAGCAGCTGGCCGAGAATAAGCTGAATGATGCGGAGAGCATCGTTGAAGGTACCAATGCCGACAATGCGGAGCGGGCTGAGAAGGCTGAGGACGCTGCCGAGGACGCTGCGGATGCCGCTGACAAGGCTGCCGAGGACGCTGCGGCTGCCGCCGATGCCAAAAAGGCTGCCGAGGACGCACTGGATGCTGCCAAGGGCGCCAACAGCAAAGACAAGGCTGAGAGTGCCGCTGAGAAAGCGAAGGATGCCAGCAAGGCTGCCGATCAGGCTGCCGCCGATGCACAGGTTCAGTCCGCTGTAGCTGCCCAGAAGGCACAGGACGCAAAGGATGCCTACGAGGCCGCCAAGAAGGCCGCTGAGGAAGCAGACGCCGAAGCCAAGGCGCTGCTGGAATCGGGCGTAGAAGACTTGGAAGCCGCGCAGGCGAAGGCTGCCGAAGCCGCTAAGCGCGCGCAGGACAAGTACGACGAGATGGTTGCCGCCGAGAAGGCCGCTGAGGAAGCTGCCAACAGCGCTAAGGCAGATGCCGATGCGGCGAAGGAAGAGCTGGATCAGGCTAAGGATGAGCTGGAGCAGGCCATCAAGGATAACGCTCTGAACGTGGCCGAAAAGACCGCGACCACTGTCGTCACCGGCGCCGCGCTGGCGGCTTCCAAGGTGGCCGTTGATGCCGCCGGTAAGGTTGTGGACTACTATCAGGGCGAGCTGGACGATCTGCAGGCTCAGGTCGAGGAGCTGGACGCGGCCATTGCCGATGCAGATGCTGCCATCGCGGATGCCCAGGCAAAGCTGGACGCTTTGAACAAGGAAGATGCGGAATACCCGCAGGCAAAGAAAGCTCTGGAAGAGGCACAGGCAGCAAAAGACAAAGCGCAGGAGATCAAGGATAATGCGCAGACTATCCTGGATGCCAAGAAAGAGGCTGAGGATGCAGGCAAAGCAACGCAGATGAAAGACCTACAGGATGCTGTTGCCGCAGGCACTGCGACTGATGCTGAGAAGCAGCAGCTGACCGAGCTGGTGCTGGGCGACAAGCTCTCCGAGAACCAGCTGGGCAATATCAAGTTTGATGACGAAAACGAGAACATCTTCTGGATTGTGGACGATGAGGGCAATCTGGTTCTGGATGAGAACAACAAGCCCCAGAGCTACGAGGTCAAGGTAACTGAGGATGGTGTTCTGCAGTTCTATAAGACTGAGCAGAAGAACGAACCGGTCGAAAATGTGCCTGCCCCAAAGGATGTGTACGATGCCGCTACTTCTGGATCCACCAGCTATAAGGCGTACGATGATAAAGGTCAGGAATACGAAATAACGGTTAAGTACAATAAGTGGTTTAAAACCTACACATATTACGCCGGTGATATACCTTTGATCTACGCTAATAACAAGTTGTACTTACTCAACACGCAGCTTAGCGTTGAGGATACTTCGAAGCATATCTACGTAACTGCCGAAGATCCTCTGGCTACCAACTCCAACACCATCACCGATAAGTGGGCAGAGGCTGAGAAGGCCGAAGAAAACCTTCAGGAGAAGGAGCAGGCACTCAAGGACGCAACGGACAAGTTCAATGCGGCTGAGAAGACCTATAACGAAACCAAGGACACCCTGGAAGGAATCAAGACCGAGAATGGTGAAATCAAGGTCGCGAAGCAGGAAGAAGTCGATGCGCTGAACCAGCAGATCGGCGAACTGGACAAGAAGCTCAATGGCACTCTGAGCGATCAGATCATCCGCGCGATCATCCTGGAGTCCATCGGCGAAGAGTCGGATGTCGACATGAAGGATATCGGTAAGGAAGCTGCCGAACTGGCCATTAAGGCAGTCTTTGGCAAGCTCACCGAAGCGGAAAAAGAGAGATGGGAAGAGCTGAAAGACCTGCAAGGCCTTAAGGATACCGGCTCTGACATTCTGGAAGTCGTTGGTGGTCTGGGAGACGGCGAAGTGAATCTGGATGATGTCAAGAACACCATCAATCTGCTGGCCAACAGCGGCGTTTCCGCCAAGACCCGTGAGGCCATCCTCAAGGCCGTGGAGAAGACCCTGGATGCCGCCCATGAAAAGGCAGTCAAAGATCTGAACAAGGCCATTGAAGATGCGAAGAAGGAACTGGCCGAGAAGGGTCAGGCCGTTGATGCCGCCGCGAAGGAGTATGCGGATAAGGAGCTTATTTTCCTGGAGGCTGCCGCGAAGGAAAAGCTGGCTGAGCAGGCTGTGAATAACGCTGCCAACCTGAAAGATCTGGCGGTGAAGGCTCAGAAGGATGCCGAGACTGCTCTGAAGGCCTACGAGGAACTGGCGGGCAGCTACGAGACCGACAAGAGTCTGGTTAAGGCTGCAAAGAAGGCCTACGAGGATGCCCGCAAGAAGGCTGATGAGGCGCTCGCTGCTGCAAATGCGGCCATCAAGGACGCCATTGCCGCCGCGCAGGCCGCTCTGGAGGCTCGCAAGATTGCCAACACCTTCCCCGAGGAAGACGAGTACATCGAGCCCACCTATCGCAATCTCGGTCTGACCATTGCGAGGTACGCTTACAGCCTGGTTGGTCCTCTGATGCCCGGCTTCTCTGAGAACAACGACGCCATGACCAACGCGGAATTTGTGAGACTGGTCTACGCACGCTTCGGCATCAAGCTGGATCTCAGCAGCACCAAGCCCGAGGATGTGGCGAAGAACGGCTTGCGCATTGACAACACCATGGTAAAGCCCGGCGATCTGGTCTGCGTCCACGCGGACAATGGCATGGTAGGCACCTTCGGTATCTACTATGGTCAGGACATCTACGTGTTCTTCAACGAAACAACCCGCGAAGTGGAGCTGGGCAACTGCGCTCATATTTCCAACGGCTGGTTTGTTGTGCGTGTCGTCCAGTAATTTGCTGACGGGAAGAACGGAATCACCCAAATGAAAACCTGTGCCGGGGCGTAAGCCCCGGCACATTTCATACCGCCAAAGCTGCGAAGAACCATCCTCCACCGGCGCAGAATCTCTTTGGCACGCACCAGCAGCCCCTTTCCGTTGGAGAACCTGCCCGATATACCCCGGATTGACTTCCACGCTGAGACTCCCAACGGAAAGTCCTCTCTTCGGCAAGGCAGTCGGATGATCATATGCCGCGGAGATTCCGGGGGCAGGGCTTGACAAGTGGGGAAAATCGCGGTATGTTCTTACAGAACACTTTGCCGTCAGGCAGGGGAGAAACGTGGGAGCACACTGTGTGCTGAAAGGGGAGCGGCGCTATGGCAGCCAAACAGGAGATGATTCACGATGAAGTGTCTGAGGAAATTCTGGCCTGTGTGGATCGGCTGGCCCGCCAGCGCAGCGCGGAAAAAATCACGGTTCGGGATGTGCTGAAGGAATTGGGCATTACCAACCGGGTATTTTACAACCGTTTTCACAACATGGACGAGGTGCTGAACCTGTTGTACCAGAAGATGATCCATCAGGTGCGGGAGAGTCTGACGATTCCGTGGCAGGAGGGGACGGACTTCCTTGCCCACGTAAAGCGGATTGCCGCCCAGACGCTGATTGTATCGTATACCTGCAAGGAGAATCTGAGCCGGTTCGTTTTTGACACGGACTCCGTTTCCGATGAGAATTACCGCTGGTGGGTGCAGGAAATCAAAAAGCTGATTGCTCTGGGACAGCAGCACGGTCAGATTCGGGAGGATTTGGACGGGCAGATGCTGAGCTATGCGGTCTGGTGCTTCATCCGTGGCTTCAACGCCGACGCCATGGCCCGGAACCTGAGCAGGGAAGAGGCGCTGACCCGATTCGACTATGGTTTCGGCATTTTTTTGGAGGGCATTCGGGCCTGACGGCTGTCCTCTTTTCAGCACTCTGTGTGCTGAAAACAAAGGAGTATCGTTTGAAGAAAAACACAATTAGAAATGGATATCCTGGCCTCCGTGGGCCGCAGAAGCTGGAACAGCAATGGCGAGCACCTGACGGTTCACAGCGCGATTTATATAATCTTTCGCAAAAAAAGGTTTACTGGGTGCCCAATGAGAATTATAATGATCCTGAGGCATGGTTCACATTCTCGTTGTGAGCCGAAATAAAAAACAGGAGGAAATTGTCATGGATGAAAAATGGAAGCCCTTATTTACCCCCTGGAAAATTGGAAATGTGGAGATCAAAAACCGCATCGTCATGACCTCCATGGGCGGAACGGACCTGTTCGGGTGGATGGAAGTGAACCACTTTGACAAGGCCGGCGCGAAATTCCTCATGGAGGTGGCAAAAAACAATGTGGGCCTTGTGCTGCCCGGCTGCCAGCCGGTGTACAACCCCATGTTCGGACAGTGGCTCCACAAAAACAAGAAGATGTACGATGATCTGGCAAAGTGGATGCCGGAGTTCCACAAAACCGGCGCCAAGCTGTTTGTCCAGCTCACCGCCGGCTTCGGACGCTCCTTCACCGTCAGCGAAATGATGGAGACGCTGTACAACAACAAGGCGCTGCGGGTGCTGTCCAAGCCGGTGATGGATCTGGACAAGATCACCGCCTCCGCCAGCCCCTCGGAAAACCGCTGGTCGGATAAGCTGCCCTCCCGCCAGATGACCAAGGCAGAGATACAGGAGATCATCGACTCCTTCGCCAAGAGTGCAGCCATGCTGAAAGCGGCGGGTGTGGACGGCGTGGAGGTGCACGCGGTGCATGAAGGTTACCTTTTGGACCAGTTTACCCTGAAATATGTCAACCAGCGCACCGACGAGTACGGCGGCAGTCTTGAAAACCGCTACCGCTTTGCGGCGGAAATTGTCAAGGCCATCAAAGACGCCTGCGGGCAGGACTTCCCGGTGTCCCTGCGCTACAGCGTGGTGTCCAAGACCAAGGGCTTGCGGCAGGGCGCACTGCCCGGGGAAGACTATGTGGAAGCGGGCCGGGATATGGCGGAGTCGGAAATCGCCGCGAAATTCCTGCAGGACGCGGGCTATGATATGCTGAACTGCGACAACGGCACCTACGACGCCTGGTACTGGGCCCACCCGCCCATCTATATGCCGGAAAACTGCAATCTGGAGGATGTGAAGCACATCAAGCGGTTTGTGGACATCCCGGTGGTCTGCGCGGGGCGCATGGTGCCGGAGACTGCCGTCGAGGCCATCGCCGCCGGGGAAATCGACGGCGCGGGCTTTGCCCGGCCCTTCCTTGCGGATCAGGCATGGGTCACCAAGCTGATGGAGGGCAGGGAAGAGGACATCCGGCCCTGCATCCTGTGCCACAACGGCTGCTTCAATATGTGCCACTACAAGGGCGTGCCCAACGATCAGGACCTGATGGACTCCCTGCATCTGGCCCGCTGTGCCGTCAACGCGGAGACCATGCAGTGGGATAAGCATTACATCAAGGAAACCAGAACCCCCCAGACCGTCCACATCATCGGCGGCGGCATCGGCGGCATGGAGGCCGCCCGGGTGCTGGCTCTGCGGGGCCACAAGCCGGTGATTCACGAAAAGAGCGACCGTCTGGGCGGCACCTTCATCGCCGCCAGCGCCGAGAGCTATAAGGGCAAGCTCCGGGACCTGCTGGCATGGTACCTCCGGCAGATGGAGCAGCTGAACGTGGAAATCTGCTTCGGCGAGGAAATCACCGACCTTTCCGCCTTTGAGGACCAGCAGGTGATTGTCGCCACCGGCTCCACCCCCAGAGTTTTGCGGGGCGTGCCGGGATACGAAAAAATGATCGAAGCCTGCGAATACCTCACCGGTACGCCGGTAGGGCAGAAGGTGGCGGTCATCGGCGGCGGCCTTACCGGCTCGGAAATCGCCTACGAGCTGGCTCTTCAGGGAAAAGAAGTGACCATCGTGGAAATGAAGGACGATCTGATTTCCCAGAAGGGCGTGTGCCTTGCCAACAGCTCTTACCTGCGGGAGTGGTTCGCCCTGCACGAGGTGCCGGTGTATCTGGAAACCACCCTGAAGGAAGTCAAAGACGGCAGCATCGTCTGTACCGGAAAGAGTGGCGAAATTGAGATTCCCTGCGACAGTGTGATCTGTTCTGCCGGTTATCTGCCCGCCCCCATCGCTAAGGAGGGCGGCAAGGTGCATCTGGTAGGCGACTGCCGGAAGGTGGGCAATCTGAGAAGCGTCATCTGGCGGGCCTATGAGGTCGCCATGGCGATCAAGTGAGGAGGAAAACAATGCAGCTTACACAGGAACAGCAGCAGATTCTGGAGGGCAGCCGGGGGCAGACCATGGCAAAGGCCATGCAGACGCTGGTGCGCTACGGCGAACTGTACAATGCCGATGCCATGATCCCCGTGACGGGGAAATACAACCATCTGGTCACCTCCTTTGGCCTGAAGGCGCTGACCCCGGTGTACGAACTGATGGATCAGCTGATTGCGGAGGGGGCCGTTTCCGGCACCAAATTCTCCGCCGACCCCAGACCGCTGGATAAGAACGTGCCCAGCAGCTTTTTGCAGAACATCATTTTCAACCACTTCATGTACAGCAAGCAGGACTTCTATGAAGACCAGCTGCAAAAGCTGGGCCTGATGGAGAAGGACGCCTTCACCTGCACCTGCTACATGGACGAGGTGGGCAACACCCCGAAAAAGGGCGATATTCTTTCCTGGTCGGAATCCTCCGCCGTGGTCTACGCCAACTCGGTGCTTGCCGCCCGGTGCAACCGCAACTCCGGCATCATCGATCTGATGGGCGCCATTTGCGGCTTTGTGCCTCGGTTCGGTCTGCTGACGGACGAGGGCCGGAAGGCAAAGTGGATTGTGGAGGTTCGCACCACGAAGAAGCCGGAGGCCCAGCTTCTCGGCTCTGCCATCGGCATGAAGGTCATGGAGGATGTGCCCTACATCCGGGGCCTCGACAAGTGGCTGGGAACGCTGGATGACGACGCGAAAGCTTATCTCAAGGACATGGGCGCGGCTACTGCTTCCAACGGCGCGGTGGGCCTGTACCATGTGGCGGGCATCACCCCGGAAGCTGTGGAGCGGGGCGAAGACCTGATTCTCCCCGATGCGCAGGTCTACGTCATCGACGACGCGGAATTGCAGCGGGTGTATGATTCCTACCCCGTAATCTGGAAGAATAAGGATGCTACCCCCAAGCTGTGCTTCATGGGCTGCCCCCATATGAGTTTGCACCAGCTCATCGACTGGACGGAGCGGGTGGAGCAGGGCCTGAAGGCGGCCGGAAACCAAAAGGTGGTCATTCCCACGGTGTTTACCGCGGCCCCGGCGGTGATCGAGAAATTCAACGACACGCCTTACGCCGCCCGGCTGAAGGAAACCGGCGTCATCCTGTCCTACATCTGCCCGCTGATGTACATGAATAACCCCTTGAGCGCCAAGATGCCCGTCATCACCTCCAGCAATAAGCTGCGCACCTATACCAGCGCGCGGTACTATACCGACGACGAGATTCTGGCCCAGATCACGAAGGGAGGCAACTGATATGAAGCAGTTTCACGGACGGGTTGTGGCAAAGGGCACCGTCAGCGCTCCCGCGCTGGTGTCCCACGGCGGACTGAATACACTGGCTTCCTTCCAGAAGGCATTGCAGTTCGGGGACAAAAAGGCCACCTGCGGCGATCAGAACAACCCCGATCTTTACGGCAAGCAGATGGCGGGGACGGCCTTGTGCCTGCCCAGAACCATCGGCTCCACCACCGGCGGACTGGTGCTGTACTGCGCCTGCTCCATGAAACGGCAGCCGGCCTGTATGCTGTTCTCGGAGCCCATTGACTCGCTGGCGGCGGCAGGCGCCATTTTGCAGGATGTGTGGCTGGATGATGTGTCCATGCCGGTTGTGGACTGTCTTGGCGAGGAATTTCTGAACTATGTTCGCGACGGAATGAACGTGACCGTCAAAGAAGACGGTGTGGTGGAAGTGGACTAAGGAACCTCTGAAAAATTCCCATGCGCTTTTTAATTGCATCACCATACACGAAAGCGTTGGCGCATGGGAATTTTTATGCATCAGCACCGGTTGCCCCGTAAGGGGCGAGGCGCTGGCATTTGTATGAAATATTACTGTGAATGCGGAGCTTTCACAGTAAATCGTCTGCGGCTGAGCGGCGGATCTTTTGCTTCCCCGAAGCGGTTAGAAAACAGGAAAACATACAGCATTCCTCCGCTTTCCAAACCAAAAGCAAGCCAGAATCTCTCGCTGTCAGCTCCTGCCGATTTCATAAGAGCTTACCAAATTGAAAAGGAGATGCCGACTTTGCGCCGGCATCTCCTTTTTTCATACATTCAGCCATTTCCCAACGCCGGTTTCCTTCCCGGACCATAGTGGTGCGCAGAATGGCGCCTGCCACATTTTGGTCAGCGTGCCTGCGCATTTTCATATGGAAATACTGATCTGCCCGGAAATTCGCGGGAAAAATAGGAAAAAGCGCACAGTATCGACCTGTTTTCCTCAAAATTCAGATTCGCCGCCGCTTTTGGACAGGGATTCGAAGCGGTTCCGGGTGAGCTGAATGAACTTCCTCAGTACGTCATCGCCGGGGTAGGGCTTATAGAACATTCCGTAGGACACCTCCGGTGCGTCCGTCAACGGCAGGGCGGTCAGCCGGACATCCCGGGGCACCAGAAATTCTGGAATCACTGCCGCGCCGAAGCCGGCCTGCATCAGGACTATGGACGCCTCGACGGAGGAACAGAAGTGAAAGTCCGCCGGACTTCTGCCCACCGCAAGCTCCCATTGCAGCTTGGCGGCATCCGGAATCAGATTGATCGGATTGCTGAAAATGAGCGACTGCTCCTTCAGATCCGCCATGGAAACGCGTTCCCGCTGGGCCAGCGGGCAGCTGCTGTCGCAGGCGCAGACAATGGGGCTTTTCAGCAATTCCGTAAAGGTCAGCCGGCTGTGCTCCTTTTCCCCGCCGCGGATGTCGAAAATCACATCCACTGTCCCGTTTTCCAGAAGCGCGTACAGCTGCTCATGGGGAACCACCACAAGGTGGGGGTGAAGATTCGGGTAAAGCGCGCCGAGGGCCTTCAGACTGTCCGACAGCAGGGTCAGCTGGTGATAGCTGCTGCACCCGATGGCAAGCTTCTCCACGGGGCGCTCCTCCGGGTTGTGGAAGCGCAGCTTCGCCTGGGCGGCAATGGCCACCATGCTCTGGGCATCGGAAAGGAAGGACTGACCCTCCGGGGTGATCTCCACCAGACGGGTGGTCCGCCGGAAGAGCTGCACATTTAACTCCGTTTCCAGAGACTTGATCTGATGGGTGATGGCAGGCTGGGAAATATTCATTTTTTCCGCAGCCTTGGCAAAGCTCAGCGTGTTGGCGACTGCCAGAAAGCAGCTCAGCTGAAAGGTGTTCATAGCGTTTGCTCCCCTCCATCCCTTTTTGGGAAGTATGAAGTGATGATATCACACCGGAGAGGGAAATACAATCCAAAGACAGGTAAATAATAAAAAAGTTGTATCATATTCGATAAAATAAGATTATGACTGTGGGAAAGCGGCTGCCAATGGGGGATTATCGTGCGGTTTTCCTCCTCAATTAATAAATATAATTTATTATAATTAAAAAATTTCTATTATGGATTTAGCACTCAGGCCTTGATAGTGCTAAAAATGGTGGTATAATGCGGATAAACAAATTCACATGGGGCTGAACCCCCCAATGTTGAAAGGAGCAATTTTTATGTACACCACTTATACCTTTGCGAGAAACCTGTTTGACGAGATTGCCGATTCCGCTTTCGGCAACCACAATACTACGGGCCTCATGAACACGGATATCCGGGAGACTGAGAAGGGCTTCGAGATGGCGGTTGACCTGCCCGGCGTTCAAAAGGAGAACGTGAGCGCGGAGCTGAAGGACGGCTACCTGCACATCAGCGCCACCATCAGCCGCTCCAGCGACCCGGAGGAAGGCAAGTCCCGGTATCTGCGCCGGGAGCGCTTCGTCGGCACCATGCGCCGCACCTTCTATGTAGGCGACAAGGTCACCCAGGAGGACATCCACGCCCGGTTCCAGAATGGCGTCCTGTGCATCTTCATTCCCAAGAAGCAGCAGCCTGCTCTGGAGGAGAAGAAGCTGATCGCCATTGAAGACTGATTTTTGCGACCCGTCACTTTACAGGAGGAATCAAGGTCGCCAATCTCCCCAATAGCCAATCCATACGAATACCTCCTAAAAAACCTGCTTTTCACCCTTATTTCAACAGGCTCTACACAGCCCCGGCGGGTAAGCCCAATCCCGCCGGGGCTTTTGCGCCAAGAATCACCCCTCAGCACTGGACTGAGGGGTGATTTGCTGAATCGCAATGTTATTTTTCCCAATCAAAGCCCCGGAACACGGGGAAGCCGGTGTACCGGTTTGCCTGCCGCTGGCCCCGGAGCACCTCCAGCACCGCGTCCGCCATGGCTTCTTGCTCACACTCGCCGGGGTAGACAGAAACCGGGGCGATCCAGCCGCAGCGTGCTTCCACGTCCTCCAGAATGTCATCGTAGCGCATCAGGCCGCCGGTCAGCAGAATGCCGTCCACCTTGCCCTCCAGCACCGCGGCCATGCTGCCGATGGATTTGCAGAGCTGATAGATCATGGCATTCCAGACGGTTGCCGCTTTTTTGTCCCCTGCTTCCACCAGCGCGTGAATTTTTGCCGCGTCGGAGGTGCCGAAGTGGCTGACGAAGCCGCCGGACCGGGACAGCATAGCCCGCATTTCTGCTGTCGTGTGGCCCTGATCCAGGTATTGCAGCACCTCCATCACCGGGATAGAGCCAAGCCGGGTGGGGGTGAAGGGGCCGTCGCCGCCGGCGCCCTCTGTGCTGTCGATCATACGCCCATTTTTGTGGGCAGTGATGGTGATGCCGCCGTCCACATGGCAGACGATCAGGTTCAGGTCCTCATAGCGCTTGCCCAGCTTTTTCGCGTGAATGGCGGCAATGCCCTTCTGGTTCAGCACATGGGTCTGAGCCCGGCGGTACAGCCCCGCAATGCCGGTGAGCCGGGCGTAGTCGCACAGCTCGTCCACATTGGTGGGATTCACGGTGTACATGGGCTTGTGGTATTCGGTGCCCAGCTCGTAGGCCAGCATGACACCCAGCTTCGCCGGGTGGTCGCTGCCGCCGCAGTCGGCGGCGGTGTCGGAAACCAGCCGTTCGTCAATTTCCATGACACCGGAGGTCTGGGAATAGGCGCAGCCGCCCCGGCCCACGAAGACATCCATATCGGCAGGGGTCATGCCGTGGGAGCGCAAAAAGTCCAGAAGCACCTGCTTGCGCATGGGCATCTGGCCGTTGGTGGTGGGATACCGTAACAGCTCCGGGGCATCGTGGAAGATGCTCTCGGTATACACATTTTTTTCGTCTTCAAAGAAGCTGACCTTGGTGGAGGTAGAGCCGGGATTGATGACCAGCATTTTTACGGGGGTTTTCATGGTGATGACCTTCTTTACTTCTGTGTCGGTTTTCTGCCCTCCATCATACCACCTTTTGCGCCAAAAAGAAAGGGGCTAATGATCAGCGGGTTGAAAAAATGGGAGAAGCAATCCGCTCAATATCATTAAGTTAATTTAGTGCTACCCCTATGCTACATTTTTGCGGCATAGG
>CAMFBN010000028.1 GCA_945948535.1 uncultured Clostridia bacterium
GTCTTGAATTTTCTAGCCAAAATGAAATACCTCCTAAAGTATTCAATTTTTGTCGCCCATATCATACCACTTTTTTGGTGGTTTGTAAAGTCATGAAACGACTTCCTTTTGAAATTTTCGTGTAAAATTACAAAAGGACGAAAAATTACGGGGGAAACAGCGAGTAGGGCAGATAGTTCTTGCAATCTCAGGGGCATCCCATTATAATGAGGGAGGAAAAGGGGAATGGCTATGATTTGCAGCGTAAAAACACTGGGCATCTCCGGAATTCAGGGGAGTCTGGTAACAGCGGAATGCTATATTTCCAACGGCCTGCCGGGCTTTGACATTGTAGGCCTGCCGGACGCGGCGGTGAAGGAGGCCCGGGAGCGGGTTCGCGCCGCCGCCAAGAGCAGCGGCCTTGGGTTTCCCGCCAGCCGGATCACGGTGAATCTGGCCCCTGCGGGCCTGAAAAAAACGGGCACCCACTATGACCTGCCCATCTTGCTGGGCATTCTCTGCGCCCTCGGCAGCGTCCGCCGTCCCCGGCCTGACTGTGCCTTTCTCGGCGAGGTCAGTCTGGACGGGCAGATTCGCCCGGTTTCCGGCGTGCTTCCCATGGCTCTCGCGGCGAAGCGGGAGGGGATACAGACCCTGTTTGTCCCGGCGGAAAACGCGGCGGAGGCCACGCTTGCCCGGGGGCCTGCCATCATTCCCGTGACTTCCATCCGCCAGCTGGCAGACGGCCTGAACGGGGAGACGGAATTTACGGAGCAGCCGCCCTGGGTGCCGGAGGGAAATACCGCGCCGGAGCTGGATTTTAAGGATGTTCTGGGGCAGGAAAATGTGAAGCGGGCGCTGGAGGTTGCCGCCGCTGGCAGTCACAATGTGCTTCTCATCGGCCCGCCCGGCTCGGGCAAAAGTATGCTCAGCAAGCGCCTTCCGTCGATTCTGCCGGACATGACCTGGGAGGAAGCGCTGGAGGTCAGTCAGATATACTCCGTTATGGGTCTGCTCACCGCCAAGCAGCCCCTGATTACGAGACGGCCTTTCCGGTCGCCCCACCACACCATCTCCAATGCGGGCCTTGCCGGCGGCGGCACCAACCCCCGTCCCGGAGAGATATCCATGGCCCACAAGGGCGTGCTGTTCTTAGACGAAATGCCGGAATTCCGAAAGGATACCCTTGACCTGATGCGCCAGCCCCTGGAAGACGGGAAGGTGACCATTTCCCGGGTCTCCGGGGCGGTGACCTACCCGGCGGAATTCATGCTGGTATGCGCCATGAACCCCTGCAAATGCGGCTGGTACGGCGACCCTTCGGGCAGGTGCCGGTGCTCCCAGCGGGAGGTGGAGAGCTACCGCAGCCGCATCTCCGGCCCCATGCTGGATCGGATTGACATTGTGGTGGAGGTGCCCGCGGTACATTTTGAGGAGCTTCGCGCGAGAGCGGAAGCCGAGCCATCCGCCTCCATCAAGCAGCGGGTAGACAAGGCCCGGCAGATTCAGAACCAGAGATTCCACGGCACCGGCCTGTGCAACGCCCGGATGGGCCCGGAGGAAATGCGTCGTTACTGCGCCCTGAGTGAGGAAAGCGCGGGCCTGATGAAGAATGCCTTTGAGGTCATGGGCCTGACCGCCAGAAGCTACGACCGCATCCTGCGGGTGGCCCGCACCGTTGCCGATCTGGACGGCAACGAAGCGATTCAGCCCCAGCACATTGCCGAAGCCATCCAGTACCGGGCAGTGAACCTTGGAAAGAGTTAAGAGTGAAGAGTGGAGAGTGAAGAGGATGATTCAATCATCGCCGAAGGCGATACCTTCACTCCACACTCCACTCTCCACACTCTTCACTCCTCACTTCACACTCCACACTTAACAAACGAGGTAATGAAATGAAAGAAATCTTCTTATTAAAGCTGGGCGAAATCGTCCTGAAGGGCGCAAACAAGCGCCAGTTTGAAGCCCGTCTGCGGCAGAATGTCCGCCGCCGGATGAAGCGTTACGGTAATTTTGACGTGTATATCATGCAGTCCACGGTCTATATTGAGCCCATGGACGAAATGGCGGACGTGGATGGAGCCTGGGAGGCCTGCCGTTCTATCTTTGGCGTGGTCAGCCTGTGCCGCTGCCGTCCCTGCGAAAAAGACGTGGATGCCATTTTTGACGCCATTGAGAATTATCTGGGCGACGATCTGGACTGCGCCAAATCCTTCAAGGTGGAGTCCAAGCGTTCCGACAAGCAGTTCCCCATGACCTCCATCCAGCTGTCTCAGGAGATCGGCGGACGGCTGGCGGAGGCTCATCCCGGGGTGGAGGTGGATGTGCACCACCCCGAGTACACCGTGTATGTGGAGGTTCGGGACTTCGCTGCCTATGTCCACGGCCCGGCCCAGCCCGGCGCGGGGGGCCTGCCCACCGGCGTGGGCGGCAGGGCCATGGTGCTGCTGTCCGGCGGCATCGACTCTCCCGTAGCCGCCTATATGATTGCCAAGCGGGGCGTGGAGGTGGAAGCGGTGCACTTCTTCTCCTATCCCTACACCTCCCAGCTCGCCAAGGACAAGGTTGTGGAGCTGGCCCGGCTGGTGACGAAATACTCCGGAAAAATGACGGTCAATATTGTTTCCTTTACGGAAATTCAGGAGGCCATCCGGGACAACTGCCCTGAGGAATACTTCACCCTGATTATGCGCCGGTTCATGATGGAGATTTCCCAGCGAATCGCCAAGCGGGATGGCTGCGGCGCCCTGATTACCGGTGAGAACTTGGGACAGGTGGCCTCTCAGACCATGGAGGCCATGGCTGTCACCGGCGCGGTGGTGGACATTCCCATCTTTATGCCGCTGGTGGGCATGGACAAGGAAGAGATCATCACCATCGCCCGGAAAATCGGCACCATGGAGACTTCCATTCTGCCCTATGAGGATTGCTGCACCGTGTTCACTCCAAAACACCCCAAGACCAAGCCCACGCTGGGTCAGGTGATTCACGCGGAGGAGAAGCTGGATCGGGAAGCTCTCATTGCCCGGGCACTGGAGAATATCGAGAAAATCAAGGTGAGCTACCATGACGAACCTGTGCTGTGAGGTTCTGGAAAAGCTGAAAGGGAAGACCCTTGTCACCGCCGAAAGCCTCACCGGCGGCGGCATTGGCGCGGCGCTGACGGCAATTCCCGGCAGCTCGGAGGTCTACAAGGGCGGAATCATCTGCTACACCAACTGGGTCAAGCAGATCGTTCTGGGGGTTCCCGCCGAGATTCTGAAAACCCATGGCGCGGTATCCCGGCAGACTGCGGTTCAGATGGTCTCCGGGGTTCGAAAGCTCCTGCAAGCGGACGTAGCAGTTTCCGTCACCGGCCTTGCCGGCCCCGGCGGGGATGAATTCGGCAATCCCGTGGGCACGGTTTTTATCGGCTATGAGGACTGCCGCTTATCAAAGGTCATTGCCCGCCATTTTACAGGCAGCCGGGAGGAGATCCGAACCCAGACCATTGAAGCGGCGTTGCGGCTGATCCTGGAAAACAACTAAAATGAATAAAACAAGCGGCGGTTCGCTCAGAACCGCCGCTTTCGCGTATTCAGGATGCCGTGGGGTCGTAGTTGACGATGATGTCCCGGCTTCGCAGCGCGGACACGTCCGGAATCACATTGCCGAACACGTTGACCTGCACCAGACAGTAGCAGTCTTGCAAGGCGTCAATGTTGGTCAGCAGGTTGTAATCCATGTAGACATGGGTCAGGGACTGCATATTCCGGAGACTGTCAATGCTGGTCAGGGCGTTGTAGGAGCCATCGATGGTGGTCAGCGCGCAGCCGTCGGGCCAGTCCGGCAGCTCCGGCACCTGATTGCCGGAGAAATCAAAGCTTTGCAGCTTGGTCAGGTTTTTCAGCATGGTGATATCCGAAATGGTGTTGCTGGCAATGCCCAGATTCTGAAGCTCCGTCAGGCCGGCCAGCTGGGACACATCGGTGACCTTGTTGTTGTTCACAGAAAAGTCCGTCAGCAGCACCAGCTTCTCCACGCCGTCCAGCATGGTAATCTGGTTGTTGTCGGCATTCAGCCAGGTGAGCCGGACGCAACTTTTCAGAGGGGCCAGAGAGGTCACCGCATTGAAGCCGATGTTCAGCTTCACCAGCTTGTCCAGTCCGCTGAGCTTACTCAGGTCCGTGACCGCGTTGTGCTGCAGATCCAGTTCCGCCAGGGAGGGCATGGTCTCCAGCACATCCAGATTCCGCAGGGTGTTGTCATGCAGGTCAAGGTAGGTCAGGTTTTTCGCGTTTTCAAGACCCGCGATGGTGCTCAGGGAGCACTCCGCCATGGTCAGGCTGGACAGGGAGGGCAGCGTTGCCAGAACCGACAGCTCCTCCACAGGGAAGGTGCTTCCGGTCAAATCCAGTACCACCAGCTTGGACAGGGTGGACAGGCTTTCCAGCGTGGGAATCGTCTGCTCCCGGATGGTCAGCTTGGTCAGGTTGGGCAGGTAGCGCAGGTCAGAGAAATCCTTCACACCCTCCGGCGCGGTGAATTCCGTGATGCCCCACAGGGCGTCGGTGTTCACGGTGCTGGTACTGCTGACGTGGATCAGCTCCCGCATGGCGGCTTCCATGGCGGGGTCGGTGAATTCCACCTTTTCAATCACGCCGGTAACGGTGTAGTCCAGCGTGGTCACCGGGCTGACCAGTCCGTCCTTGTTCACTGCAATGGCACACACCTTTGTCTCACCGGCAGGCAGGGAGATTTTGTCCTCGTAGACCGGCCCGGCAACGGTGGGGTAGGTGCCGTCTGTTGTGTAATACACGGTATCAGCGTCAGAAGTGAGATGAACGTCAATATACTGGCTGAAAAAGCCGGATTCCTGATCGGCCTTCGGCGCGGCGGGGCGCAGGGCCTCAATTTGCTGAGCGATTGTTGGATCGGAGATATTGCCCAGCATCTGCACGGCGTCCATCAGCTTGTCCTGCTCCACATAAACCTTACTCAGGGCGGTGTACAGCTCCACGGTGGGGTGGTCGTGAATGGAAGTGGTGAGGGTCAGCTCCGCCTTGGTATAGTTGCCGCCTTTTTTGTACTGGTTTGCCAACTCAATGGCAACGTTTTCGTCATGACCGGAGAAGCTGTAGGCCGCGTCATAGAACCAGGAGGACAGCCGGGAGTTGCCGTGCAGGGACTGGAAGCGCGCCTGGCCAAGAAGAGTATCCCGGGTAAACGCCCGGTCGTAGATGAACAGGTACCACACGATGCTGGCGAAAATCAGCAGAAGCAGCATCAAGGATACCAGAAATCTGGTGGCTTTCTTCATAAAAAATGCTCCATTTCGAGAGAATCTCCAGCAATTATACATTATTGGCCGATTAAAGTCAAGTATTCGTGAAAACGTTACAATTTCCTAACATTTTGGTTTACATAACCGAAAGCCACCGCAGCGAACCACGGCGGCGGGGATTATTCCTGATCCAGCTTTTCCCTGCGCTTTCTGTACAGCTTCATACCGATTGACAGTGCGGCGAAGCACAGCACGAAGGTGAATCCACCGGTAATGCCCGCAACCAGCACAAAGTCCAGAGGCTCGGAGAGATACGGATTGCTTAGCGTTATTAGAATTCCCGTAGCCACAGCCGCCAGCAGACTCACAATCAGATTTGTCTTCCAGTTGGCCGTCAGATGCCGATCCCAAATACCCTTGCGCAGACAGGCAATGCAGAGGTACAGGCTTAAAACCATAAACACGATCCACTCGCCCAGCATCTGACTGCCCGGTACTCTCATCATCATTTGCACGGCCATTGCCACCAGCAGCCCACAGAAGGCCAGCCAGCAGCCGTTGTGCTCGATTTTCAGCAGCGCCTGCTCCTGCATTTCGTCCAGATTACTCTTTTTCATCACAATCATCCTCCCAGAAAAGTTCGTCCAGTGTTTTCCCCAGCACCCGGCAGATGGCCCGGCACAGCTTAATGGTGGGGTTGTATTCCCCCTGCTCGATGGCGTTGATGGTCTGACGGGACACGCCCACGGCGGCAGCCAGGTCCTTCTGGGTCATATCCTTTTGCACCCGGGCCACCTTGATAGATAAGTTCTTTGGCATATGGCCACCTCGCTTTCGTGGGGAGTATATCATATGAGTGACATAAAGTAAAGTATATATTACAATAGGATAAATATATTTTTCAAATAAAATGCGGCGCACCGATTCCGGCGCACCGCTTTTCATTACTGCTTTGCCTGCTTCATGGACAGGCTGATTCTGTGGCGTTTTTCGTCCACGTTCAGCACCACAACCTTCACCACGTCGCCCACCTTGACCATCTCGCTGGGGTGGCGCAAACGGCGATTGCAGACCTCGGAAATGTGCACCAGTCCGTCCTGATGGACGCCGATATCCACAAACACGCCAAAGTCGATGACATTGCGGACGGTGCCGGTCAGCTCCATGCCGGGCTTTAAGTCCTTCATTTCCAGAACGTCCTTGCGAAGGATGGGGGCCGGCAGCTCATCCCGGGGGTCACGGCCGGGTTTCGCCAGCTCCTTGGCAATGTCCAGCAGGGTCGGCTCGCCCACGGCGCACTCCTGTGCCGCCTTGCTCAGGCCGTAGGCTTCCAGCTTACCCGTCAGGTCCGACAGGTTGTCACCTTTTTTACAGCCCAGCAGCTTGAGAAGAGCGCTGGCTGCTGCGTAGGATTCGGGATGAACGCCGGTGTTGTCCAGCACCTCCTTGCTTTCGGGCACGCGAAGGAAGCCGGCGCACTGTTCAAAGGCCTTGGGCCCCAGCTTGGGCACCTTTTTCAGCTGGGCGCGGCTGGTGAAGGGGCCGTTTTCCTCCCGGTAGGCCACAATATTTTTCGCGGTGGTTGCCGTCAGGCCGGAAACCTGCTGGAGCAGGCTCCGGGAGGCGGTATTTATATCCACGCCTACCGCGTTGACGCAGTCCTCCACCACCGCGCCCAACGCTGCATCCAGCTCCTTCTGGGGGCAGTCGTGCTGGTACTGGCCCACGCCGATGGCTTTGGGGTCGATCTTGACCAGCTCTGCCAGCGGGTCCTGCAAACGCCGGGCGATGGACACGGCGGAACGCAGATTCACGTCATAGTCTGGGAATTCCTCGGCGGCCAGGGGGGAGGCAGAGTACACGGACGCGCCAGCCTCGTTGACGATCATATAGCTGGCATTGGGGAAGGAACGCAGCAGCTCCACCGTCATGGCCTCGGTTTCCCGGGAAGCGGTGCCGTTGCCGATGGCGATATGGCGCACATCGTGCTTTCGCATCAGGCCGGACAAAATTGTGATGGCCTCCTGTTTTTTTCGTTCGCTGAAGGTAGGGTAGACCACGGCGGTGTCCAACACCTTGCCGGTGGCATCCACCACGGCCACCTTGCAGCCGTTGCGGTAGCCGGGGTCAAGGCCCATAGTGACAAAGCCCTTGACAGGGGGCTGCATCAAAAGGGGCTTGAGATTCAGGGCAAAATTGTGAATAGCCCCGGCGTAGGCCCGGTCGGACAGCTCGTTTCGCACCTCCCGCTGAATGGAGGGGAAGATCAGCCGCTCGTAGGCATCCTCCGCCGCCGCCCGGACAAAGGCAGACACGTTCATGGTGGGCTTCAGAGCCGCCCGGCAGACCAGCGCCGTGCCCTCGTTGCCCACGAGCGCCACGTTGGGCTTCAGCACATTTTCCTTCTCGCCCCGGTTGATGGCAAGAATTTGGTGATCCAGCATTCGGGGGATGGGCTGGGAAAAGTCGTAATACAATTTGTATACGCCGTCCTCTTCCGCATCATCGGCGGCCTTACAGGTGAATACGCCCCGGCGCATGACCAGCTCCCGCAGAGCCTTGCGGATGTCGGCGTCATCGGAAAGATTCTCAGCGATAATGTCGTTGGCGCCCAGCAAGGCTTCCTCAAGCGTATTCACGCCCTTCTCAGGGTCGATATAGTCCTTTGCCAGCTCTGCGGGGTCAGCCCCGTCCTGGGCAAAAATCGCCTCTGCCAAAGGCTCCAGCCCCTTTTCCCGGGCGATGGAGCCTCGGGTGCGCCGCTTCTGCTTGTAGGGCCGGTACAGGTCTTCCACCTCCGTCATGGTGGCGGCGGCATCGATGGCGGCGGACAATTCTTCCGTCAGCTTGCCCTGATTTTCGATGGACTTTTTCACCTCATCCCGGCGGTCCTGCAAATTCCGCAGATAGGTCAGACGGGTTTCCAGATTCCGCAGGGTGGTGTCGTCCATGGCGCCGTGCATTTCCTTGCGGTAGCGGGCGATGAAGGGGATGGTGTTGCCCTCGTCGATAAGCTGCACCACGTTGTCTACATATTCCTGTTTCTGTCCCAGTTCCTGAGCCAGAATTTCATTGATTGTCAGCATGTGATTGCTCCTTTTCAAAGACTCGTTCCACAGCATATCACATTCTTTGGAAAAAGGGAAGAAAAAACTTGACAAGCACGCACCGCAACGCTATAATACTCAGGTAATCACGGGCCCGTAGCGCAGCTGGGAGCGCATTACATTCGCATTGTAGGGGTCGAGGGTTCGAATCCCTTCGGGTCCACCAAAAACAGATACACCCATCCGGGTGTATCTGTTTTTTCTTTGGGTTTGCCCCAAAAGAGATACGCCCATTCGGGCGCATATGTCCGCAAGTCCGGTAATAAGCTGTCCCGAGGTGGTCATATGGGCTACAGAATTGATTATCAATCGGTTACGGAGTCCCGTAAAGCGAAAAAGCGGCATCACCCATTGCTGATTCTCTTCATCTGTGCGCTTGCCGTACTGCTTCTCAACACCGTCCTGAAGGAAGAACGGGCACTTTTGCTGAAGATTATCTTCCCGGGAGATGCCGCGGTCACCGCGGCGTCGCTTGATAATATGCTCATACAAATGAAAGCCGGAGCTCCATTTCTTGATGCTTTCCGGAACTTCTGCCGGCAGGTGATTGCCGGATGATCCGCGTGCGGCCTTCGGCATTTTTGATGGCTGCCGCGCTGGTGCTGCTGCTTCCGCTGGACTGGCTATGCGCTGTGCTTCTGGCGTCCGCTGTTCATGAGATAGGGCATCTTGCGGCGATTTACACATTCGGAGGGCACGCCGATTCTGTTACGATTGGTTTGCGCGGAGCAGAGATCCATACGGTTTTTGTGGATGAAAGGAAGGAGCTTTTCTGCGCCGCTGCCGGCCCGGCTGCCAGTTTCCTCCTGATTTCCCTGTACCGCTTTTCTCCGAAGCCTGCCGTCTGCGCGGCAGTGCAGGGAATGTTTAACCTGATTCCGGTGTATCCTATGGACGGCGGCAGGATGCTGCGCTGCTTCCTGCAATGGCTCTGTCCCCGGCAGGCTGACAGAATCTGCCGGATTGTGGAAGGCCTGACCATATCTGCCGTCTTTGTTCTGTCACTGAGGCTGCTTATTTACCGGAAAGACGGCGTACTTCCGGTGCTGGTTTGCGTTACGGCCTTAACAAGGCTCCTGTTCGGAAAAATACCTTGCAAATCGGGCTGATTCGCGGTACAATGGGCCTACCATAAACAAAGAGGTAATGCTATGACCGAACTGAAACAGCGCATTTTGACGGCTGTGCAGAAGCCGGCCCGCTACACCGGCGGGGAATGGGGAGAAGTCAAGAAGAATTTGTCCGATGTCCGCGTGCGTGTGGCATTCTGCTTCCCGGATACCTACGAGATCGGCATGTCGAATCTGGGAATGCGTATCCTGTACGGCGTGATGAACCGGATGGACGGAATCTGGTGTGAGCGTGTCTTTGCCCCCTGGGGCGACATGGAAGCCGAGATGCGGAAAAATCACCTTCCCCTGTGGGCGCTGGAAAGCCAAACGAACGTCCGGGATTTCGATATGATCGCCTTTACCATCGGCTATGAGATGGCCTATTCCAATATCCTGAATATGCTGGACTTAGCCGGTGTTCCTCTCCACGCAAAGGACCGCGTTGGGCTTAAGAACATCGTCTTTGCAGGCGGCGTGTGCGCCTTTAACCCGGAGCCGCTGGCGGAGTTTATCGATTTCTTTTCTCTGGGGGAAGGGGAGGACAGCACCGTGGAGATCGTGTCCCTGTATGACCGGGCCAAGGCGGAGAGCTGGGACAAGGACACTTTCCTCAAAGAGGTTGCCAAAATACCCGGTGTGTACGTTCCCAGCTTTTACCGCCACGAATACAACGAAGACGGCACCCTGAAAGCCATCGTCCCGCTGGACGGCGCGCCGGAGATGGTGACCAAACGCATCATCGAGGATCTGGACAGCGCCTTTTTTCCGACGGAAATGATTGTGCCTTCTACCGAAATTGTCCACGACCGGGCCAATCTGGAGGCCTTCCGGGGCTGCATCCGGGGCTGCCGCTTCTGTCAGGCGGGCTTTTCCTGCCGCCCTGTGCGCAAAAAGAGCCCGGAGGTGCTGTACCGTCAGGCAGTGCAGACGCTGGAGCATTCCGGCAACAACGAAATCACGGTATCCAGCTTGTCTACTTCTGATTACCGGGGGCTGAAGGGGCTGACAGACCAGCTGATTCCGTATTGTGCTGAAAATAAGGTAAATCTGTCGGTCCCGTCCCTGCGGGCCGACAATTTCTCCCGGGAACTGATGGAGAAGCTGCAAACCGTCCGTAAAAGCGGCCTGACCTTTGCCCCGGAAGCGGGAACCCAGCGCCTGCGGGATGTCATCAACAAGAATCTGACGGAGGAAGAAATTCTCAACACCTGCGCGCAGGCCTTCTCTGGCGGCTGGAACAATGTGAAGCTCTATTTCATGCTGGGCCTGCCAACGGAGACTGACGAGGATGTGCTGGGTATTGCGGAGCTTGTTTACAAGGTCATTCAGGCATGGAAGGAAAACGCGGTGAACAAAAAGCGGGGCCTGCGGGTTCATGTGGCCACGGCCTATTTTGTGCCCAAGCCACACACGCCCTTCCAGTGGGAAAAGCAGATCACGCCCCAGGAATATCTGCGCCGGTGCAGGCTCCTAAAATCCCATTTCTATTCCAAATCCATTGTCTATGACTACCACAGCCCGGATTTAAGCCGTCTGGAAGCGGTGTTTGCCCGTGGAGACCGCCGCTTGGGCCCCGTCATTGAGACTGCGGTAAAAAACGGCGCGAGACTGGACGGCTGGGATGAATACTTCAACTACGCAAAGTGGTACGATGCTTTCCGCCAGTGCGGTGTGGATGAAGACTTTTATACGACCCGGGGCTACGGCGAGGAGGAAATTCTGCCGTGGGACACCATCGATGTGGGCGTGTCCAAAGCCTTCCTGAAACGGGAGCGTCACCGAGCCTATGAAGGACAGGTGACTCCCGACTGCCGCCATGGCTGTGCCGGCTGCGGCGCCAACCGTTTGCTTCAGGAGGTGGCCTGCGATGCCTAGAGCGCTGTTTGAAAAAGTGGGAAATGCCCGCTATATTTCCCATCTGGATCTGATGCGGGTTTTCCAGCGTGCCTTTAAGCGGGCAGGACTGCCCCTGACCCATACCCAGGGCTTCAACCCCAGACCCTCGGTGTCCATCGCGCTGCCAATGAGCCTTGGCGTGGAGAGCCGGTGTGAACTGCTGGACTTTGAGCTGGAGCACCCCTGCGCCTGTGATGAAATCTGTGGGAGGCTGAACGCCGCGCTGATTGACGGTGTTCATATCCGTGAGGTTTACGAGCAGGGGGACAAGCTCAAAAATCTTGCGCTGCTGCAAAGCCGGCTGATTCTGGAATACGACCAAATGGTTCCGGATGGCGCGACCGCAAAAATTGAGAACCTGTTTTCCCAGCCGGAGCTGATTGTGGAAAAGAAGGGAAAGAATGGCCCTACCCAGCAGGACATCATTCCGATGATCCGAAGACTGTCGGTTAAGAGACTGTCGGACGGAGAACTGGAGGTCAGCGTTCTGCACAGCTGCCAGAATCCTTCCCTGAACCCTATGCAGCTGAGCGCTGCCATTACCAGATATCTGCCGGACCTGGCGGCGGATTATGTCCGCTGCTTCCGGGAAGAAATCTATGACACAAATGAAACGATTTTCAGATAAGGAGACGAGAAAATGGACGAAATGATCCTGTTGGAGGACTGCCCCATCTGTCGGGGCGCGGGTATGATTCTGCACGAGGGCGGCTGGAGCGTTCAGGTGGAGTGCACCGATTGCAGTGCCCATACCATCTATGTGGAGTACAATAACGAGGAAGAGAAAAAAGAGGCGGAGCGGACGGTTGCCCACCTTTGGAACATCGGTAAAGTGGTCAGCAGTGAACGCGGCGAGTGAGGAAATCAATTTCGGGGAGAAGGTTCGCCGCCGCATTGCGGACTTTAACGCCAGCGTCCCCGGTTCCATCGGGGAAATGATGAACTTTCAGGTGGTTGCGTATGACCATGCCCACGATGACATCGTGATGACCTGCCAGACCATGCCCTGGATGCGGAACTTTGCCGGAACGCTTCACGGCGGCTTGTGCGCCACAATTCTGGATCAGGCCATGGGATTTATATCCTACTGCCTGATGGAGGGGGAGGGGTCGGCCCCCGCTGTGCATCTGTCAGTGGACTACCATCGCCCGCTTCATCCGGGAGAACAGGTGATTGTGAAGGTTCATGTGGTCAGTGTGACCAGGAGCCTGACCAAGCTGACCGCCGAAGCCTTTCAGGCTTCCAGCCCGGAAAAGATATGCCTGTCCGGCTCCGGTGTTTATTTCTTCAAGCCAAAGGTATAAGATGTTCTGAAAGATATGCAATTATCCCGGAAAAGCGGCGAATTTTATTGCTTTTCCGGGGTAAACATAAAATTTGAAAAAAAGTAAAAATAATGCTTGCATTTTCCGAAGTTATGTGATATCATATCGAAGTCGCCAAGAGAGCGGCAAACAAAATATCCGGGTGTGGCGAAGTTTGGTATCGCGCTTGAATGGGGTTCAAGAGGCCTCGAGTTCGAATCTCGACACTCGGACCATGAAAACCGAAAGAGCATTTGCTCTTTCGGTTTCCATTTTTCTAATGAGAGATTCGAACAATTTAATGCAACTGTCCAGTGGACAGTTGCTTGCCGACGGCTTGACGGCGGCAACACATTGATTCTGATTCCCCTTGGAAATCAGAATGCAACGAATCTCGACACTCGACACTCCGGTTGCAGTATATCTATAGTGTGCACAACATACAAAACGGTCAGTTTTTAATGAAACTGCCCGTTTTTCTTATGCCAAAAGTTAAGTGATTTTGCTTGTTTTTTTGAGCGTTGATACCTGGTTGATACGCGGTTGATACTTAAATCATGCCGTCTTGGAAACGGCAACCTTCAGGGTACGGGATTGGATATCAAGTCTGCTTACCCATGAATTTAGCAAGATTAACAAAAAACTGAAAAGCGCCTAACGGGAGCAGAGAAAAATCGCGTCCAACAGACTGCGGGATGGGGGAACAAGCCTGCTGTGTTGGACGGTGCAGCTACAGCAGACGCCACCCGGCGGATTGCAGACGATGACGTCCGCAAGGGCAGCGGGTTTCTGGAAATGTGATGATATGAGGGTGTCCAACACGGGCACCCTCATTTTTCTTTATACAAAAAATCCGAACGCCCGCAAGGGTATTCGGATTTTTTTGTGCGAGAGGTGATATAGGACTTTCTGAAAAAGTGCGACGTATCAACGATTTTCGTCATCGGACAAAATCCGATTTGATCCACATTCCTCCGGAATGCGTCTCAAATCGGAGGGACTCTCCCACGGGCTAAAAACAGTCCACTGGACTGTTTTTACGGCAGCTAACGCTGCCGCCGCCCTTTTGAGTCCCCCTCGAGCATAAAGAATCTGAGATACCCGAATGGGTATCTCAGATTCTTGGTGCACCACGGCAATCCAAATCCGAACCGGTATCTGCTTTTTTGGTGGCTTCTTTCACATCGTCCAGCGTGATGGTTCTGGTGCCGTCCTTGTAGTTGAAGGTGAGAACCAGCTTGTCATCGTACAGGTAGATGGCGTTCACAAATGCGTCGATCAGCATTTTGCGATGGGACTGCTGACGCACGTCCAGCTTGCGGAATTTGTGCAGCCAGAAGGTGACGAACTCCGGGCTGATTCTGGGCTTTGCAATCTTCTCATTAGCGATCTTGATCTCCAAATCCTCTTTGGCAGCTTCCAATTCTTCCAAACGGGTTTTGGTGGACTTGGTGAGGATGCCCTGTTGGATGGCGTTCAGGAGATTCTGGATTCCGGTTTCCGCTTCCCGGAGCTGCTGCTCGTACAGGGGAAGGCTTGTGTTTTCCCTGTCCTGCAAATCCATCACCATGGACACGATGGCTTCAATGGCTTTGTCGTCCATGACCACCTTCATCACTTCATTGACCACCAGATCCTCCAGCCATTGCTTCCTGACGGGCTTTTTCTTGCAGTCTGTCCGCTTCTTTTTTACAGATACGCATTTGTAGTAGTGGTGAATGGTGCCGTTCCGGCTTTTGCCGCTCTCGCCGCAGAGGTAAGCACCGCAGTAGCCGCAGAACAGTTTCGTGGTCAGAAGGTAATCGTCCTCGGCTTTGTGACGGGCCGGGGCTTTTTTGTTTTGAGCCAGCTTCTCCTGAACCCGATCAAACAAATCTTGGGGGACGATAGCGGGGATGCCATCGGGTACGATAATGTCCCGGTATTTGTATTCCCCGATGTAACGCCGGTTGCCCAGCATGTGCTGAATGCTGTTGAAGTTCAGAGGCTTCCCCAACTTGTTGCGGATGCCATTTTCGTTCAGCCAGTCCCGCAGCTCCTTCATAGTAGCGCCCTTGTCGTATTTCTTGAACACATCCAGCACAAAGGGAGCCGTCAGCGGGTCAATCTGAAAATGCTGTTCCTCATCAATCACATAACCGATGGGAAGTGTGCCACCGTTGAACTTGCACTTCAGCGCATTCTCCGTCCTTCCACGGATAACCTTTTCCGACAAATCGGCAGAGTAGTATTCCGCATAGCCTTCCAGCACGGATTCCAGAATGATGCCCTCTGCGCCCTCGGAGATCACTTCCGTTGCGGACACCACTTTCACGCCGTTTCTCTTCAACTGTGCTTTGTACCGTGCGCTGTCATAACGGTTTCTCGCAAATCTGTCCAGCTTCCAGACAATGACCATATCAAACAGCTTCTTTCCGCTGTCTTTAATCATCTCCTGAAAATCTGGGCGGTTGTCCGTCTTGGCAGAATAGGCACGGTCAATGTAGTGCCGCAGAATCGTGATGCCGTTCTTCTCAGCAAAGGCGGTGCATTCCCGAATCTGACCTTCAATGGATTCCTCCCGCTGGCTGTCGGAGGAATAACGGGCATAAATCACAGCTTTCATTCTGCGCCCTCCTTCAGCATTTGCTTGAGGGTTTCTTTCAGCCGCTCGTTGATGGGAGAGCCAGGATCAAAGCACATCTCGATGAACTTGTCCATCTCAGGATAAACCTTTTCGATTTTCATTTTTCCCTCATAAAGCTTCCCCTGGGGGTTGTCTGTGCGCCCATAAATGTAATCCAGGGAAACATCGAAATAGTCCGCGTACCGAACCATCACATCCGCCGGGACATGAGCCTCACCGCTTTCAAACCGAGCAACTGCCGACTGCCGGGAACCCACAATGGCTGCAATCTTTGCCTGAGACAGCTTCGCGCTTTGACGCAGCTCCCGCAGCCGTACACCGATGGTATTCATAGCTGTCACCTCCTGCTTCTTGTGTGATTAGTATACCCTATATCGCATATGAAGTCAATCTTAAATTGACATAATATCATTGTTTTCATAGGGGTTCACGAACAAAACTCAAGCGCCCGCAGGGTGCGCAGCTCACAAGAAACTTGTGATTCAAAGGGTTTGGGAGATTTCCCAACAAGCAGAAAATGCTCAAGTCTGCCTAAGCAGAAACGAGCGTTTTTCGCATATGGCGCGCCATAAGCATTGCTTGCGACTTTTGTCGCAGCAAGGTTTGTGACCACACATGCATTGCTTGCGGCTAGTAAAAAAGTGAAATAATGGGCTGTTTTCATAGCCTTTACAATAGTAGCAAGCAATGCATCTGTAATACAAATGCGAAAAGCCATCCATTCCGCTTTCACGGAACGGATGGTTTTCTGCTTGTTGAGGCGCTGTCCCAAACCCCGGTGAACGCAGACCTTCGGACTGCGGCTGCGCGATTCTGCGAATCGCTTTCCTGCTGCCCACTTTGATTAAAACAGTTTTTCCTTGCTTTCCCTTGGCAAACGGACTATAATTGCCCGTGAACAAAGGAAGGAGGGAAGCCGCCGTGACGAATACCAGATTCTTGAAAAGAGCTGCCCTGCGTGGTCTGCTCTGCGCGTTTGTGTTCGTTGGTGCAGCCACGGGGATTGGCTGGCTGTTCCGGCTGTGGCAGTTCCCGGAAACCAATATTGTGGTGGTATACATTCTGTCCGTCGTGGTGACTGCCCGGTGTACTGACGGGTATCTGTGGGGCATTCTGTCCACGATTCTGTCAACCTGCGCCTTCAACGCATTCTTTACAGCGCCCTATTTCACGCTGTCCGTGGATGATCCCACCTATTTCATCACCTTCTCTATCATGGCGGTGACCTCCATTATCACCAGCGCTCTGACCTCCAAGGCAAAGAAAATGACGGCGGAGGCTGTTCGCAACGAGCAGGAAGCCAGTGCGCTGTACCATCTGACCAGCCATCTGACAGACGCGGAGAGCGTGGAGGACATTGCCCGGATCGCGGTGCAGACCATCAGCGGCACTATGGACTGCAAGGCCGCCTGCCTGTGTTTTGATGACCAGGGGCAGCCGGAACGCACCTTTATTCAGCAGAAAACGGAAACGGAGCAGGTACGGCGCTGCGTTACTGACCCCGACGGAATCCGGCACCGGATTGAAAACCTGCGGACGGATTTTGACGCCGGCGAGGAATTTTATGACTGGCCCATCTACGGAAGCGAATTCGTCCTCGGCATTCTGCGCATTCCCGCTGACCGGGCAGAAGCTCTGACGGAGCAGCAGAAAAAGCTGCTCCACTCCATGATGGAAAGCACGGCCCTGGCCATGGATCGGCTGCGGGTCATGAAAGAGCGCATCCGTACCCGGGAGGAAGCCAATCAGGAACGCTACCGGGGAAATCTGCTTCGTGCCATTTCCCATGATCTGCGGACACCGCTGGCGGGCATCATGGGCACCAGCGAAATGATTATGGACATGACGGACAAGGCTGACGCCCGGTTCGGACTGGCGGAGGGCATCTACAAGGACGCGGACTGGCTCCATTCCCTTGTGGAAAACATTCTCAGCCTGACCCGGCTCCAGGACGGACGCCTGACCCTGAACAAGCAGCCGGAGGCTGTTGAGGAGGTCATCGGCGCGGCGATGCTGGCCATCAGCAAGCGCGCGCCGGAGCGGGAAATTGCCGTGGAGATTCCCGATGACCTTCTGATGGTGCCCATGGACGCAAGGCTCATTGGACAGGTGCTGGTGAATCTGCTGGACAATGCGGTGAAGCACACCCAGCCCGGGGAGGAAATCTCCGTGGCAGTCTCCAAAGACAGTGATTTCGCCGTTTTTACTGTTTCCGACCGGGGCACCGGCATTTCCGAACAGGATTTGCCCCATGTGTTTCAGATGTTTTACACCACCCAGGGCAAAGGCCCGGACGCCAAACGGGGCATCGGTCTGGGACTTGCCATTTGCGAGTCCATTGTCACTGCCCACGGGGGTACCATCCGTGCCCAGAACCGCAGGGATGGAAAAGGCGCGGAATTTACCTTTACCCTGCCATTAAAGGAGGGAGACGCAGTTGAGAAGTGAATGGATTCTGGTTGTGGAGGACGATGCCCAAATCCGCAACTTTATCACCTACACCCTGAAGCAGGAGGGCTTTCCCTGCCTCACCGCCGGAAACGCTCAGGGAGCGCTGTCCCAGTTGGTGTCCAACCAGGTTGACCTGATGCTGCTGGATTTGGGGCTGCCGGATTTTGACGGTATGGAGGTCATCAAAAAAGTACGGGAGTGGTCGGAGGTGCCCATCATCGTGGTCTCCGCCCGAGATCAGGACAATGAAAAAGCCGCCGCCCTGGACAATGGTGCGGATGACTACCTGACCAAACCCTTCTCTGCTACGGAGCTGATGGCCCGCATCCGGGTGGCGCTGCGGCATTCCCACCGAACCTCGGTTGCCACGCAGCAGACAGTTTATTCCGTAGGCGGGCTGTCCATCGATCTGGAACGTCATCTGGTATTTCTGGATGGGGCGGAACTTCATGTGACCCCCATGGAGTATAGCCTCCTGTCGCTGCTGTTCCGAAATATGGGAAAGGTATTGACTACCCAGTACATCATCAAGGAAATCTACGGCCCGGGCTACGGAAACGACACCCAGGCCCTGCGGGCACTGATGGCAGGGCTGCGGCGGAAAATCGAGAAATCTCCGGCAAAGCCCCGATATATCCTCACCGAAATCGGTGTGGGATACCGGCTGGTGGATGAATAGAAGAATGCTGAATGTCTCGGAACTTGCTTCCGGGACATTTTCTTTTTCTCACAGAATTCTCACAGGAAACTGCAATCTCTCACACCGCGCTCACGGCTTCCGCGCTAAAATCACACCGTAAGATAAATCCGAAGGCAAAAGGAGGATTTTAGCATGATGACACAGGAACTAACCAGCCGCGATATGCAGCTGCAGACCCTTTGCGATGGGGTGAGGAAATATGCCAAAGCCCGGGATTATCAAAAATGTGTGGACATGATTTGCGAGGCCATGGGGGAATTTCCCAATGCGCCGGAACCGCACAATCTGCTGGGAATCGTTATGGAAAAAGAGGGGGACCATGCCGGTGCCATGAAGCACTTCCGGGCAGCTTACGCGCTGGACCCTACTTACTTACCTGCAAGGCAAAATCTGGATCATTATGGCACGTTTTATTCCCGGGGCGGCTGCGCCTATGACGAGAGCGATTGCCCTCAGGAGGCTCCGTCCCCCTATGAAATCCAATACGACGAAAAAGGCATCGGTCACGCGGTCAGGAGGAACACAAAATGAGTATCTTGAAAAACAAAACACAGGCAGACTACACCATCATTGTGGGCTGCGGACGGCTGGGCGCCAATCTGGCAAACACCCTGTCCGAGGAGGGAGAAAATGTCCTGATTCTGGACAAGGAGAAGGAAGCCTTCCGCAAACTGTCCCCCTCCTTTGGCGGACTGACGGTGGAGGGCGACGGGACAGACCTGGATGTCCTGAAGAAAGCAGACATCTCCCATGCCAATGCCGTGATTGCCGTTACCAACAATGACAACACCAATATTCTCATTGCCCAGCTGGCAAAGGAATGGTACTCT
The DNA here is from genome assembly GCA_945948535.1 of uncultured Clostridia bacterium. GTDB lineage: Bacteria > Bacillota > Clostridia > Oscillospirales > Oscillospiraceae > Faecousia. Next base: position 19,269 of record CAMFBN010000028.1, read on the forward strand.
GTGGGGCGGGTGATTTCCCGGCTGTATGACCCGGAGCGGGAATGCGTCTACCGAGAGCTGGGCATCGACACCATCTGCCCGGCAGTGCTGTCCGCTAACGAAATCGACAAGCTGCTGGAGAAACCGACCCGCACGAAGGAGGCTGTTTGATCATGAAAGGAAATGTGCTTTTGGTGGGCGGCAGGAGCAAAGCGAAGTCCCTTGCCCAGTCTCTGCTGAAAAAGGGTTATCGGGTTACGGTCATCAATAAGGATTTGCTAGACTGCGAGAAACTGGCGGAGAATGAAAAGCTCACCGTTATCCACGGCGACGGAACCAAGCCCTATGTTCTGGAGGATGCGGGTGCCGGGGGTATGGATATCGCCATTGCTTTGACACCCCGGGACGAGGATAATCTGGTTGTTTGCGAGCTGTGCAAGAAGAAGTTCCGGGTTCCAAAAACCCTGTCGCTGCTGTCCGACCCGCAAAAGACGGACTTTTTCTACAAAATGGGTGTGGACAGCGTAATCTGCGCTATCTCTGCCGTCACCAGTATCATTGAGCAGCAGGCCTTCATGGAGGAAATTGCAAAAGCAATCCCCATCGGAGAGGGTCGGGTGCAGCTTCTGGAAGTGCCCATCACTGAGACAGACCCGGCAGCCCAGAAGCAGGTCTGGGAAATCAACCTGCCCAAGGAGGTCATCATCGGCTGCATCCTCCGCCGGGATCAGACCCTGATCCCCAGAGGCGACACCCGGATTCTGGCGGGAGACATTCTTGTCCTGATCTCGGGAAACGAGCAGGAGGAAATCGCGATTCTGGAATTAAAGGGCGGTGAAGCCAAATGGCGAAAATGAAAGACTGTTCCAACCGCGGCAAGCTGATGGTCATGATTGGTCTGCTGGTGATAGCCCCGGTGGCAATTCTCCCATTCTATCCCCGGGACATTGGCTATGCAATCTATTTTCTGCTGCCGGGGCTGCTTTCTGTGCTGGCAGGGGGGCTTGTGTGCGCGTTTGGAAGGCGGGAAACCTATTTCATCGCCGACCGCCTAAAAGCCCAGCAGCACAGCAACAATACCGTACTGTTCACCTGGTTTTGGGGAATTATAGTTGGTGCAATGCCCTTCTTCCTTTCAAAGCAGCTGAAGCTTGTGCAGGCTCTGTTTGAATCCGTCAGCGGATGGACGACCACCGGGCTTTCTGTGATGGATGTGACACAGACTCCCCATATCTTCCTGTTCTACAGAAGCTTCATGCAATACTGCGGCGGTCTGGGCTTTGTGCTGATGATGGTTATGCTGGTATCCGGAAAGCGCTCCATGGATTTGTTCAACGCGGAGGGACACCCGGACAAGCTGATGCCGAACCTCAAACAAACCGCCCAGACCATTTTTGAAATGTACATCATTTTCCTGATTGCGGGTACGGCGGCTTATGTTGTTTGCGGGATGCCGCTGTTTGACAGCCTGTGTCATGCCATGTGCAGCCTGTCCACCGGCGGTTTTTCCACAAAGCTGAATAGCATCGGTGAATACCGTAGCCTGCCCATTGAGATCGTCACCATAGTGCTGATGCTCATTGGCACGACGAATTTTGCGGTGCTGCTGCTTCTGATCCGGGGAAAATGGCGGCAGGCGTTTCAGGTCAGTGAGGTGCGTTTCCTGTTTCTTCTGCTGTTGGTTTTTGTGCCGATGATGGCTGTTTCCCTGTCCAGTGAATTGGGAACGGGCCTGGGTGAAGGTCTGCGCCATGCCCTGTTCAACGCAGCTTCCGCCCTTTCCACCACCGGCTACGCCACGGTTGTCTACGAAAGCTGGCCCTCCTTCGCAATCGGACTGATGATTCTGCTGATGCTGATTGGCGGTGGAATCGGTTCTACGGCAGGCGGCTTGAAGCTGACCCGTGTCTACCTGATTCTGCGGATGATCGGTCTGAATATCAAACGAAAGCTGCTCCCCCAGCGGTGCGTGGATGCGCCCACCTATGTCAAAGCCCAGGGAAGAACCAAAATTGACGGGGAACTCTGCTCTGACACGGTGGGCTTCGTGGGTTGCTATCTCCTCCTGTTTCTCGCCGGAGCGCTGATTCTCACCCTGACTGCCGGATGCGGTCTGGAAACAGCCATGTTTGAATTCGCCTCCGCCCTGGGCACGGTGGGCTTGTCCATTGGCTTGACCGGGCCAATGACCAACAATGCCACCCTGATTGTGGAAATGATCGGTATGATTCTCGGCAGACTGGAAATCTTCATCGTGCTAACTGGCTTTTATTCTTGGCTGCATGGGGGCGGAAAAATTAAGGGATGGCGTGATTCATTTATATATCCGCACTTAGAGCGCTAAAGCTGTTGATATGCAGCGATTTTTTATCTCAATTTTGGGAGGAGTGGTATAGGTATATTCGGAAGCCGAAAATCGGGTTCTAAATGCGGAGGAAACTCACCTGTCGACATCAGATTGGCATTTTCCAAAGAGGGAATACAATATCCTCAGCTCCTCGGAACTTGGTCAAAAAGGTATTGGGGCACAACAGCTTTTAGGCTCAAAATGTCGACACCTAGCTGCAAGTTCTGTCCGCCCTCAATCAAGACGTAGAAGAATAGAAGCCGGATTTTCCAGTGGCTAATACAATTCCCTTACAGCAAGAAAAATGCAAGGAAAACCTATTGCGGCACAAGCACTTTTTCACCGCTATTGTTCTACATCGCAACCACTTTCCAAGCTATTGACACCCTCTCCCAATGTGATATAATACAGGAAAGCAAAATGCAGACGCCCATCAAGCCATAGGCTTGACAAGCGCCTGCATTTTCCGTTTCTTGAGAAAGGAGCCATGCCGTCAGCAACAGATTGTCCGCCCGTCCACAACTGCACCTTAAAAAATTTCATATCGAACCGGAGGGAACAACCAGCTTGGGCCGCAAGAAGAAACTCATTAACAATTCCGGTATTCCGCAGCACGAAATCGAGCACATCGCCCGGTGCATCCTGCCTGACATCCTCGCCTACTACGAAAGTGAAGAAGGTCAGCGGGAGTTCCGGGAATGGCAGGCTCAGCGTGAAGCGGAACAGACGGAAGGAAAGGTAGGGAAAAGCAAGTAAGCAACCGCACAGGGTGCCGCTAGCTTGGCGGCACCTTTTCTCATGCAGAAGGCACTTCCACTCACGCATTTCGGGAGTGAAAAAGCGGCTGATAGCAAGGCTTCTTGGACACGTTTTTGATCTGGGAATACAATTACCTTCGGATGCTCAAAAACGGCTTTCTATATGCGTGAATTCTCAAATTATCTAAATCTGTTTCTTTTTTCTCGGTCCTCTGGGTTTTGATTCGGGTCGTTTGATTACACCGTTTCGGAAATGGGTTTCCTCGAACTTGCCAAAGAAAACAAATAATCCGAACACATCTCCCACATGGAAGAACTGGTTCGGATTATATTGGTTTGGTGCGAGAGAGGGGACTCGAACCCCCACGGCATAACCACACGCACCTCAAACGTGCTTGTCTACCATTCCAACACTCTCGCGGATGTGCTTGAGTATTATAACCTTTTGCTGGGAATTTGTCAATACTTTTTCTGCAAAACCCTTGCCATTCAGCTGCCTGTCTGCTAAACTATAGAAAATGGAGGGAAAAGCAATGGTTCGTTTTTTTGTACCGTCAGAGGAATTGGCGCGGGAGGAAGTATGCCTCACCGGAGAAAATGCCCAGCATGCGAAGGTGCTGCGGCTGAAGCCCGGCGAGATGGTCCTGCTCTGTGATGGGGAGGGACATGAGAGCGTCTGCGAAGTGGTATCCACGGATGGATGGCTGCTTTGTATACGGCAGCGCCGGGATTCGCAATCGGAAGCGGCGGTAAAGGTCAGTGTGTACATGGCCCTGCCCAAGGCGGACAAGCTGGAGCACGTGATCCAGAAGGCTACGGAGCTGGGCGCTTACGAAATCGTCACGTTTCCCTCCGCCCGCTGCGTGTCCCGCCCGGACGAAAAAAGTCTGCAAAAGAAGCTTGAGCGCTGGCAGAAAATCGCGGCCTCGGCGGCGGAGCAGTCCGGCAGAGGGCGGATTCCCAAGGTTCTGGTGCTGGGCAGCTTCTCGGAAGCCCTGTCCCGGGCGGCGCAGGCGGACAAGGCGCTGATGTTCTATGAGCATGAGGAAGCCCTGACCTTGAAAATGGCCCTGTCCGGCGGGGAATACCACACGGTGAGCCTGCTGACCGGCCCGGAGGGCGGTCTGGAGGAAGCGGAGGTAGCTCGGGCGAGGGAAGCGGGCTTACAGGTATGTACACTGGGCAGGCGGATTCTGCGCTGTGAGACGGCCCCGCTGTGCGCCCTTTCAGCCGTCATGTACGACGCGGGGGAATTTTGACACGATTTCAGCCAGCCGAAACCGGCTGGCTGATTTGCTTATTTGGAGCGGATGGTCACACCGCCACTCATGGAACTCATGTCGATACTGCAGGCGCCGTTGCCCCGGGCGTATCTGCCGTTTTTCGAGGTGAAGTCCAAAGTGGAATCAAACTTGCCGCTCATGGTGTCCATTTTCACGGAGAACCCGGCGTCCTCCGGCAGGAACAGTTCCAGAGATCCGGAGGCGGTGTCCATGTCGATTTCATAGGGCACATTGTCCAGCACCGCCTGCACACCGGCAGAAGCGGAATCACAGTCCAGCCGATTCAGACTGCCCTCAAAATAGACATCCCCGGAGGCGGTATCAATGTCCAGCGTATCCACGGTGCAGCTTTCAAACCGGCTCTCGCCGGAAGCGGTATCAATTTCCACTTCCTGAATGGACAAATCCTGCACATACAGCTTTGCGGAAGCGGCATCCACCTTGACAGCTCTGCCGCTCCAATCCATGGGGACGAGAATGGTTAAATCCTTGCTGAATTTGAGATTCTTCAAATCTCCGAATGTGGTATTCTTACAGTATTCGATTTTCAGAGTCCCGCCGTCCTGCCTGCAGACCATAGCGTATTTGGCATCTTCAACGCTGCTTTCTCTGACTTCGATGCTGCTGACATTGGCAGGTTCCAGCCGAATACTGCCGGATACCCAGTCGATTTCAATTTCCTGAACATCACCGGAGAACTCTGTGAGGGCGCTGCTATCCACCGGAACAGATGTGACTGTTGTGTCCATAGAGTGGAAACCAAAGGGCCGGAACCAGTTCATTCCGGCAACCAGCAGTCCCACCAGAATCACCAGAGACACCGTCCATGCAATAATACGAATAATGGCGTTACGCTTCATTGTTTACTGCCTCCTTCAAATCCAGAATGGCCCGCACCAGCCCCTGCACCGCGCCGATGATGGGGAAGATGACCCAGGTGATGTACCAGGCCATGGTGGCAAAGCTGATGATGAAATACAGGGCAAGGCCGATGGCCCAGATCATGCCGTTGATGCCCTTTCTCAGACGGTTGTTTCTCTGGGCGGCGGAAGGACTCTCGGCGGGAATCATCGCGCATACCAGAGCGTTGATTGCGCCCAGAATGGGGAAGATGACCCAGGTAATGTGCCACGCCATAGTCAGAAAGCTGACGATCAGATAGACCGCAAGGCCGATGGCCCAGATCAGGCTGCTGACGCTTTTGCCCAGTTCGGATTTCGGCTCGTCATCATCCTCTTTTTCGTGGGCGGTATGACTCGATTTCTTACTTCCCAGAATCATCAGTACAGTTGCCACCGCCACAAAGCACAGCAACCCGCACAGGCCGAAGGTATCCATGCCCATTTCACTCAGAACGAACAGGGGTAGGGGGCACAGGATATACAGCCCCACGGCGATGGCACGCAGCAGCTTTTTCATGGGGGTGTCCGTCTCCTTATGCTCTGCGGCAGCCGGAACGGCGGGCAGGACGGTATCTTTTCTGCCAAGAATTTCATTGATGTCTCCGATACCGGTGATGGCCAGCCGGTAGGCGGCTTCCGGTGTTTTCCCCTCAGCAATCAGGTCGTCATAGCGGTCAAGGGTGTTTTGCAGAATTTCCTGCTTGGTGTCCTCACAATTTTCCGCTCCCGCAAAGAGAAGCGAAACATATTGAACAAGCTGATCTCTCATAATCTTTCCTCCGATTCCAATAATTTATCCATAATTTCTTTGGTTTCCTCCCACTCCCTCATGAGTTGGGCACAGGCCTCCCTGCCTTCCGGGGTGATGGTGTAGTACCGCCGCCGGGCTCCCGCCCCGCTTGACCCCCAGTAGGAGGTAATATAGCCCAGATCCTCCAGCCGTTTGAAGGCCGTGTAAAGGGTAGCTTCCTTCAGTTCAAACCGGCCTGAGGAGAGGGTGGAGATGGTTTTGTTGATTTCATAGCCGTAGCTGTCGCCCCGCAGCAGCCGCGCCAGAATGATGGCGTCGGTGTGGCCCCGGATCAGATCACCGGCAATGGACATACACATCCCTCCTTTGCAAGCACATCCTATCACAAAGTACCTCGCCTGTCAAGGTAATTCATGAAAAAAGACACATTGATCTTGATTTCAAACACAAAAAGATGTCATTGCGAGCCGGTGTGCGCACCGGCTCGCAATGACAGATGATTATTTATGATACTTGGAACCGGCCTGAATGGCTTCTGCCCGGTACAGCTGCTCCAGCACCATAACCCGGGCCAGATGGTGGGGAAAGGTCATGGGACCCATGGAAAGCCGGAAATCCGCTCTCTGCTTCACTCTGGGCGCTATCCCGAAGGAGGAACCAATGAGAAAGCAGGCGCTGCTCTTTCCGGAGTTTTTCACGGTTTTCAGCTGCTTGGCAAACTCCTCGCTGGATAATAGCTTCCCCTCTGGGGTAAAGACGCAGAACCAGGCCCCCTTTGGAATTTTGGAGAAAATCAGATCGGCTTCCTTTTCCAGTCCCGCAGAAATTTCAGCAGGGGAGGGATTCTCCGGCAGGCGTGCTTCCGGCAGTTCCATCAGCGTAAATTTGCAGTAGCCGCTGATCCGCTTGGCGTATTCCGCGGCGGCGGAAATGTAGAACGGCTCCTTCAGCTTTCCCATGGCGATCAACGTGATATCAAACATACAATGCCTCCTGTCTTTGCCCTGATTTTACCATTCCCAAGGAGAAAAGGCAATGCTGTTTTTGGGAAAGATAAGGCTGGGAGGTGAAGCAATGAAGAAGAAAATCCTTACAGACCCCAACGGCAGCTACACCGGCAGACCCTATGACCGGTCAGAAACGCCGGTGCAGGACGCGGATGACCTTTAATTTAACGCTTTGTGCTGGCCCGCTCCACCAATGTGACCGGAAGCGTAACGGTTGTTTGCGTTTCCTGATGCTCCTGTAATTGGCGGAGCTTTTGGAGGGCGGTTTTTGCCCGCAGACCACTGTCCTGCCGGACGGTGGTCAGGGCGGGGAAAACCAGCCCGCTCATGGGCGTACCGTCAAACCCGGCAACGGCCAGGTCCCCCGGTACACAAATGCCATTCTCTCCCAGAAACTGCATCAAGTCGATGGCGTAATAATCCGATACCGCAAAGACTGCCGAAACCCGGCGGAACCGCGCAATCTGGTCGAGATACAGCTGCCGGCGCTCTGTTTTGCGCATGGGGACGACCATAACCTCCACCGAACCGTCTCCAAAGCCGCTGCGAAACCCGTTGATCCGTTCCAGATCCACGCCGGTCTCATTGTCGGAAATACAGATTGCGGAGGCATGACCGCTTTTTCGGAACAACTGACCCACCTGAAAACCGCCGCCGAAATTGTCAATGGTAATATTCACGATGCCCTGGGGATTCTCGCAGTAGCCGTCGTAGACGACGAAGGGAATACGCATATGAGTCCGCAGATACATATAGTCCTGATCGCAGAAGCCGATCATCACGAGACCTTCCATATTCCACATGGAGGCGAATTTCAGAACCTCCTCCGGGTGTTTTGCCTTCTTCACCATCATAAACTGTCCGCTCTTTTCAATTTCCGTGGAAAGGGCGTTGAGGGAGGAGGCAATAAAGGCGTCATCCAGAGTGTGGCCCTCGTATTTTTCATGGTCATTGACAAATACGCCGATAATTTTTGACGCATTCTGGGCCAGCAAAATGCCTGCCATGCTGGGGATATACTGCCGTTGCTCCAGCAGAGCCTGCACCCGTTTCACGGTTTCGTCCGACACCTTATTGGTCTTTCCGTGAATGACATTGGAAACGGTGGCGGTGCTGAGGCCCAGTTCCTCGGCAATGTCGCTGATTCGGATTTGCATATCAGCCCTCCAGACTCTGCATCCACCGTTTTCCGCGGAGAACGAAAACGGTGATCGCGAAACGGACACATTCCTCCAGGGAGAGAAGAAAGTATACATAAGGGATGGGCAGCTTCCATACGAAGGCGGACAGCAGCCCCAGCGGTACACCGAACGCCCACGTGCCGATTATATCGATGAACATAACGTAATTTGTCTTGCCGCCGCTGCGGATGATACCCCCGCCGGCGATCATATTCAGCACCTTAAAGGGGGCAATCAGCGCATAGGCAAGCAAAATCTGCCGGGTCAGCAGCTTTACCGTAGCATCCACCTGATAGATTTGTACATACAGAGGACTGGCGACGGCGACCAGCGCGGAGAGTATCGCCGCACCGAGAAGTCCGTAGCGAATCAGCCGCCAGGAATCCCGATAGGCCTGATTGTATTCCCGGCTGCCAAGCTCCTTGCCGATGATGACGCTGGCTGCCTGAGACAGGCCGCACAGCGCACCGATGACGAGGGACTGGACGGGATTGATCAGCGTCATGGCGGCGCTGGCATCGGTGCCCATGTGTCCGTAGATGGCAGCGTAGATGTTCTCGCCGAGACTCCACAGGAACTCGCAGACCAGAATGGGCATCAGCATGGAAAGATACTGTTTTAGATTGAATTTTCCCATCTTTACCCCGGAATTCCAGGCGATTTTCAGAAGAGCGCCGTGCCTGCCCAGCATGACCAGCATCAGCAGGCAATTCACCCAGGTGGAGATCACGGTGGCGATGGCGGCGCCGGAAGCGCCCATGGCGGGAAGCCCCAGCCTGCCGAAAATCAGCAGATAGTTCAGTCCGGTGTTCAATACGGCGGAAGCGATGCTGGCATATAAGGGAAGCTGTGCCTTATCCATGCAGCGCAGCAGGGTGGACAGCAGCGTGGCCCCGGCGATGGGCAGGTATGTGGCGGTGATAATTTGCAGATAGGCGGAAGCTGACTGCCGCATGGGCGCGTCGGTGGTGTACAGACCCATGATGTGGGCCGGAAATCCGCCGCACAGCAGGGTAAACACCCCGGCAAGCCCCACCGCAATCAGCAGGTTCACCCAAAAGCTTCTGCGCACCTCCCGTTGATTTTTCTGCCCCAGATACTGAGAAATCATGATACCGGCGACAACGCCCACGGCGGACACGATCACGGAATAGATCGAGGCAAATTTACCGGCAAGGCCCACACCGGCCACGCTGACGCTGCCCAGCTGACCAATCATGATCTGATCCACAATGCTGAAGGAAGCTTGCAGCATGGACTGGAGCGCCACCGGGATGGCTAAGGAACAGACGGATGAAAAGAAACTGTCTCTTTGGCGCATATGAAATACCTCCTTCTCTTTCTGCCCCCATTCTACCGGAATTTCCGTAATAAGTCAAAGGTTAACCGCATAACCACAAACAAAAAAGAAACACCGTATCTGTGCATTTTTCACAGATACGGCGAGACGTATTTTCAAAGAAGACCCAGCGAGATTTTCCATTCCAGAACATTTCGGAGGGCGCTGTTCAGAACATCAATATCGATTCGCCCGTCCAGCACGGCCTGCAGGACAGCCTGATACTGAACGGCGTACTCCGTAGAGCACAGCAGGTCGTTTCCCGCCAGAACTGCCATAACGGCGGCTTCCCCGGCACCGTACTGTTCCGTGATTGCCTGCATGACCAGATCGTCTGTCATAATGACGCCGGAAAAGTCCAGTTCCTCCCGCAGATAGCGGTGAACGGCAGGGGAGAGGGAAGCGGGGAGTTCCCCGTCCAGCGCCTCGACGATGATGTGCCCCACCATAACGGCTCCGCAGCCCGCCTGAATTCCGGCGGTGAAGGGAACCAAATCCCGTTCCTCCAGTTCAGACAGTGCCCGTGTGTCGACGGCAACGCCGGTATGGGTGTCGGCATTATTCCCATAACCGGGAAAATGCTTCAGAACGCTGCCTATGGAGAAAGCGTTCATCAGATTCACGGTGCTGGCAGTCACATCCGCAGTCGTCTGCGCATCCTGTCCAAGAGAGCGGCTGTACATAAAAGCCTCCGGCTCCGTGGCAATATCGCACACCGGTCCCAGATTCACATTGATGCCCAAGTCCGACAGCAGCCGGCATTTCTCTTCCTCCTCCGCCAGCACGCCCTCCAGACCGCCCAGGTCATACCGCTTTCGCAGAGAGGAAAACCGTCTGTCCCGGAATGCGGGAAACTGGCTGATTCTGGTGACATCGCCGCCCTCTTCGTCCACGGCGATCAGCAGCGGCTTTTCTGCGGCTTCCTGATAAGCTGCGACGGTCCGACGCATGGAATCCGGAGTCTGATTTTCAAAGTTGCTTCCGAACAGAACCAGCCCGCCCAGATGATACTGCCGGATATCCGCGGGAGCAGTATCCGCATTGCAGCGGGCAAGAAACAGCTGCCCAACCCGCTGTTCCAGCGACATATCCGAAATCACTTGACGAACCGGGTCAACGGGGGCAGGCGCAGCAGACAGGGGTTCCGGATCGGTTGGTACATCTGCCGGTACGGTATCGGTTTGCAGTGTTTCCGGCAGAGCCGGCGTTGCTGCGGATACCGGGACAGATCCGGAAGCACAGCCTGCCAGAAGCAGACAGCAAAGAAAAACAGGGAAAAACTTCATGAAAAAGCCTCAATTGACGGAAGAATCAAAGAATGCTGCCTATGAGATACCACAAAACCAGCAGGATCAGTGCCAGCGGGATATCGGTCAGCAGGGCAGCGGCGGAAATGCTGATGACTGTATAGCCAAAAATATCCAACAGATATAAGACTGCACAAATGATGGCGCTGGAAAAGACGGCTTTGCTGACCTGTTTTCCAACAATGCTGGAAAAAAAGAAGGTATACATTGCGCCCAAAAAGGGATTCGTTACGGCAATGACCATGCCAAGCAGCAGATTTACGATGCCGGACAGCAGGCATAGACACAAAATCAGCAGCAGGATCATAGGCGCATAAGTAACCAGAACGTTCGGCAGATAGGTGCGGAAAGCCCAGTTCACGACCAGGTGCAGTCCCATGCAGGCACCCATGGTCAGCAGCCGCAGCAGCAGCCATGTGACAAGGTTTTTCCCTTTTGGAACAATCGTGTCCACGAGATTTACCAGAAATGCCAGAACCACAAGGGACAAAACCTGTGTGCACAGTGCCGGAAACTGAACATCCGTAATGGGCAGAAGAATCAGATAATCCCCGGAAAACGTTGCGAAGGGCAGGGGTGACAGCAGCGCGTCCAGATTCCAGGGGTGAAAGGTATAGATAACCACCGTCAGCGCATAGATGAACAGAATGCCCATAGCGGAGGAAACAGACGAATTCAGACTGGACCGCTTTCCGAGCACCAGCCGTCCCATTACGCCCAGAATTAAACTGATGGCGGAAAAGTACAGCATAAACTGTGCGGTGGACATCAGATCCATTTCAACAGGCAGATAGGATTTTGCGTGCCAGATTACACGGCTCAGTTCTTCCGGAATGTAAAAAGCTGCCTGATTCAATACCTGAGTCATAGCGCCGGGAAGTTGACCGGCCACGGTTGCGAGGGCAGAGTCGAGGGCCATAGGAAATCCTTTCCTTCAAATGAATAGGAAAGCCGCCGCCATTTCTGGCGGCGGCACAGCTGATAAAGAGGAGATATCTTACTTGATCTCGGCCTCGGCGCCGGCTTCCTTCAGCTCGGCGACCAGCTTCTCGGCATCTTCCTTGGAGATAGCTTCCTTCAGGGTCTTGGGGCAGTTGTCAACCAGGTCCTTAGCATCCTTCAGGCCCAGGCCGGTAGCGGCACGGACAACCTTGATAACGCCCAGCTTGGAAGCGCCGGCGTTCTTCAGGATAACGTCAAACTCGGTCTTCTCCTCGACCTCAGCAGCGGCAGCGCCGGCAGCGGGAGCGGCAACAGCGGCAGCAGCGGCGGAAACGCCGAAAACCTCTTCCAGAGTGTGAACCAGTTCGGACAGCTCCAGAACGGTCAGTTCCTTAACCTGCTCAACCAGAGCAGTGATCTTTTCACTAGCCATTTTAATTTCCTCCTAAATTATGTGTAGAAAGTAGATATTTGTGGGGTTACGCGATTAAGCTTCTGCTTCTGCGGCAGGAGCGGAGCCGTCCTTCTGCATCCGGATCTGATCCAGAACGAAGGCCAGGCTGGAGATAGGTGCCAGGAAGGTACCCAGGACAGAAGCGACCAGAGCGTTCTTGCTGGGCAGCTCACCGAAGCCGTTCAGCTCATCGGCGGACAGGACGGAGCCTTCCACGACGCCGCCCTTAATGGTCAGGGTCTTCAGCTTGTTCTTCTTGGCAAACTCGCAGACGATACGAGCAGGGGCGATGGGGTCGCCGGTGGTGGAAGCCATAGCGGTGGTACCGTTCAGAACCTCAGAGAAATCGTAGCCGCAATCCTTTGCAGCGAAATTGGTCAGGGTGTTCTTCACGACGGAGTACTCGACGCCGGCCTCGCGGAACTGCTTACGCAGCTCGGTATCCTGAGCGACAGTGATACCCTTGTAGTCCACGAACACCACGGAAGTAGCTTCCTTGATCTTACCGGACAGGGCTTCAACGACTGCCTTCTTGCTCTCAAGAACCTTTGCGTTGGGCATAATTTTCACCTCCGAAAATAAAAAGTGTCTTCCTGCCAGAAGACAGAAAGACACGCAAATAAACCTATTTGACGCACCTCGGCAGGATTTACGCCTCGCGGCACCTGCTGTCTTTGGCAACTCACACAGTATAACATGCTTACATAAATATGTCAAGCACTATTTCTCTATTTTTAATGGATTCCGGAAGAATCCGGAAAATTCCCGGATACAGACAAAACTGTATCCGGGAAGAAACCAAACCTGAAATTACAGATACTTGGAAGTTGCGACCTTCACGCCGGGGCCCATGGTGGACACCACGGTGCAGGACTTGATATACTGGCCCTTGGCAGCGGCGGGCTTTGCCTTGACAACAGCCTTCATCAGGGTGTCCATGTTCTCGGTCAGCTTCTCGGCGCCGAAAGACACCTTGCCGATGGGGCAGTGGATGATGTTGGTCTTGTCCAGACGGTACTCAACCTTACCGGCTTTAATCTCCTTGACGGCGGCAGCCACATTGGGGGTCACGGTGCCGGCCTTGGGGGAGG
>CAMFBN010000029.1 GCA_945948535.1 uncultured Clostridia bacterium
TCAGCCGTGAAGCCTGATTCTCCCGCTTCCCGCAGAAGCTGCAGCGAACCGGCGGCTGCTCGTTATTCTTTGCCATGCACCTGGTACCTCATTTCTACATTATTTTTATCAATGATGCTCCAGCACCCGGTCGATGAGGCCGAAGGCCTTCGCTTCCTCAGCCGTCATGAAATTGTCCCGCTCACAGGCGGCGGTGACGGTCTCGATGCTCTGACCGCAGTTTTCGGACAGAATCCGGTTCATCCGCTCCTTGATGGTCTGCAGACGCTTCATGTGGATGGCCATATCGGTAATCTGGCCCTGGGTGCCGGCAGAGGGCTGGTGAATCATGATTTCGGAATTGGGCAGGGCCATCCGCTTGCCCTTGGCGCCCGCGCTGAGCAGGAACGCGCCCATAGAGGCCGCCATGCCGACGCAGATGGTCGCTACATCACACTTGATGTACTGCATGGTGTCGTAAATCGCCATACCGGCTGTGACGCTGCCGCCGGGGCTGTTGATATAGAACTGAATGTCTTTGTCCGGGTCCTGTGCTTCCAGATACAGCAGCTGGGCAACCACCAGAGAGGCGGTGGTATCGTTGACCTCTTCGGACAGGAAGATGATGCGGTCGTTCAGCAGACGGGAGAAAATATCATAGCTGCGCTCGCCGCGGCTGGTCTGCTCAACAACATAGGGAACTAAACTCATGGTGATGTCTCCTTTCAAAGGGTTTGAAACATTCTAACCATCGCGGGGGAAGGTTATTCCAAACGGGTAAAATCCTGCAAAGGGAAACCGGCGCGAAGCCGGTTTCCCGATGTAACAGTATTCCTTTGGTTTAGGCCTCGGTAGTCTCCTCGGCAGCCTTGGGGGCCACGGGGACGGCGGAGTCAACGATGACCTTCACGGCCTTGCGGGTGGTCAGGCTGCCGGTGAGCTCAGCCATGGGAACCATCTCCTTGACCTTGTCCACCTCCAGCTGATACTGCTCAGCCAGAGACTTGAACTCCTCCTCGATCTCCTCGTCGGTGGCGGTCAGGCCCTCGACCTCCACGATCTTCTCCAGAGTGACGGAAATCTTCGCCTGCTTCTCGGCAGCGGGACGGAAGGCGTTACGCATGGTGCTCACATCGCCGCCCATCATCTTGGCGTACTGCTCCATGGAGTAGCCGCTCATCTGCAGCTGGTAGGCAAAGCGTTCCATCTGGGTGTCCAGCTCGTTCTCAACCAATGCCTTGGGCATATCCACGGTGGTGTTTTCCGCGGCCTTCTCCACGGCGGCATTCTCAAAAGCGGAGTCAATCTGCTTCTGGGCCTGCTCCAGCGCCTTGGCACGGATATCAGCCTTCAGCTCCTCCAGGGTGTCGAACTCGGAAACGTCCTTGGCAAACTCATCGTCCTGCTCGGGGACGTTGGTCACAGTGACCTTGTTCAGCTTCACATGGAACACCACGGGCTTGCCGGCCAGATCCTTGTGGTAATCCTCGGGGAAGGTGATGTCGATGTCCTTCTCCTCGCCGGCGCTCATGCCGACCACCTGCTCCTCAAAGCCGGGGACGAACTGGCCGGAGCCAAGCTTCAGGTCGAAGTTCTCGCCCTTGCCGCCCTCAAAGGGAACGCCGTTGTCGAAGCCCTCGAAATCAATGTTGGCGGTGTCGCCCATCTCGGCGGCACGCTCCACGGTCTCGGTGGAAGCAACGTTCTGGGCCATACGATCCAGCTCGGACTGAACCTGCTCGTCGGTAACGGTCGCCTCAGCCTTCTCCACCTCCAGGCCCTTGTACTGGCCCAGCGTGACCTCGGGGTAGACTTCAGTGGTCAGTGTCAGGGTCACGCCGCCGTCCTCGCCGATCTGCATATCGGTGAGACTGGGACGGCCGATGGCCTTCAGACCCTCCTGCTTTGCCACGGCGAAGTCATAGACCTCGGGGAAAATCTCTTCCAGACCGTCTTCGTAGAAAACGTGGGCGCCGTACATGGCCTCGATCATCTTCCGGGGGGCCTTGCCCTTCCGGAAGCCGGGAATCATGATCTGCTTACGAGCCTTAAGGTAGGCTTTGTTGACACCGGACTCCATCAGATCCTTGTCGATCTCCACAACGATGGTAGCGGCGCTCCCGTTTCTTTCGATGCTCTTTACGTTCATTGGCTTAAGTCCTCCTAAATTGGTTCGCAGGGCGAAACCATTCTATATTTATTTCATAGCCGATCTATTCTATCAAAATATGTGGCTTTTGTCCATAGTTTTCTGAAAATTTCTTCAAAGAATTACAGGGTACGGCTTAAAGCCAAGATAATCCGCAGAAGTGAGCCGGAATTCCACCCCGTCCCACTGGCCTTCCATGGCCAGCTTGTGGCTTCCGCCGTGAAGATGTCCGTAAAAGCACCGGCGCACCTCATAATCTTCCAGCAGCTTCAGGATTTCCGTACACTCGTAGCCCTTGTATCGGGGCGGATAGTGGAGGAACACCAGCTTGGGCCTGTCCCCTGCTGCTTTCAGCGATGCTTCCAGCCGCAGAAGCTCCCGCTTAAACACCTTCTCATCATGCTGCCCGCTGCGCTCCTCCTCAAAGAACCAGCCCCGGGTGCCGCAGATGGCGTAGTCTCCATATTCATAAAAGTTATTATTCAGAAGATACAGGTCGGAAAACCCGTTTTCCTCACAGAACTTCCCGAATTTGGCGGCGGTGCTCCACCAGTAGTCGTGGTTGCCCTTGAGAAGAATCTTCCTGCCGGGAATCTCATTGATCCAGGCAAAATCCTGCCGGGCACCGGGCAGATCCAGCGCCCAGCTTAAGTCGCCCAGCAAAACGGTGGTATCCTCCGGACCGATGACCGACAGTCCCTCCCGGAGCTTGTCCATGTATCCGACCCATGCGCCGCCGAATACGTCCATAGGCTTCGGCGCTCCAAGGCACAGGTGCAGGTCGCCGATGGCATACAGCGCCATAGAGCGCCTCCCTTCTGTCTTTTAAATCAGTTCGTTTAACTCCTGCCGCGTGATATTCAAGGCAGCGGCGGTGCGTTCCGCGTCAAGGGCAGGACTTTTCTCCGCCAGAATCAGGGCGTTTCTCGCCTGCCCTGCCTTCGCCCGGTAATCCATCAGGCCCGCGTAGCTCAGCGCGCTGCCGGGGGAAAGGACATAGCGGTGGGTTCTGTAGACGCTGGAAATGGTCTGGGCGATTCTGGAGCTGCTGACCACGCTGACGCTGAGTCCCCGGTTCATTTTTGCCAGCACCGTCTCGCTTGGAGCATAGGTGCCGCCCCGGCGGCAGCTTGCCAGATACCGTTCCACCTCGTCCGTTCCGCCGGCTTCATAGACAAGCCGCTCCAGATTTTCCGGCACCGCCACATCCGCTTCCGTCAGGATGGTACGAACGCTCGCGGTATCCGTCCGCAGCTGACCGTGGCGCAGAAGCTCCCACAGACCGCTGTTTTCGTTGCAGCAGCAGACGATATTCCCGATGGGCAGCCCCCACGCTCTTGCGTAGTACGCGCTGATTGGCGCAGCAAAGTCCCCGGAAATGACCGAAATGTCCACCGGCTCCGACAAATCGCCGGGAAGCTGCCCGTAAATTCCAAACAGTATGGCAATGCGCAGGGCGATGGACAGCCAGCCGCTTCTGTAATCGGGCTGCCCCAGCAGCTGCTCCGCCAGCTCCCGGGCAAGATAGTCATAGGAAAGGCCGGGATTGTGCCACAGTTCCGCCACCAGCGTGCGGTGGCCCAGAGGCTCGATGTTTACCGGATTGCGTCCGATGCACACGTCCACATCCCAGCAGGTCAGTCTCATCTGAAACAGGCGGTTCAGAATCTCCGCCACCCGCTGACCAAAGGGCATAGCTGCCAGTTCCTTCCAATCCTCCGGGGCAAACGACGGCCCGCGGAACGGAAGATACATTCCCCCATCCGGGCCCCGGCTTTCCCGCAGAGCGCGCTGGGCCGTATACGCGTCCCGGCTGCTGCGTGTCGTCAGATACAGCATAGTGACTCCCCTCCCGCAAACAATATGGCTGCTGGTTTATTTTACCACAGGCCCATCCTTCTGTCCATAAACGAAAAATGAATTCTCTATGCCGAAGCTGTCACGGTTTGCCGAATTTTGTGTGTCAGCCCACAGTCATGACGCGGATGGCGTTGTTCCAGAAAATGTCCATCACGTTCTGCTCCGTCAGTCCCCTGTTCAGCAGATGCCGGGCCAGTGCGGGGTAGCTCTGCACACCATCAAAGCCATCCGGCATGGTCTCCACGCCGTCCAGATCACCGCCCAGGGCGATGTGCTTTCCTTCCGGGTCCAGCTCCATAAAGTGCAGAATATGGTCGCAGACGGTGTCCAGATTGGGGTTTTCCCCGGTGAAGTCCCGGCAGGTATTATATCCAGCCACGCCACCGGTTTCGCAGATAGCCCGGAACATATCGTCCGTCAGGTTCCGGCTGTGATTATGTACCGCGCGGCTGTTGGAATGGGTGGCAAGAATGGGCGCCTGAGTGATTTTCATAATGTCCCAGAAGCCCTCGTCGCTGATATGGCTGACATCGATACGCATCCCCAGCCGTTGGGCCTCCTTCACATATTCCCTGCCCAGGTCGGTCAGGCCACCACCGGTGACATTGGAGCCGGTCAGGGGATTTTTCTCGTTCCAGCCCAAACTGGACACCCGGAAGCCGATGGCCCACAGGTCTTCCAGCAGCTCCGGATTATAGTCAATGCCCGCCGTGCCCTCAAGCGTCAGAATCGCGGACATTTTGCCTGCGGCCCGGTTTTCCTCAATTTCCTCTGCACTATAGGCAATGGAAATCAGGTCGCTGTTTTTATCCACCTCCCGCTGGATGGTGGCAAGCTCCCGCTCGAACAGGACGATGGGCGAGATCCCCTGAAGCAGCTCCGGGATGTCCGTGGTGAAGCAGGCAAAGCACTGGGCGTAGCCTCCCAGCTTTCCCGCCCGTTCCAGATCGATATGACCGTTGTTTTTGCGCAGGCTGCCCGCCTGATTCAGGTCGTCGCCCAGCAGCGCCAGGGCGGTATCACAGTGAAAATCAAATACCGGGAAGTTCATTGAAACGCATCCTCCATATGGTTGATCTCCGGATGGGCCGTATCCAGCCCCTCCGGCGCGTAGATTTCGATGATGTCAAAACGGCAGCGCAGACTCGTAGGGTTCTGGGTAAGGTACATGGCAGCCGTGGCCCGGAGCCTGTCCTGCTTTCGTGTGTCTACATATTCCCTTGCCGCGGCAAAATCAGCGGATTTGCGGAGCTTGACCTCCACAAAAACCAGATATGTACGATTGGTAGCAATCAGGTCGATCTCCCCATACCGGCAGCGGTAGCCGGAGGCAAGGATTTTGTAGTGTTTCCTGCGCAGATACTCCGCCGCCAGCGCTTCGCCCCAGGCTCCCAGCAGGTTACTTCTCCCCATAAAATTTTTTGAGGAAGCTCCTGCGGTGAATGGGACAGGGGCCGTACTTGCGCAGAGCCTCGTAGTGGGCCTTGGTGCCATAGCCCTTGTGGATATCAAAGCCGTATTCCGGGTACTGCTGTGCCAGTTCCAGCATGAGATTATCCCGGGTTACCTTTGCCAGTATGGAGGCCGCCGCGATATTGGCGCTGAGGCTGTCGCCCTTTACCACTGTTTTCACCGGCAGGCCGAAATCCGTCTCCCGGTTGCCGTCAATCAGCGCAAGCGCCGGGCGGACGCTGAGCTGCTCCAGCGCCCGGCCCATGGCAAGGAACGTGGCCTGCAAAATATTGATTTCATCAATTTCCTGCTCGGAAGCCAGACCGATGCCATAAGCAATGGCCTGCTCCTGAATGATCGGAAACAATTCTCTGCGTTTTTTGTCGGTCAGCTTTTTGCTGTCCGTCAGGCCGGGGATTTGCAGGTGTTCCGGCAGAATCACCGCCGCCGCGCAGACCGGCCCCGCCAGCGGCCCACGGCCTGCCTCATCCACACCGCAGATGGGGTGCAGGCCAAGGCTGTCCTCAATTTCCCACATGGTCAGTTCGCTCATAGCTGCTCCTCCGGCATTTCCAGTGTAAATTTTCCCAGCTTGCCGCTGCGGAATTCATCCAGCAGCACCCGGGCCATCCGTTCCAGATTGACTTCGCCCCCGGACACCAGATACCCCCGCTTCCGGCCCGCCAGTTCCAACAGCTCCCAGCCGGGGGTGCCCTCCGGGGCTTCCACCTTGTAGCGTTCCAGCAGCGTCTGGGGGTAGTATTTATGCAGCAGGGTCATCAGGTGGCAGGCCAGCTCCTCCAGATCAACCACATTTTCCTTCACTGCCCCGGTGTAAGCCAGCATCATGCCCACCTCCGGGTCCTCAAATTTGGGCCAGAGAATACCAGGGGTATCCAGCAGCTGCAAACCGCTGTCCACCGTCACCCACTGCTTGCCCCGGGTCACGCCGGGCCGGTTCTCCGCCTTGGCGCCCTTCCTGCCGGAGATCTGATTGATGAGGGTGGATTTGCCCACATTGGGAATGCCCACCACCATCACCCGCAGAGGGCGGTTCATGCCCCGTTTGGCGTCCCGCTCCAGCTTTTCGGCACAGGCTTTCCGGGCAGCAGGGGTAAAGTCGCCGATGCCCTTTCTTGACTTGCAGTCGGTGGCCAGCACCGCCATGCCTTTTCCCCGGAAATAGTCAGCCCACTTTTTCGTCGCTGCCGGGTCTGCCAAGTCCATCCGGTTCAGCACCAGAATCCTGGGCTTACTGCCACAGATGGCATCGATGTCCGGGTTCCGGCTGGACACGGGAATCCGGGCATCCACGATCTCGCAGACCGCGTCCACCAGCTTCAGGTCCGCCTCGATCTGACGGCGGGTCTTGGTCATATGGCCCGGATACCACTGGATATTCAATTGGGAATTCACATCCCTGTTTTTCTGGTTCATAGCTTCCCTCTCTTATTGGATTGCGCCGATGCGGCTGTAGTCCGGCAGCAGCTGCCCATGGTGAGTTCCGGGGATCAGCAGGCAAATTGCCTTGCCCAGTACCTCCCGCCGGTCGATCTGTCCGATCCGGGGAGAGCGGCTGTCCAGGGAAACGGCCCGGTTGTCGCCGAGGACAAAAATGCAGTTTTCCGCCACGGTCAGCGGGAACACCGTTCCTTCCTCGTTGGTGGTTTCGTTGTGAATATACGCCTCCGACAGGGCTTCGCCGTCTACGTAAACCGTACCGCTTTCAAAATCAATATCCACTGTCTGCCCTTCTGTGGCAATGACCCGCTTGACGATGGGGCTGCCGTTATCAAAGGACTGTTTGCTGATGACCACAATGTCCCCCGGTTCCGGCTCGCCGCAGAACATTCTGCTTTCCAGCAGCAAATAATCCCCATCCCACAGTGTGGAGAACATGGAGTCTCCCGTTACCAGAATGACCCGAAACACCACCAGAAACAGGAGCATCACCGCCAGCAGCATACACATGAGGTCGTGCACATAGAGCAGCACGCTGCGCTGCCAGCTCCGGGGTTCCTTATCCTTATCTGTTGCCATAGCCGCTCCTTTCCGCGCGTTTTTTATAATGTTTATCGAAACAGTTGACAGTGAATAGTTGACAGTTGACAGTTAAGGAGTCCCTGCGGGACGATTTAAAAAATAGTCGAATATGGCAGGTTCCTTTGGAAAACCATTGGTATTTCGCGCTTGCAGTTGATTTTAATTCATCCCGAAGGGATACTATAACTGTCAACTGTCAATTATCAACTGTCCGATGTCAACTAAATTCCAATTTATCGCTTTGCTGACTTAACCCGATTAACATTTTTCTGCATTATAGCACATACTCTGCCCATTTTCCACAGGGAAATAAAAAAAGAGGGCATTGCCCTCTTTCTTTATCAAGTTCCGGATCAGACCTTCTCCTTGACCTTGGCAGCCTTACCGGCGCGGTCACGCAGGTAGTACAGCTTGGCGCGGCGAACCTTGCCCTTGCGGACAGTCTCGATCATCGCCACGTTGGGGGAATGCAGGGGGAAGACCTTCTCACAGCCAACGCCGTAAGAGATGCGGCGAACGGTGATGGTCTCGCCGATGCCGCCGTGCTTCCGGGCGATGACGGTGCCTTCGAACACCTGAATACGCTCCCGGGAGCCTTCCTTGATACGCACGTGCACACGAACGGTGTCGCCGACCTGAGCCTCAGGCAGCTCCTCCTTCATGTACTGGCTGTTCAGAGCCTTAACCAAATCCATTTCTTTGTCCTCCTTAAATATTAGGCGTTCATACGCAGCAGCCGCTGCCAGAGGACGCACCCTGATTTCAGACCGTGATATTTTAGCACAGTCAAATTCAAAAATCAAGTGTTTTTTGAGAAATCATTCCGCTTTTTGGCAGGCTTACACAGAAGAAGCCGTTGGGAAGGGTATCAGATAACGGTTTTATTCTGTCCGTAATTCCGTTTGCGCATTCCCCTGCCAGAAGGTCATGGTCACATACGCGCCCACCGCCCAGTGTGTCAGAGCAATGGAGCGGTACTGATACCAATAGTGGATCGCAATGGGCTGGGCAGTGCAGCAGAACCAGAGAAACGGCAGCACAGCCGCGAACAGAAGACACCCGTTGGCGGCAAAGGCGGACGGCTTCAGCTTCCGCCGTATGGCGCAGACAAGGACTGACAGCGCCGTAAGGCCGGCGCCCAGCAGGTAGACCACTTTTCCCTCCGGGTCACTGAAAATCACCGATCTCAGGTTCTCGAAGGCCAGCGACAGGCTGTAATATTCCTCATAGCCCTCCGACTTTTCAATCCCCACCCGTCTGCAAAACGCCGTCAGGCCATCCGACAGGCCATCCGCAGAGGTAAGCAGGCTGGTCAGCATCAGCTTTGCCAGCCACATCAGAGCGTAGCCGCAGAGCCAGATCAGCACGCACCGAACCATCCACCCCAGCGTAATGCGCTGTCCCTGCCGGGCACGCAGAATCGCAAGGTACACCAGCGGAAAGCCAACCGTAATCAAAGGCGTCGTGTAGAAGTCAAAGAACATGGTCACGACGCCGATTTCCAGAAAGAACACCGCATCCCACTCCGGTCGTTCTGCCAAACGGGGCGCAATCAGCATAGCCAAAAAAGCAATCAGGAAGCAGGGCAGAAATTGCAGGCTGCCCACGATCACCTGCGGACGTACCAGAATCACGCTGACCGCAAAGACAAAGGCGGTCTTCGTGTCGACCCGCCTGGCAACGGAGCAGAGAACCAGCGCAAACAGGGCAAAAAACAGCGCGCCCGCGTATCTGCGGATCTGGAAATAGTCAAAAAATACCAGCAGCCACCGCAGGACTGCCCGGAATCCCATCCAGTAGCGGACGTAGAGGAATTCCCCGTCCGGCCGCTCACCCGTACTGTACAGCTCCAGACATTCTACCGGATAGTCTTCCGTCTTTTCCACCTCCACATTGTAGGAATAGAGGGGATTTGTCAGGACGGCTCCCAAATAGTTCCGGTTCATTCCAGCGGTTGCCCGGAGGATCGTCGTATCCGTGGCATTATCCAGCAGGGAGTTGATTTTCCTGTCTCCGATGACCGGATACTGTCCCTCAAGATACAGACCGTCAATGGAATCCAGCAGGTTTTCACTGATCTTGTCCTGAGGCGCAAAAGCGGCAATCAGCAGAGAACCCATCGCCACAACCACGGACAGGCAGAACACAATTGCGCATTTTCCAAATTCCCACAAAGCCCCAGGGCATTGTTTTCTCATATTCATATGCTTTCCCCGCCATTCTCCCAAAGTTTTCTACAGTATACCAAATTGAATCCGAATACGCAATACCAAACCGGCTTTCCCGCCAAAAACTCGCAGTTCCCCGTCTAAGCGTTGCAATCCGCCGGAAACTATGATAGAATCACGAAAAAAGGAGGTATCCTCATGCAGCTTGTTTTATTAACCGCGCTTGGTGTTGGCGGTGCGACGGTAGTCGGAGCAATCGCCGGTTTTCTGATTAAGGACATTTCCCACCGGTTCAGCGATCTGGTGCTGGCCTTTGCCGCCGGGGTCATGCTGGCCGCCGCCGTGCTGGGTCTGATTCTCCCTTCCCTGGACTATGGAAATGTGCTCATTACCGTGGCAGGTATCTTTGCCGGCGCGGTTTGTCTGAATCTGGCGGACCGGCTGGTGCCCCATTTGCATCACCTCGCCGGCGTGGATTCCGAAACCCACCCCGGCAGCCAGCGGCTGGATAAGGTTCTGCTGTTTGTCTCTGCCATCGCCATTCACAACCTGCCCGAGGGCCTTGCCGCCGGTGTGAGCTTCGGCTCTGAGAATGTGGCGGAGGCCATGCTGATTGCGGGCGGCATCGCCTTACAGAATATCCCCGAAGGCATGGTCATCATCGGGCCTATGCTGGCGGCGGGCATCAGCCCCAAAAGAACCTTCCTGTGCGCGCTGGCAACCGGTTTGATTGAGGTGCTCGGCACCCTGCTGGGCTACTTTGCCGTCAGTGTCGCTTCCGCCATTCTGCCCTTCGCGCTGGCCTTTGCGGGAGGAACCATGCTGTACGTCATCAGCGATGAAATGATCCCCGAAACCCACCACGACCACGAGAGCAGCGCCACCTATGCCCTGCTGGTGGGCTTCTGTATTATGCTGATATCTGACGTGCTGCTGGGCTGAGGAGATTTGTACATGAGAAAGACAGTCTTATTTGATTTGGACGGAACCCTCACCGATTCCGGAGAGGGAATCATCAACTGCGCCGCGCTGGCGCTCCGGCACTTTGGACTTCCTGTCCCCTCCCGGGAGGAAATGCGGGTTTTTGTTGGGCCGCCGCTTCACGAAACCTTCCAGCGGTTTGGTGTCCCGGCAGACCGAACCGATGAGGCCATCCGCGTCTACCGCAGCCGCTACATTCCCACCGGTATGTTTGAGAACGCCCCTTATCCCGGTGTGAAGGAGCTGCTGGAAACTCTGAAAAACGAGGGCCACACCCTGTATGTCGCAACCTCCAAGCCGGAGGAAATGTCCGTGACCATTCTGGAGCGGTTCGGCCTTGCCCCCTATTTTGACCGCATTTGCGGTGCGTCCACGGATACCTCCCGGAGCACCAAGGACGCCGTCATCGCCTATCTGCTGGAACAGAGCGGGGCCAAAGAGGACATGGTCATGGTGGGCGATACCAAGTATGACGTGCTGGGCGCCAAGGCCCACGGGATTCCTGCCATCGGCGTCAGCTGGGGCTACGGCAGCGTGGAGGAAATGCTGGAGGCCGGGGCTGTCGGGATTGCCCATTCCATGGATGCGCTGCTGGATATTCTTCACAAAATGTAAAGAACCATGAAACGGAACCGGGGTAAACCCCGGTTCTCATTGAAGATTATTTCCCACAGATGGTTCTTGTTCCGGGACAGGTTTGTCCGGGCAGAGACATTCGCTGAACAGATCCAGCTTCAATTGGATTGCCAGTTCCAGTCTGGTGATGGCTGCCAGCATGCGCTCTGCGCTGGTGTCGATCTCTACCAGATCATCCACGTCAACGCCGCAAAGCTGGGTGGCCTTTTCGATTTTTTCGTGCTCCGCCTCCAGAATACGCGCCAGTGCCTCCTGTTGTTCGGCAACCGCGTCAATCAGCCTGGTAATGGCTTTGCAGCGGCTGTCATCGGGTCTTTGCGGTGCAGTTTGAAGGGTTTCCATAGAATGATTATCCTTTCCTTTTTATTCGCGCCTTCCGGCTCAGTGCATTCTATGTGTTCCGGCAGGGATTTGTCACAATTCGTCGAATATTGTTCAAATCCCTTTACAGAATATAACCTAAACTCTGCACGGATTTGCCTTAATCACGTCAAAACCCGATTTTCAATAATTCGATCCTTCATAAAACGCCAAATTAACGCCAAGCCAATTTCGGGGTCTTTCAAACCGCCTCAAAATGTTAGAAAAACCGCCGTTTTCGTTTTGAAAACGGCGGTTTTTGTGGAGCTAGTGACCTGACTCGAACAGGCGACCTTCTCATTACGAGTGAGATGCACTACCGACTGTGCTACACTAGCAGGAACTCAAGCCCAGTCATTATATCGAAAATCAGGTAAAATGTCAACAACAATTTACAGCTTTATTCCAAGCTGGCGGGATTTTTCCCGGATGGACAGCAAATCATCAAAGGTTTCCGGGCGTTTCGTCACGTCTCGGAGAAGGGCCGAGGGATGGTAAATGGCCGTCATCCAGAATCCGCCTTTTTCCACCCACTGACCATGCTGGCGGGTAATGCGGTAGTCCGGGTCAATGAGCCGTTTGGCGGCAATGCGGCCCAGACAGACAATGATCTTCGGTTTTACCAGCGCCACCTGATTGCGAAGATACCCGATGCAGGCATCCTGTTCTGTCTCCAGCGGGTCCCGGTTGTGGGGCGGACGGCATTTGACAATGTTGCAGATATAGCAGTTTTCCTGCCGGGATAGGTCAATAATGGACAGCATATCATCCAGCAGCTTTCCGGCGGGACCGACAAAAGGCTCCCCACGGAGATCCTCCTGCTCGCCGGGGCCCTCCCCCACAAACAGGATATCCGCCCGCTCATTGCCCACACCAAACACCACATTGTGACGGGTTTCACACAGTCCGCACCGGACACATTGACCGCATTCTCGTTTCAGTTCCTCCCAGGAAAGCATCAGTTGTTCCTCCTGCGCTGTGCTCTTCTCTTCCGGCGGCGGGCACGGATCCGGTTACGCATATAGGCGTTGAAGGCCAGGTAGGCGATGGCAACGCCCAGCACAATGACGCAGATTGTGCCCAGCGCGGACAGGAAGCCGGGGGTTCCCTTGCTGCCCTCCACGGCGGCAGACCGGATAGTCACGCCAGTTTTATCCGCCCGCCTGACGTCGCTCATGGCGTAGACCTCAACCTCTGTCAGCACGGAGGTGCGGTACACCACCTCAAGGGTCGCAATCATCTGGTCTTTTTTGATGGGTGCGGTCAACCCTCCATCCACAGCCTTGTAGTTCATCTGGATGTTCTTCATCTGGGCATTAACGGGAACAACGGTATCCACATTCACATTCGCCTGTCCCACCGCGTTGCACTCGCCGCCATTGACCTTAAAGGTGCTCAGCGCCATGCCTTCGTAAATGATCCGGTTGATCTTGAAGCTGTTGAAGGCATACTCCAGAAGATCGGACATCTCGTTGAAGTTACCATAATTCAAGGGCATCCAGCCGTTCTCCGCAAAGGTACGGGTAGCGCCCAGAATCACCGCGATAAAGTTCATGTTCTTGTACTCCGCCGTACAGACAATGGACGCGCCGTAGGACTCATAGTAGGACGCAAAGCCGCCGGTGACACGGCTGTCATAGAAATCCTGAAGGGTGCTGTCGTCAATCATATAGTTCTGGGTCTTGAATTCCTTACGGCCCTGAACCATGTTGGTATCGGGAATCTGATAGCTTTTCGCGCCAAATACTTCCCGGAAAGTCTCATTTTTGATAGCTTCCTGCACAATTCGTGCCATGTCCCGGGCGGTGCTGTTGGACACGGCCGTGTACAGGCCGCTGACGTTGCCGAACTCTGTATTGGTGCAGCCCATCTGCTTGACCCGCTTGTTCATCAGCTCCAAAAAGGCCGCAGTGGTCCCCGAAACGTGGTGGGCCAGCGCCACCGCCGCGTCGTTGGCGTTTATCAGCAGCAGCGCGTACAGAAGATCTCTGACCTTGATCTGCTCGTTACTTTTCAGACTTTCCGACTGCACCTTGTTGACGCCGGCGGGCACATAGGACTGAATGCCCTCTGTGACCGTCACCACATCGTCCATGCCGCAGTTTTCCACCACGATCAGCGCCATGACAATCTTCGCCAGGGTACCGGGATGGAGCTTCAGGTCCGGGTTATAGGCATAAACAACGGTATTGGAGTTCGTTTCAAACAGGAATACCGACTGGGCCGTTTCCAGCTTCTTCTCGCTGCCGGCAAGGGGCGCCATGCCGTTGATGGTCCGGCAGCCCTTCTGGATGCAGACCGTACCAAAGGGAAGCTCCTCCGTCTGGGCAGTTATGGCCTGTTCCGTCTCGGCCTGCTCCGTCTGCGTTGTCTCAGTTTCCGCTGCCGCAGGCACCAGAACGCTCTGCATCAGAAGCAATACGGAGAGAATCAGAGAAAGACATTTTACTTTTTTCATATTTCGCCCTCAATAACCCCACGCCGGGGGTTGTCCGGCGGGAAAAAATCGTGTATAATGTGGTCTATATTATAACAGCTTTTCACCAGCTAGTCAATGCGGGAGGGTCGTTCCCATGAAAATTAAGCTTTCGGTCATTCTGCCGGTGATCACCGCGCTGTTCGCGGGACTGACGCTGGGCCTGTTTCTGGGGCGGAATCCCGCCGGCGGTTCCGTCACTGTGTCCGTCCCCGCCCGGCAGGTCAGCGCGGCTGTCTCGGCGGAAACCCAGGCGGAACCATCTTTGCAGGCCGCTTCCCTGCCCGTCAACATCAATACCGCCGACGCCGCCGAGCTGGCAGCGCTGCCGGGCATCGGCGAGGTGCTGGCACAGAGGATTCTTGACTACCGGAGGGTGCACGGGGATTTTTCCGCGGTGGAGCAGCTGACAAACGTCGAGGGAATCGGTGAGGGAAAGCTGGAAACCATTTTGGAACTGATTACAATCGGAGGATAACAGGCTATGAAAATACTGGTTGTGGATGACGAGGCCCTGCTGGTCAAGGGCATTCGCTTCAACCTTCAGAACGAAGGATACGACGTCATTACCGGCAGCGACGGGCTGGAAGCCGTGCAGGCCGTGCAGGAGCAGCACCCCGATCTGGTGGTACTGGACGTCATGATGCCCAATATGGATGGGCTGACCGCCTGCGCCAAAATCCGGGAATTTTCCGACATTCCCATCATTATGCTTACGGCGAAAACCGATGATATGGACAAGCTGATTGGCTTTGACCACGGTGCGGACGACTATCTGACAAAGCCCTTCAATATTCTGGAGCTGAAGGCCCGTATCCGGGCTCTCCTCCGCCGGGCGGGCACCACGGAAAAGCAGGCGCCCGGCAGCAGCCTGACCATTGGCTCCATCACACTGGACCTGGACGCCCGGAACGCCTACCGGGGCGGCGTGCTGGCGGATCTCACCGCCAAGGAATTCGACGTGATCGAATTCCTCATGCGCAACCCCAACCGGGTCTACTCCAGAGAAGCGCTGCTCGATACCATCTGGGCCTATGAATACCGCAGCGATATCCGCACAGTGGATGTGCACATCCGGCGTCTGCGGGAAAAGCTGGAGGAAAATCCGGCGGAGCCGAAATATATTCTGACGAAATGGGGCGTTGGTTATTACTTCCGAAAGTAAAGCAGCAGGCCGGGGCTATGGGAAAACACAGTTCCGCTACGCAATGACCTACGTTGTCATCACGTTTGTGGTTCTGCTGATTTTGAACATCTACTGCTCCATTGCCTGTCAGAATCTGTTCTATGAAAGCAAAAAGACCAGCATGATCGAAAAATGCCTGCTGGCGTCTGATGAAATTTCCACATTGGAGGTTCTGAATACCTCCACGGTCTCCGCCGTCATCGGGCAGATTGAAAGTCTCAAGGTCAACCGGCTGCTGGTAACCGACCAGACGGGCTGCACGCTCTACGATAACGGCTCTGCCGCCGTTGGATCATACGCGCTGTTCCCGGAAATCCTGACCGCTCTGGACGGCAATGACGTGTGCTCCTGGCGCTACCACAACGGCACAATCGACTCCCGGGCCGCCGCTCCGGTGTATTATTACGGAACTATTGTGGGCTGCGTGTATATGACGGACTACGATACCGCGCAGGGCGGGCTGATCGAGTCCCTTCAGCGAACCATTCTGGGCATCACCCTGCTGCTGGAAATCATCGTTCTGATTTTTTCCGTGGCCTTCTCCAACACCTTCTCCCGGCGGCTAAACCGGATCATGGCTTCCATGCGGATCATCCGGGAGGGCGACTACTCCCACAAGGTCAACATGGGCGGCAACGATGAGCTGACCATTCTGGGCAACGAATTTAATGAATTGACGGAGCGTCTGCAAACCTCCGAGCAGAAGCGAAGCCGCTTTGTCTCCGATGCGTCCCATGAGCTGAAAACGCCGCTGGCTTCCATTAAGCTGCTGACGGACTCCATTCTGCAATACGACATGGATCTGGAAACCACCCGGGAATTTGTCAGCGACATCGGCAATGAGGCGGAACGGCTGAACCGAATGACGGAAAAGCTGCTTTCCCTGACCCGGGCGGAAGACGTGACCGGGCAGCAGGACATGGAGATCATCTTCATGTCCCCCACCGTGCGGCGGGTGGCAAGAATGCTGAAAAACAACGCCCTGCAGGCCGGAATCACCTTTGATTTGCAGCTGGACCGCGACAGCTCCATTCTGATTCTGGAGGATGATCTGTACCAGATCGTCTTCAACCTTATGGAAAACGGCATCAAATACAACCATTCCGGCGGCAGGCTGACCGTTCGCCTGCGGCGGGAGGAGGACAATGCCATTCTGGAGGTCAGTGACACCGGCATGGGCATTCCCGAGGAGGCTATTGACCATGTATTCGAGCGGTTCTACCGGGTAGATAAGGCCCGCTCCCGGCAGACCGGCGGCAGCGGACTGGGCCTTGCCATCGTGCGAAGCATCGTCCAGCGAAACCGCGGCACAATTACTCTGAGCAGCACCCTTGGGAAGGGCACCACCTTTGTGGTGAGCTTTCCTGCCTTTGACGCGGAGGTGGACCCGGAATGAAACGTCTTCTTTGTTTTGTGCTGACTGTGTCTGTCCTTCTTTCCGTGCTGCCCGGATGCGCCCAGAAGCTGAACGAACCTGTCACCTTCTATTATGTGAAGAGTTCCTATCAGGAAAATTTGGACAGTCCCATTGTGGGGGAGGAACGGGAGGTCGCCGGGCACCGGGATAATCTGAAATACCTGCTTTCCTTTTACCTGATGGGGCCCATCGTGAAGGAGCTCAGCTCCCCCCTGCCCCGCGGCACACAGCTTTACACGGCAGAGCAGGAAGGGACGGCGCTGACCATTGAAATCTCAAACACCTCTGCGCTGCTCAGTGACGCCGAGTTTTCCCTTGCCTGCGCCTGCTTGTCCATGACCTGCATGGGGCTGGTCAATGCCGAGAAGGTTACCATTGTCAGCGGCAGCAGAAGCCTGACCCTCAGCCGGGACAATCTGCTGCTGAACGATACCATAACACCCGAGGAGACTGCAAAATGAAATTGATTTCCTGGAATGTAAACGGCCTGCGGGCCTGCGTGGGAAAGGGCTTTCTGGATTTCTTTTCCCAGAAAAACCCGGATTTTCTCTGTTTACAGGAGACTAAATTACAGGAAGGCCAGATTGACCTTCCCCTGCCCGGTTATGTGCAGTTCTGGAATTACGCCGAGAAAAAGGGCTACTCCGGCACCGCAATTTTTGCGAAGGAGCAGCCGCTGTCCGTAGTCTACGGCATCGGCATTCCCGAGCTGGATACGGAAGGGCGGCTGATCACGCTGGAGTATCCAAACTTCTACCTTGTGACCTGCTATACCCCCAACGCCCAGCCGGGACTGGCCCGGATTGACCATCGGCTGAAATGGGACGAAGCCTTCCGGAACTATCTTACAGAACTGGATAAACATAAGCCCGTGATTGCCTGCGGCGACCTGAATGTTGCCCATCAGGAGATCGACCTGAAAAATCCCGCCGCCAACCGGGGCAACGCCGGTTTTTCCGACGAGGAGCGGGAGAGCTTCGGAAAGCTGCTGGACGCAGGCTTTACGGACACCTTCCGGTTCCGCAACCCGGACGTGACCGGGGCTTACAGCTGGTGGAGCTATCGCTTTAACGCCCGGAAAAACAACGCCGGATGGCGCATCGACTATTTTCTTGTGTCCAACCGCCTTGCCCCGCGCATTGAAGATGCGCCGATTTACTCGGAAGTCACCGGCTCCGACCACTGCCCCGTTGGACTGGAAATTTCGCTCTGATCCTCCAGCAAAATCCCCATCTGTCCATATTTTTTCACAAGAAAGCTGGTTTTCAGCCGCTCGATGTAGGCAAAGGGTTCCTCCGGAATAATGGGCACGAATTGCCCGGAGGGCACCTCATGCTTTGGAATCAGAGAAAAGGAAGGTTCCCCCGCCCGGAACCGCTTGACAGGTTGGCGTGTATCCAGTCCAAAGCCGTCCCCCATGGGAACGACCACCCCTAAATTCTCCTGCTGCCCCCCGCAGCTGACGTACAGGCGGCAGACCACCTCCCCAGTGAGCCGGCAGCGGCAGACAAAGCGGTAGTATAACCCCTGCCGCGTAACCTGCACCTTTCCCGCCTGTTGATTCCCGAAGAATACTTCATAATCGCCAACCAATGCAAACGCCCCCTTGCCGTAACCCTATGCGGCAAGGGGGCGCACTATTCATATGAGCGGCTGACCGTTGATGGTCAGCTGGAAACGAAGGCCCAGACGCTCCGCCGCGTTGCGGCACAGGGACATCCGCTTCATAAAAATCTCAAAATACTCCATCACCGAGCTGACTTTGGTATCCACCGTCAGCTCCAGCGTGACGGTATGCTGCTCCAAATCAATTTTCAATTCCGAATGGGTCACGGAGTAATTCACCCGGTCGTGGATATCCTGAGCGATATCCGCGGTTTTGCGCACCCGGGAGCGGCGCACATCGGACTTGTCCGCCAGAAACAGCGCCGCCGACACCGCGTTTACCGGCACCCCGGTGCCCTCGTCATGATTGCCGATGGCGGTGACAATGGATGCAATCTCCTCCGGTGGGAAATTCATCCGGTCCAGGATTCGGAAGGCCATCACCGCGCCGCTCTGGCTGTGATCCACCCGGTTGACCACGTTGCCGATATCGTGCAGATACCCGGCAATTCTCGCAAGCTCCACGGTTCTTGCGGGGTAGCCCAGGGTTTCCAGAATGTCCCCGGCGGTTTTCGCCACCCGGGTCACATGGGCAAAGCTGTGCTCCGTAAAGCC
This sequence comes from uncultured Clostridia bacterium, assembly GCA_945948535.1. Classification (GTDB taxonomy): domain Bacteria; phylum Bacillota; class Clostridia; order Oscillospirales; family Oscillospiraceae; genus Faecousia. Next base: position 18,928 of record CAMFBN010000029.1, read on the forward strand.
CAGCGCCTGCATGGAGGCATCGGCCTGGGCAATATATACCTTCACCGCCGGGTCCCGGCGGACTTCTTCATAGGTCATAGTATCTTTCCCTTCTCTCAATACACTTTTATAGTATGCCAGAGAACTGTAAAACCAGCAAGGCAGCTTTTGTAAAATCCGTGTATAGCATTCGTGCGCCGCTTTTGGGGCGGCGCACAAAAGATTACCAAAGAGAATTGTCCGGTGTCTGAAGGCAGGCAAAGTCCTGCAAATCCGCTAGCCCGATCTGATAGGCGCCCATCTGCTCCAGCTGGGCGGCGGCTTCGCTGCCGTCCCGGAAGCAGGCCACCGGGCTCCAGCCAAAGCGCAGATTTTTCACGGTGCCGCTCCAGGTACCGCCCTTGTGCAGGTCACACTGGGCCACAAACACCATACGCCCCAGCGCATGGATGCAGCGGTTGCGGCTTAAGGCCCGCTGGGCGGAGAAATCCTCATCAAAGCCATCCTCGCTGAGATACAGCATATTTCTGGCTGGAAAGCGGTTCAAGCTGTCCGCCACAATGCTGATGACCCGCCCGCCGGCTCTCAGGCAGGCATCCTGTGCCGCCCGGTCCGCCCCCCGGGCATTGCCGGACACCAGCGTCAGCCCCTGCTCCGCCGCCTGATGGCCCACAGCTTCCGCAAACTCCCGGTTCGGTTCATTCAGCTCCCGGCAGCCCACCAGAGAAATGGCAGGGGTATTCAGAATTTCCACATCTCCCCGGGCCCACAGGCAGCCGGGGCTGTCCAGTCCCAGACGTTGGCGCAGAATTTGGGGATACCTGTCGCTGACACGGGTGATGGGTACGCAGCCCATCGCCACACCCTTTGCAAGATACCCGTCCAAAAGGTCTTCCTGATTGAAAAGCGACACAATGTGCCCAGCCGCTTCCCGGCTGTAGCCCAGTGCTGCCAAATCCCGCTCCGTCAGCTCCCGGTCCGGCTCCACCGGCTGCATATCCCCCACACGGATTGCCAGCGAGCGCAGCTGGGCCACCGTCAGCACCTTCCGTTCCGGGTCGCCAAGATGGCTGGTCAGCAGGAGGAAGCCCCGTTCCCGCGGGTTCACCGCAGACGCCTCCGGGGCTTGATGGGGGCTTTCACCTCTTCTTCACTCAGATTTCCGTTTTCATCCAGCACCATGGGTTTCACGGCAAACTGGCAGTATTTGCAGATATCGTCCAGCCGGGCCTGCTCCGGGAAGTTGCTGATGAGACTCCACGCCACGCCCTTTCGGCGGGCGCGGCCGGTACGACCGATGCGGTGGACATAGTATTCGTTCTCTTCGGGGATATCATAGTTGATAACGCAGTCCACGTCCTCCACGTCGATGCCCCGGGAGGCCACGTCCGTGGCGATCAGGATGGGGAGCTTTCCATCCCGGTAACGCTGCATGGTCTTCTCCCGCTGGCTCTGGCGGATATCGCCGTGGATGCAGTCGCAGTCAAGGCCAGCCCGCTGCAGCTCGTCGCTGAGCCGCTGGCACATATGCTTGGTGTTGCAGAAGATCATGACCCGCTCGTAGCCTTGCGTCTGGATAAGGCGCAGAGTGGTTTCCGCCTTTGCCAGAGGGGTACAGCTCAGGCTGTACTGGTCGATGTCCGGGCGGTCCTCCTGTTTCGGCTTCACGGTGATCTCCACCTCGTCCCGCTGGTACATCCAGGACACGGTCATAACTTCCTGAGAAATGGTGGCGGAGAACAGGCCCAGATTCTTCCGGTTTTTCACCTTGTCGATAATCCGGGTCACGTCCTTGAAAAAGCCCATGTCCAGCATCCGGTCGGCTTCGTCCAGAACCACAGTCTGAATCTTGTCCAGCCGGATGGTTTTCCGGTTGTAGTGATCCATGAGCCGTCCGGGGGTAGCAACCACAATCTGGGGCTTGCGCTCCAGCTGCTTTACCTGTCCGCCGATGCCCGCGCCGCCGTAGAGCACCGCCACACGGATGCCCTGAAAATAGGTGAGTAGTCCCCGCAACTCGTCGCCGATCTGAATGGCAAGCTCCCGGGTGGGGGCCAGAATCAGGCCCTGCACCGCCTCATTGGCGGGGTCGATGTGTTCGATCATGGGAATGCCGAAGGCGAAGGTTTTGCCGGTGCCTGTGGGGGCCTTGGCGATGACATCCTTCCACTGCATAAAGTGCGGGATGGCCTCCGCCTGGATGGTGGTGGGATAGCCGTAGCCCTTCTGTTCCAGCGCTTTCAGCATGGCCTCGCTGAGGCCCAAACTTTCAAATGTTACTTCCATTGGTTTTTCCTCTTTTTATCCATAGTTGGGTTCACTATATCATCTTTTCCCTTTATTTGCAACAGTTTCTTCTTTTTCGCCCATGTTTGCGGAAAATTAAGAATCGGGCGGAGGCGGAATGGTGGACAAAACGGCCCGGATATGGTATATTGTAGGGTATGTGATTCTGTCCAAACCATAAGGAGACAAATTATGGGCAAACTAATCGTACTGGAAGGAACGGACGGTTCCGGGAAATCCACGCAGTTTCAGCGTCTGACTGACAGACTTTCGAAGGAGGGGCGGCAGTTTCAGAAGTTGGTGTTTCCACAGTACTCCGAACCCAGCTCGGCGCTGATCCGGATGTATCTGGGAGGCGAATTCGGGGCAAAGCCTTCGGACGTGAACGCCTATGCCGCTTCCGCATTCTACTCCGTTGACCGCTATGCGTCCTACAAAAAGGTCTGGGGACAGTGGTATGAAAGCGGCGGACTGGTGGTTTCCGACCGCTACACCACCTCCAACGCCGTGCACCAGACTTCCAAGGAACCGCCGGAAAAGCAGAGCGAATTCCTCAAGTGGCTGTATGACTTTGAATACAACAAGCTGGGACTTCCCAAGCCGGATCTGGTGATTTATCTGGACGTTCCCACGGACTTCACCGAAAAAATGATGCGCTCCCGGGAAGCCGCCACTCACACCCACGCGGATATTCATGAGCAGGACCTGGAATACCTCGCCACCTGCCGCCGCACGGGAAGGGCTGCCGCCGAATATTACGGCTGGACGGTGATTGGGTGTGTAAAGAACGGGGCTATGCGCTCCATTGATGACATTCACGAAGAAATTTACCGCCATGTGGCGGCCTGTTTGGAGGATTAAACGATGGTATATATGATGTTGGGCACCGGATTTGAAGTAACCGAGGCCATGGTTCCGCTGGTCATGATGCGCCGGGCCGGAATTGACGTTTGCACCGTGGGTATTAACGGGAAAACCGTATACGGCAGCCGGGAGATCGGCATTGTCGCCGATATCGAGCTGGGCGAAATGGATCTGACCAATCTGGAGGGTATCGTTCTGCCCGGCGGTCTTGGGGGCGTGGCCTCCATCAAGGCAAGCCAGAGCGCGCTGGATGCCGTGAAGTTCGCCTATGAAAACCACAAGCTGGTGGCGGCCATCTGCGCCGGGCCTACCGTCCTTGCCATGCTCGGCATCACCGACGGTAAACGCGCCACCTGCTACCCCGGCTGTGAGGAACAGATGGGCGATGCACTTATGGTTCCCGATGCCGCTGCCGTCACGGACGGAAATGTGATCACCGGCACCTCTGCCGGCTGTGCCATTCCCTTCGCCCTTCAGCTGATTACCGCCTTGAAGGGACAGGAAGCCGCCGATGAGGTTGCGCGGCAGATCGTGATTCGCTGAGGAGGAACCCCATGGAAGAAAAAAACATTCCGGAACAGGACGCTCTCCCGGTCTCCCCGGATGAGACTGTCCCTGTTTCCGAACCGGAGGCCAGTGAGGTCCCTGTCATCGAAGCGCTGACCTTTACCAGCGAGGAATCCGTCCCGGAGCAACCCGATGAGGAGTCCCAGACTGCCGATGCAGCGGAATTGCCCCCTGTGGACGGTGCTCCCGCAGACTCAGTGCCGGAGGAAGCACCGGCCGCACCCTCAGAAGCCGCAGAGATTGAAAAACAGGCCAAAGCCGCCTACGCTCCCGCAGATGCCAACGCTCCGGAAGCACCTGTAGAGTCGGCTCCTGCCGTTGATCTGTCTATTCTGGACGACCCGGAATTGGAAGAGGTGCTGTTTGCCGAAGAACCGGAGGCCCCTGCCCCGGATCGGGAATTTCAGGAAAAAAACAGCAAGGAATTTGACGAAATGATGGACGCTCCCGCCCCGGAGCAGAAGTCCCCGGTATCGGATCGTCCGCCCCGCAAGGGACGCCCCAAGCGGAAGAAAGGCGAGGGCCTGCTGGGCATTCCCAATATGCTGGTCACCGTGGTGTGGCTGGCGCTGATTCTTGCCATCGGCGTCACCGCCGGACGAATGCTGTGGGTCTGCGCGGCGGATGTGCTGGCCTTCGGGCGGGAGGACAAGCCCGTTACCGTCACCATCTACGAGTCCGACACCATGGACGACATCATCGAAAAGCTTTACAGCAATGGTCTGATCCGCTACCGCAGCTTGTTCAGGCTCTACGCCGATATCTCCGACGCGGAGGAGGACATCGACCCCGGTATCTACGACCTGAACACCCGCTACGACTACCATGCGCTGGTGAATATGATGTCCGCCAGCTCCAGCCGTACCGTTGTGGAGGATGTGCTCATTCCCGAGGGCTACACCTGCCGGCAGATTTTCGCCATGCTGGAGGAAAAGCGCATTTGTACCGCTCAGGATCTTGCTGCCTATGCTGCCAGCGGGGAATTGAAGGATTATTGGTTCCTGGAAAATGTGGAGCGGGGCCAGAGTTACTGCCTGGAAGGCTTCCTGTTCCCAGATACCTATGACTTCTATAAGAACTCCACTCCCAGAGAGGTGCTGGAAAAGCTGCTGGACAATTTTGAACGTCGGTTTGACGAGGAAATGCAGGCCCAGATCGAGACGCTGAACGCCAATGTCACCGGCGGCGGATACGGCGTTCGGGAGGTTGCCATCGTGGCTTCCATGATCGAAAAGGAAGCCGCCGCGCCCTCGGAAGCCCCCGCCATCGCCGGTGTCATCTACAACCGTCTGTTCCGCTGGGACGGCACTCCCGCCTACCTGAACATCGACGCCTCCATCGTCTATGCGCTGGACGGAAAAACCGATCTGACCCGGGAGGATTTGCAGGTGGACTCCCCCTACAACACCTACACCCACACCGGCCTGACACCGACTCCCATCTCCAACCCCGGCCTGTCCAGCCTGCGGGCCGCTCTGAATCCCGAAAATCACAACTATTACTACTACGTGCTGAACCCCGAAACCGGTATGCACACCTTCTCCACCACCTACGAGGAGCATTCCGCCAACGTGGCAGCCTATGCGGAGGGCCAATGAGAAAACTGGAACTTCTCAGCCCCGCCGGAGATATGGAACGGCTGAAAATGTCTGTCCTCTATGGTGCGGACGCGGTGTATCTGGCGGGAACCAGCTTCGGTATGCGCTCCTTCGCGGGGAATTTTACCCCGGAGGAGCTGCCTGAGGCGGTAAAATTTGCCCACGCGCATGGAGTTAAGTGCCATGTGACTGTGAACACTATGCCCCGAAACGAGGAAGTCGTCCAGCTGCCCGCGTATCTGGAGCAGCTGGACGACGCCGGGGTGGACGCGCTGATTGTGGCGGATCTGGGCGCGTTCATGTTGGCGGGAAAATACGCGCCCCACTGTGAGCGCCACATCTCCACCCAACAATCCATCGCCAACTACGAATGCGCCCAGAGCTGGTTTGACTTAGGCGCGAAGCGGGTGGTGCTGGCCCGGGAGTGCTCGCTGGACGAGATTCGCACCATCCGGCAGAAGGTGGACCCGAAGCTGGAAATCGAGACCTTCGGTCACGGCGCCATGTGCGTCAGCTACTCCGGGCGGTGCCTGCTCAGCAACTACATGACCGGGCGGGATTCCAACCGGGGGGCCTGTGCCCAGCCCTGCCGGTATCAGTACGCCCTGATGGAGGAAAAACGGCCCGGTGAATATTTCCCCGTTTACGAGGACGAAAAGGGCACCTACATTCTCAACTCCCGGGATATGTGCATGATCGACCATCTGAAGGATCTGATGGACGCCGGGGTAGACTGCATCAAAATCGAGGGCCGGGCCAAATCCGCCTACTACGCCGCCATTGTCACCGGCGCCTACCGACACTGCATTGATGATGCCGCCGCCGGGCGGGAAATCGACCCGGTGTGGCGGGATGAGGTGGAACACGTTTCCCACCGGGTCTACTCCACCGGCTTCTACTATGGGCAGCCGGGGCAGTACACGGAAAACTCCCGATACATCCGGCAGTGGCAGGTCGTGGCAAAGGTGGAAGCCTGCAACGAAAACGGCCGCGCGGTTTGCAGCCTGAACAATAAGTTCCGGGCAGGAGACGCGCTGGAGGTTGTAGGCCCCGATCTGCGGCCCTTCCCCATTCTTGCAGAGGGAATGGCGGATATGGAGGGTGCGCCGCTGGAGGAAGCCAGAACGCCCCAGATGCGGTTTACCCTGAAGCTGCCCAAGCCGGTGCCAGCCCTGTCCATGCTCAGAAGAAGCGTGGATTTATCCGCAAAATGAAGCAAGGAGGAGCAATTTGCTCCTCCTTATTCGTTATGCGACTGCCGCCGCGATAACACAGAAAACCAGCAGACAGGTGGCTGTTAATATGGAGCAGACACCGGAAGCCATGGTATAGTCCCGGGTGTTTCTGCCAAGTCCCGGCGCCAGGTAGCTGGCAGGCAGCGCGCAGTAGAGAAGCGTTGCCCACCGGGTCAGGCTGTCCACATTGGGCAGCAGGAACAGCGCCCCCTGAATCAGGACGGCAAACAACGCAAAGAGTCCAAAATGGATTCCCGCGATTTCCAGCACCGGCCTGCGGCACTCCTTCGCCAGGGAGAAATTATAGCCCACGCTGAAAATCATCAGGGCGCTGATGGGTTGGGAAAGGAAGGATGTACTGGCGGTGATAATGCCGCCGATGCCAACCCGGTTCAGCCAGCCCCCGATTCCGGACAGATTCAGGGACAGGCCCAGCAGGCTCATAATCATCAGCGGAGAGGTAAATACCTTTTTGACGATCCCCGATGCCGTGGGATTCTCGCCGGTGTCCGTGGTTAAAATGGCAATCACCGGATAGGCGGTGACCGCCTGAATCAGATCCAGCACACCCATCCGGTAGGCCTGCGCCGCGCCGAAAAGGATGATAAACAGAGGGATGCCCAGCATACCTGTCTCCTGCGCGCAGAACAGCATGGGCAGGTTGTGATAGGCGTACCGCTTTTTGAGAACCGTAAAGGAAAGCACTGTGGACAGCAGCACAAAAAGCAGCACCAGCCCCATGCTGCTTAGGGACTCCATCCCCATGTTCGCCGTCAGGCAGGAGGTAAATATCACGCAGGGCAATCCAAATTTCAGAACAAACTGCTGCAAGCCCTGCACCTGCTCCGATGTCATCAGCTTTCTGCGTTTTGCCAGCACGCCCAGCAGTACCGCGACCAAAATCGGCACAATCACCTGTGCAACCGTAATCACTTTTTCCATATCTTCTATCCCATCGTCTTTCCGGCGGTGTCCTCCGCCTCCATCTCTTTCAATAGCTTCTGATCCTGCTTGGAGGTCAGGTCCAGCTTCCCGTACATATCCGGCCTGCGCTCCCGTGTGCGGCGCAGGGACTGCTTTCTGCGCCACTGGCGCACCTTCTCATGGTTGCCGGAGGTGAGAATCTCCGGAATGGCTCTGCCGTGCCAGACAGCAGGCCGCGTGTACTGGGGGTATTCCAAAAGCCCATTGAAATGGCTTTCATCCTCGAAGCACTCCGGGTCGGCGAGAACCCCGGGCACCATGCGGCACACCGCGTCCGTCACCGCCATGGCGGCGATTTCGCCGCCGGTGAGCACAAAATCCCCCAGAGAAATCTCCTCGTCCACGCACTCGTCGATGAACCGCTGATCGATGCCCTCATAGTGACCGCAGACCAGAATCAGATTGTCCAGCTTGCTTAAACGGATGGCGTCCGCCTGCCGGAAGGTATGCCCGCAGGGAGACAGGTAGATGGTATGCACCGGCCCGCCGGCTTCATCACAGATGGCTTCCCAGCAGCGGTACAGCGGGTCCGCGTTCATGATGGCTCCCCTGCCCCCGCCGTAGGGGTAATCGTCCACCTGATTCTGCTTGTTCGCCGTGTAATCCCGAATCTGGTGGGTGTCGATGTGGATATAGCCCCGCTCCTGTGCCCGGCCCAGAATGCTTTCGCTGAGTACATCCCCCAGCGTCTCCGGGAACAGGGTCATGATGTCAATTCTCATCGCTGCGCATCCCTTCGATCAGCTTCACCTGCATAACATTTTTCTCCATGTCCGTGGACAGGATGAACTGCCTGACGGCAGGGATCATGTATTCATGCTCCCCCTGCACCACATAGACCGCATTTCCGGGATAGTCCAGCACCTCCCGGATGGTGCCGATGCAGGTGTCCCCGGCGCAGACCTCCATACCGATCAGCTCAGCGGCGAAAATGACCGCATCGTCGATGTCCTCCCGGTACAGCTCCAGCACCTTGCCCCGGAGCTTCTGGGCCTCCTCCATGGTGTCGATGCCGCTGAGCTTTACCAGATTGCAGGTCTTCTGCACCCGAACGGATTCCATTTTGTAATCCTTCCCGGCAATGCGGCAGCGGTCAAATTCGCAGAGCATCTCCGGTGCGTCCAGCCAGCAAAGCACCTTCACTTCCCCACGGACACCGTGGGTGGTGACAATCTCTCCGGCTTCAATATATTCAAGTCTCATAGTCGCTCAAGCTCCCATAGTTCATTGTCATTGCGAACCAGTGCGCACACTGGTGTGGCAATCTGTTCGCCGATGGGGATTGCCACGTCGCTTCGCTCCTCGCAATGACATTCTCTCATTGCGGCGCGATAATTTCAAAAGAAGAAATGCGTGACGGTTACGTCACGCATCCTCGTTTAATCCACGATTTCGACCGTGACCTTTTCGCCAGTGCGCTGGGCTACAGTCTTAATGATGGTACGGATTTCCTTGGCGATCCGTCCCTGGCGGCCGATCACCTTGCCCATATCGCCTTCGGCGACACGCAGCTCCAGTACCTTCCCGTCCTCGCCATCGATTTCGGTTACGGTAACCGCCTCAGGATCATCCACCAGATTTTTTGCCATGTACAGCAAAAGTTCTTTCATTCGGGATTCTCCTTTGGGATCTTACAGAACGCCAGCACTCTTCAGCAGGCCACGGACAGTGTCGGTGGGCTGTGCGCCGTTCTTGATCCAGTTCTGAGCCTTCTCGGCGTCCACGGTGATGGTGGCGGGCTGGGTCAGGGGGTTGTAAGTGCCAATCTCCTCGATGCAGCGGCCATCACGGGGAGAACGGGAATCAGCCACAACGATACGGTAGTAAGGAGCCTTCTTCGCGCCCATTCTTCTCAGTCTGATCTTAACCATGAGAGTTCACCTCCAAAATTATTTTAAAATCTATATCGCAAAGCAATTTGCTTTCAGCGAACAACATTAAAAGCCGGGGAAGCCCCCGCCGAAGCCGCCCATGCGGCTCATGCGCTTCATTTTCTTTCCCGCACCGGGGCCGGAGAACTGCTTGATGAGCTTGCGCATCTGCTCAAAGGACTTGAGCAGCTTGTTCACATCCTCCACCCGGACGCCGGCACCGGCGGCAATGCGCTTTTTCCGGCTGGCGCCGATGATCTCGGGTTTTTCCCGCTCCTTGGGGGTCATGGACAGGATGATGGCCTCGGTGTGGGCCATGGCCTTTTCGTCCAGCTTCACGCCCTTGAGGTTGGCGCCGCCGGGCATCTGGGCAAGAATCTCCTCCATGGAACCCATGGATCTCATCTGGACCATCTGGTCGTAGAAATCCTGAAGGGTGAACTTGTTGGTTTTCAGCTTCTTCTCCATCTCGGCGGCCTTTTTGGCATCATAGGCCTTCTCCGCCTTTTCGATGAGGGTCAGCATATCGCCCATGCCCAGAATCCGACTGGCCATCCGATCGGGATGGAAGGGCTCGATGTCCTCCAGCTTTTCGCCGATACCGGCGAACTTGATGGGCTTTCCGGTAATGGCCTTGACAGACAGGGCCGCGCCGCCACGGGCATCGCCGTCCAATTTACTCAGCATGACGGAATCGATATCCAGCCACTCGTTGAAGCTCTGAGCCGCGTTGACCGCGTCCTGACCGGTCATGGCGTCCACAACCAGCATGATCTCGTCAGGCTTGACCGCCGCCTTGATGTTTTTCAGCTCGTTCATCAGAGCTTCGTCCACATGCAGACGTCCGGCGGTGTCCAGAAACACCATGTCGTAGCCCCGCTGACGGGCGTAGAGGACGGCTTCCTTTGCCGTCTGAACCGGGTCCTGGGTGCCCTTCTCAAAAACCGGAATACCCAGCTTCTCGCCGCAGACCTTTAACTGCTGAATCGCGGCGGGACGGTAGATATCGCAGGCAACCAGCAAGGGATTTCTGCCCTGCCGCTTTTGCAGGCCTGCCAGCTTGGAGCCGTTGGTGGTCTTACCGGCGCCCTGCAGGCCCACCAGCATCACAACCGTAGGGCCATTGGGGTTGATATTCAGATGCTTGGTATCGCTGCCCATGAGCTTACACAGCTCCTCATTGACGATCTTCACGATCATCTGGGCAGGCGTGAGAGATTCCAGAACGTCTGTGCCCACGCAGCGCTCCGTCACAGCCTTGGTGAAATCCTTGACCACCTTATAGCTGACGTCCGCTTCCAGCAGCGCCATGCGGATCTCACGCATGGCCTCCTTCACATCGGCTTCCTTCAGACGGCCCTTGCCGCGAAGCTTTTTGAAGGTGGCGGAAATTTTTTCGGTTAAGCCTTCAAATGCCATGGTTTACTCCTTCAGTGCCTGTGCCGCGGCAATTATCCGACCGGCAAGGGGGGAAACAGCGGGATCGGTGGATGCTTTCAGTTCCTCGGCGGCATTCAGAATCTCCTGAACCGCCTGACGGGTGATCCGGTCTCGCCGGACGCAGCCGATGTTCTCTTCCATCCGGCGCAGCAGCGCTTCCGTGCGGGTCAGGTTATCGCAGACCGCCTGACGGCTGACGCCCAGCGCTTCCCCGATCTCTCCCAGAGAAAGGTCCTGATTATAGCGCATATCAAAGCAGTCTCTCTGCTTGTCCGTAAGCATACCGCCGTAATAGTCCAACAGCAGCGTCATCTCCAGCGCGCCCATGGGAACCTCCTCGTGTCAAGGCTTTTTCCTTGACCTTGGGCATTATAGCATAAGGCGCCATGTATGTCAAGTATTTTTCCAGAGCAGTACAAATTTGTTTTCCCCGTTTTGTGGATTCTATCCAACTCACCGGAGCTGATACCATCTGGATATTTCCCTGGTTCTCACAAAACCCAAATTCTCATACAGACAGACCGCCTTCTGATTGACCGATGCCACTGTCAGCGAAAGGGTGTCCTCCGTTGCCGCGTGGGCGAGAGCCTTGACCACATCCGCGCCCGCTCCCGGAACGACGGAAGCCACCCAGTCGATTCGGTCTGCCGCGGCTCTGCCGATGCCAAGCAGTACGTCACCTCTGTGAATGAAATAGCCATCCCCTTGCCGCAGCATCTCCCTCCCGTCCGCGTCCGTCATCCACGCGCCGTTCGGCAGCTTTGTTACCTTCCCGTTATAAATACTCTGCCACTGTGCCAGCGTCTTTTCCTGCACGGGCCAGAGGGCAGCGTCCGTGTCCGGAATCCGCTCCCGGATACAGGTCATCTCCCACATGGCTGTGTAAAAGGGATACGCCGCCAGCACATCGTGGCCTGTGGCGTAGATCCGCGACCCGCCGCAGACCCGGCAAAAGTCCGCGCATTCCTGAACAAGCGCCTCCGGTTCCTGAGAATCCCGAAGAATTATATACGCTGTCCCCTGATAGGGAATCTCCTTGAGAATCAGGCTTGCAACTCCGTGCTCCGTGGTAAAAACAGGGAAATCCTTCATGTTTTCGCCTCCATTTTCACAATAATACCACATTTTGCGCCATGGCACAATCCGCAAATCCGACAAAAAACGCGAATATTTTGTGCAGTTTGCACACAGGTGCCCCTATAAAACGGGTGATGAAATTGAAATATCGTCCAAACTTTGGTAAAATGTTAAGAGATTTCTATTTTTTCTCTTGATTTCCTTACAAAAAAGTGTATAATTGCAGGCGTAGAAATGATTACCCATGAAAGGAGGTTCAATCCATGAAGAAGATCATCTGCAAGAAGGAGTATGACACCGAGACCGCTACTCTGGTCAAGAAGTTCACCTCCGGCGCTCTGGGCGATCCCGCCGGCTATGAGGAAGATCTGTTCCAGACTCCCGAAGGTCTGTACTTCGTGTACGGCGTTGGCGGCGAGACCTCCAAGTATCCTACTGAGGATATTCAGAGAATGGCGAAAACCAAGGTCAAGGAATGGATGGAGAACCACTGATTCACCATACATAGCGAAATAAGAGCCTGTGAATGCACAATGCCATTAAGATAATGACATAAGGCTAAAGGCCACACCTTCAAAGATTGAGT
>CAMFBN010000030.1 GCA_945948535.1 uncultured Clostridia bacterium
GAAACGCTGCGGGAGGAAGCCCGGGCGGCGGCGGAAAACCTGAGCGCACTGGACAGGCTTCTGTACCTGATGGACGAATACAGCCGGTACAAGGCCTCCTTCGTGGAGCACGGGGTCAACGAACGGTTCCGGCTTGCCCGGTTCCGGCTGTTCCGGGAGCAGGCCAACGGCGGCGTGGAAGACCGCTGCGATGTGACCTATGACGGCGTGCCCTACATTGGGCTGAACAACGGCATGAAGATCAACGTGGGCATCGACATTATCAACACCCTGAGCCGGGCCTATGGCGTGACGGTGCCGCTGTTCGTGGACAATGCGGAGAGCGTGACCAAACTGGAAGAATGCGGCTGCCAGGTGATTCGGCTGGTGGTCAGCGAAATGGATAAGGAGTTGAGAATCGAACATGGCTAAAGTCAAAGATCGGGCAAAGCCCAGCATTCCGCCGGTAGCCCCCGGCACCTACAGCGCCATCTGCGTCGGAAGCATTGATATCGGTGAGCAGCTGGTGAAGTACAAGGACAAGAGCAACTATTCCAATCAGGTAGCATTCATCTTTGAGCTGGTTGGCGAGTACATCGAGGTGGACGGCAAGCAGGAGCCACGGACGCTGAGCCGGAAATTCACATTCTCCAAGAGCGAAAAGAGCGGCCTGCGGAAGTTCGTGGAGAGCTGGCAGGGGAAGAAGTTCAGCAATGAGGAGTTCGGCGAGTTCGACACCAACGACATGGTTGGGAAAGAGGCCATGATCGGCGTGGTGCTCAACGACACCGGGGAATATGCCAACATCGACACCATCATGGGCCTGCCGAAGGGCATGAGCGCCGGGAAGCCCCAGAGCGAGCTGATCCGCTTCGACATTGACCCGTGGGATCAGGCGGCTTTTGACGCCCTTCCTGAGTTCGCGCAGTCCTGGGTGATGAACAGCACCAATTACCAGAAGCAGCACGCGCCGGAGACCACTGTGGCCGTCACGCCGCCCGCATCTTCGGCAGCACAGGAGGAATGCCCCATATGAGATTTACGGCACTGGCTTCCTCTTCCCATGGGAACGCCTACATTGTTGACGATCAGGAGACCCGCATTCTGCTGGAGTGCGGGGTTTCCCACAGAAAGTTAAAGCAGCTTTCCGGCTTCTCTCTGAGCCAGTTCTCTGCGTGTCTGGTGAGCCACGAGCACAAGGATCACGCCAAGGCCGTTGGGGAGCTTATCAAGGACGGTATGACCATCTACATGAGCGAGGGCACCGCTGACGCGCTGGAAACGGACGGCGTGAGCCTCTGCACGGCCATGGAGCAGTTCAACGTTGGGTCGCTGGATATTGTGCCCTTCACCACATTTCACGACGCTGCGGAACCGCTGGGGTTCCTTATCAAGTCCCGGGTGGACGCTGATGTGCTGGCTTTTGCCACGGATACGGTGAATCTGCGGTATCGGTTCCCGGGGCTGAACATTCTGGCCATTGAGGCAAACTACGACAAGGCCATTCTGGAGCGCTGCGAGAAGATGCCGGAGAAGGTTCGCAAGCGGATCACCAATTCTCACATGGAGATCGATACCCTGTGCGAGTACCTGAGAGGGCTGGATTTAAGCGCCTGCCGGGAGATTCATCTGCTTCACCTGAGCGACGCAACCAGCCACGAGGAGCACTTCATCAACAAGGTGCGCCGCTGCGTTCCGGCTGGGATTCAGGTGGACGCGGCCTGCCGGGGAAAGTGAGGGGATAAGCATGGGTAGCGAGAAGCAGGACAGCGTGGTGCTGCACCTGGAGGATTTTGAGGATATCGAGAGCATGAAGGATGCTGACGCTGGAAAGCTGCTGAAAGCGATCCTGTGCTATGTGTCCACCGGGGCGCTGCCGGAGAAGCTCGGCGTGCAAGCGAAGACCATGTTCGGCTATATCCGGCGGCACATTGACCGGGATAAATCCTATTACGATGAAGTGAAGAAGAAACGGTCGGAAGCCGGGAAGAAGGGCGGAAGACCAAAAAAAGCAAACGAAAGCAAAAAAAGCAAAAGGTTATTTTCGGAAAGCAAAAAAAGCTATCCTGATACTGATACTGATACTGATACTGATCCTGATACTGATACTGATACTGATACCGATCCTGATCCTGAAACTGTGGCGCAGCGGAGTGCGCCGGGGAACGGTTTTTCTTCTGGTCTCGGGTCAGACACAGAGGGGAGAATTCAGTTTCTCAAATCCATGATGCGACTGTTTGAAGCGGGAGCGCTGACGGACAGGGAGGACTACGAGATGTATCGGACGGAACTTCGGGAACTGGAAGGGAGGGGCTGACATGGCGACGGTTTGGTATGACCACTATGCCAAGTGCCCCTACTACCGGCGCTCGGACTGCAAGAAGCAAGTGATCTGCGATGGTCTATGCGACGGATGCAGCATGAGCCTGCGGTATGACAGACAGGAGGATTTGCTGATTCAGGTGAAGACCTTTTGCTGTGACAAGTACAAGAACTGTGAGGTTTATCAGATGCTCAAACAGATTTATGAGGATGATGACAATGGATGAATTGAAGCCGAGCCCGGACAGTCAGTTCAGGCTGCGGCCCTGCAAATGCGGTTCGGAGGATGTTGTGTATGAGTCTTACCAGGGGCCGGATAGTACGATTTACCGGGTGAAGTGCCGGAGCTGCGGCATTCGGACATTCTGGAGACTGTGCAGGCATGATGTGCAGGTGGAGTGGAATCGGGAGACTTGCTATGAACACGCTACTTAACTACCCCGGTGCGAAGTGGGGCATGGCGGCGCAGATTGTGTCCCTGATGCCGCCGCACCGTTCCTACCTTGAGCCGTTCTTCGGTTCCGGCGCGGTTCTGTTTAACAAGTCGCCGTCGGCAATCGAGACAGTGAACGACATCGACGGGGATATCGTGAATTTCTTCCGTGTGCTGAGGGAGCGGCCGGATGATTTGGCCGAGGCTATCAGCATGACACCATACGCACGGGATGTCTTCGAGGATGCCCATGCAAACCGGGGAACAGATGATTTTGATCGGGCGTATCGGTTCGCAATCCGATCAAAGATGGGGCATGGGTTCAAGACCTACCAGAAAACCGGGTTCAAAATCGATGTCTATGCCCGTGAACGTTCATACTGCGTAGGCTGCTGGAATCGTCTTCCCGCAGATTTGCTGGAAGCGGCACGGAGATTGAAAGAGGTTCAGACTGAAAATCAGAATGCGCTGGATATGATTCGGAAATTTAATCACGACAATGTGCTGATCTATGCAGATCCTCCGTACCTACTGGAAACCCGTGGCGGGAAGCAGTACCGGCATGAGATGACCGAACAGGACCATCTGGATCTGCTGGATGCGCTGAAGCAGCACAAAGGCCCTGTGATTCTCAGCGGCTACCCTTCCGAGATGTATTACCGGGAACTGCGCGGGTGGAGCGTAATTCACCGAAAGTCTTATAACCAGAATGCAGACCAGCGCACGGAAGTGCTGTGGTGCAATTTTGAGACGCCCGGGCTGTTTGGAGGAATGGCATGAAATCCAAAAGAATCGCGCGGGTGTTTCAACGAAAAACCAACATGACACCATGCGACGATCTTGTGTTCTTTGGCCCGCCGACGTTGGAAGCGTTTGCTGCTGACATTGACGAGGTACATATTTCCGTGACCTTTACTTGGGACTTGGAGAAGGCAGAACAACTGTACTACGACTGGCAGATGCTTGGTGTACCAGTAGAGGTTGGCGGACCTGCATTTGATGACCGCATGGGAGATTTTACACCGGGGCTTTATCTGCGGGAAGGTATGACGTTCACAAGCAGGGGATGCACGAAAGACTGCTGGTTCTGCTCTGTTCCACGTTGCTCCCATGGAATTATCCGGGAACTTCCAATACAGGACGGCTGGAATATTCTGGATGACAACATCCTCGGAACCAGTGAACCGCATTTCCGTGCAGTGATTGAAATGCTGCGCAGACAGAAGGAACGTGCTGTATTCTCCGGCGGTCTTGAACCTGCTTTCTTGCAGCCGTGGCAGGCGGAACTGTTGAAATCCATCAATCCAAAAACCATGTACACGGCCTATGACACAAAGGATGACTATGAACCTCTGCGTCAGATGGCAAAAATCATGTGGGATGCAGGGTTCAAACCTTCAGCACATCAGGTCAAGTGCTACTGCCTGTGCGGGTATGAAGGTGATAGCTTTGATGCTGCCGAAAAGCGGATGGAGCAGATTATGGACGTTGGTTTTCTTCCATTTGCCATGCTGTACCGGGATGATTCCGGCAGCGCGGATGCTGAATGGAGGCGGTTCCAGCGGGAATGGGCAAATGCGGTCATTGTTGGGAGAAAGTTTGCTGAGTATAGGAGGTCACAATGGGTAAACGCCAAATCGGCGGAATGCGGTCTATGATGGTTCCGAACCGCAAGGCGGATATGCGGTTTCGTAAGAAATCGTATCTTCGGAATAAGGAGCGGGCGGAAGCTGACCGGCAGAAGAAAGACTATAAGGAGAATGTGTAATTTTATGAAACCATTATACGTTCCGAAAGGCAAGGCAAAAGAATATGGAGATTATGCTGTGAATATATACACCGGCTGCCCGCACCGCTGCTATTACTGCTTTGCTCCCTCCGTGCTTCATCGGGACAGAGAGGAATTCCATACCCATGTGGAGCCGCGCCAGGGCATCGTGGACGCTCTGAAGAAGCAGTTGGAGCGGGATGGCATTACGCCTCTTCCAACCTCGTTCGCATTGACCCGAAGAAGGACTTCCCCAAGTCCATCACCCTGACCGGCCTTGACAGCGTGTGCAAAATGGTAACCAATGAGGCCGCTGACCTGTTCGGCGGTGACCAGATTCTGATTCAGGTGGTGGACTACCGCACGGTGCGTGTATTCACCACGCTGGACGGGGAAATGGATCGGTGCTGGCTGTATGAGTGCCAGGCGGACACGCCCAGAGTAAAGATCGGCACGTTTATGAGCCATGAGGAGGCGGTGATCCAGCTGCGGTCTCTTTACATCCCGAACGCCGATATGGAGTATCTGCTGAAACTGCTGTCCAGCGTGAGCCAGGAGAGCAAGGTATCTTCCAACGACAACGGGGTTTCTCAGACCGTGGAGGCCAGAACCGGCGTGGCACTGACTACCAATGTGGAGGTACGGCCCTATGTCAATTTGCAGCCCTTCCGTACCTTCCTGGAGGTTTCCCAGCCGGAATCCAACTTCCTGCTGCGGCTGGACAACAACGGACAGATCGCGCTGATCGAGGCGGACGGCGGCGTGTGGAAGCTGGAAGCCACCCGGAATATCGCCGGGTACTTTGGGAATACGCTGGCTGAGCTGATCGAAGCCGGGCGCGTCGTGGTGCTGAGATGATGCGGTAACGCATTTGAGAAATAAATTACAGGAGGATTCTTTATGAAACAGTACATTGGAACCAAGATCATTCAGGCTGAACCTGCATACAGGGTGGACGGAAAAGTATTTGTAAAGGCAAACATTGTTCCATGCGGTGTCCACATTGAGGATGGCTATAAGGTCGTGTATCCTGATGGCTATGAAAGCTGGTCTCCCAAGGATGTGTTCGAGGCTGCCTACCGGGAAACCTCCGGCATGAGTTTCGGCCTGGCTATCGAGGCGGCGAAGATGGGAAAGAAGATCGCCCGGGCCGGCTGGAACGGCAAGAACCAGTATGTGGAGCTGGCCTACTGCATTTCCTACAAGAATAACGCCTCTGAGATCGTGAACGTCAACCACTGCAACATCGGCAACAAGGCTCTGGCTTTTGTGGGCACCTCCGGTGTGCAGATGGGCTGGTTGGCTTCTCAGGCCGATATGCTGGCGGATGACTGGCGGATCGTGGAATAAGGAGGAAAGATCATGTTTTTCATAAGCAAAAAGAGATTCCGGGAAGAGGTCGAAAGACAGCTTTACGAGAAAATGGAGGAGCGGGAATACAGAACGAGGTTGAATCAGGATTTTACGCGGATTCATGAGCGAATCTCGCTACTGGAAGATCGCGTTGCAAGGCTTGAAGGAAAGCAGAACTGCACGCCTGATTTGCCGTATTGATACAGATTAGGGGGAGCTTCGGCTCCCTCTTTTTCTGTTTGCACGGCGGATTGCACGGAAAATACACGCGTGTAATAGCGGGTATGGGTTTAGAAATCGGTTTTGAGATTTGCTACCATGGCCTGTAGAAAGGGGGCGGCAGGCATTGTGGTGGATTGGGACGCTATGCGAACGGAATACATTCAGGGCGGCGTGTCTTACCGGGAGCTTGCTGCCAAATATGGGGTTCCGTTTCCTACGCTGGCTGACAGAGCAAAGGCAGAAAAGTGGGTGGAACTGCGCAAACAGGCCCATGACAAAGCTATTACAAAAACCGTTGAGACCGTGGCAAAGCAAAACGCCAAGGTGGATGATCGGATTAACAAGTTAGCGAACCGGCTGATTGACAAGCTGGAGAAGGCTGTTGACGAGCTGGACATGGAGACTGTCGTCAAGAAGAAGACAACCAAGAATGGTTCTGAGAAGGTTACCACGGAGCAGAAGGTGGTTTGCAGAGACAGGGAGGGGCCTGTTGATAAGGGCGGGTTACAGCAGCTTACCAATACCCTGCGTGACCTGAAAGCTATTCTTGATGTTCGGTCTGAACTGGATCGGCAGGAGCAGGAGGCAAGGATTGCCAACCTGAGACGGCAGGCGGAGGCGGACAAGAATCCGGATGGCACAAAGCTGGTGGTTGAAGGGATGCCGGAGGAATTCATGGTATGAGCGTGATCGATCTGAGCATGATGAGCAGGCCGCAGTATGAGTTCCTCTGCGACAATCACAGGCACGTTGGCTACGGCGGCGCCCGTGGCGGCGGGAAAAGCTGGGCTGTCAGGACAAAGGCAAAGATGCTGGCGTGTGCCTATAACGGCATCAAGATTCTGATTGTGCGCCGCACATTTCCGGAGCTTCTGAACAACCACATCAACCAGCTTCGGGAGGAACTGAACGGACTGGCTGTGTTCAATAAATCCGAGAAGGTGTTCACCTTTCCAAACGGCAGCACAATCAAATTCGGCTACTGCGCCACGGATTCCGACCTTGACCAGTACCAGGGCGCGGAATATGACGTGATCTTCCTTGACGAGGCAACTCAGCTTCAGGAGAACTGGATCAAGAAAATCAACGCCTGCGTCCGTGGCGTCAACAGCTTCCCAAAGCGCACCTACTACACCTGCAACCCAGGCGGGGTTGGACACGGCTACATCAAGCGGCTGTTCATAGACCGCAAATATGAAAAAGGAGAGAAGCCGGAGAACTACAGCTTTATTCAGGCAAAGGTAACGGACAACAAGGCCCTGATGGCCAGCCAGCCGGAGTATATCGACGATCTGAACTCCCTGCCGCCAAAGCTGCGGGCGGCTTGGCTGGACGGAAAGTGGGACGTGTACGAGGGGCAGTTCTTTGAGGAATTCGCCGACAGGCCTGAGCACTACGAAGACCGGCAGAATACCCACGTCATTGAGCCGTTTGAGATACCGGAGGGGTGGAAGATCTACCGATCCTTCGACTGGGGATACAACAAGCCATTCTCCTGCGGCTGGTGGGCCGTGGACTATGACGGTGTGGTATACCGCATTCTGGAATTCTACGGATGCCGGGAGACACCGAACGAGGGCCTAAAGTGGACACCCACACAGGTATTCGCCGAGATACACAGAATCGAGACGGAACACCGGTGGCTGGCAGGGAAGAACATACAGGGCATCGCAGACCCGGCTATCTGGGACGCGGAGACCGGCGAGAGCATTGCACAGACGGCGGCAAAGTACCGGGTGTATTTCTCCCCGGGCGACCACAAGCGGATTCCCGGGTGGATGCAGGTGCACTATCGGCTGGCATTCGATGAAAACGGATACCCCATGATGTATGTGTTCAAGAACTGCAAGGCGTTTATCCGGACGATACCGTTGCTGCAATATGACGAGCACAAGGTGGAAGACCTGGACACCGACGGTGAAGACCATGTGGCAGACGAAACGCGGTACTTCCTGATGTCACGGCCCATCTCCCCAAGAAAGGCATTGCAGCGAGACCCGTATATTGACAGCCCTGCAAAGCTGTTCCTGGATATTGACAAGAAGGACATTATCAGCAGACCGCATAAGCGGATTGAGATCATAGAGGAGTGAGAAACATGGATATGACCGCGGTGCCCGGACAGGCGGCGTCTGCCGGACTGGAAACCAGCCAGAGCGCCGGAACGCAGAGTGGCAGCCTGATTCCCGGCAATATCGGATTCACCATCCAGAAGGGCGGGCCCATCGGCACGGAGCAGGTGAACAAGGCCCGGCAGATTCTCAACGACTACAAGGAAGGCAAGAAGAATCTGGAGCAGAAGGTCATTGACGCGGAGCAGTGGTACAAGCTTCGCAACTGGGAGTGTATGCGCAAGGACAGCAAGGTGGAAAATCAGGTGGAGCCTGTGTCCGGCTGGCTGTTCAACGCCATTTCCAATAAGCACGCTTCCGCCATGGACAACTACCCGGCCCCAAATATCCTGCCACGGGAGGAAGGGGACAAGCAGGAGGCAAAGAACCTGTCCTCCATTGTCCCTGTACTTCTGGAAAAGTGCGACTTTGAGCAGACCTACAACGACGAGGTGTACGACAAGCTGATCGGCGGCACCGGAATCTTCGGCGTGTTCTGGGACGGAAGTAAGCTGGGTGGCCTTGGTGACGTTGCTATCGAGCGGGTGGACGTGCTTAGCCTGTTCTGGCAGCCGGGTGTCAATGACATTCAGCAGAGCCGGAACCTGTTCCATGTGGTGCTGCGGGACAATGAAAGCCTGATTGACGAGTACCCGGAACTGGAAGGGAAGCTTGGCAAAAGCTCCATTGACCTGGGCAAGTACCAGTATGACGATCAGGTGGACACTACGGACAGCTCCGCCGTGGTGGACTGGTACTACCGCAAGCGGAACACAGAAGGCAAGGTGGTGCTGCACTACTGCAAGTTCATCAATGACACGGTGCTGTTCGCCACGGAGAATGACCCCAACTACGCAGAGCGGGGATGGTATGACCATGGGATGTACCCGTTTGTGTTTGATCCGCTGTTCCCCATGAAGGGTACGCCCTGCGGCTTTGGATTCGTGGATGTGGCGAAAAGCCCACAGGAATACATTGACCGTGGCAATCAGGCGATTTTGGAGAATATGCTGGCAAATTCCAGACCCCGGTATTTCGTCCGTAGTGACGGAAGCGTCAATGAGGAAGAGTTTGCGGATACCACAAAGCCATTCGTCCACACCGACGGCGGTCTGGCACAGGACAGCATCCTGCCGATTCAGGGAAAGACACTGTCCGGCATCTACGTGACTGTTCTGCAAAACAAAATCGACGAGCTGAAGGAGACCACCGGCAACCGGGACATCAGCAACGGCGGCAGCCAGAGCGGTGTTACGGCGGCTTCCGCTATCGCCGCCATGCAGGAGGCCGGCAGCAAGATTGACCGGGATTCCAGCAAGGCCACATACCGGGCCTTCCGAAAGGTCTGCGTGATGGTTATTGAGCTGATCCGGCAGTTCTACGATATGCCCCGGCAGTTCCGCATTGTTGGAGAGAACGGCATGAACGAGTATGTGAGTTACTCAAATGCAGGAATCCAGCCCCAGGATCAGGGCAGCGTCATGGGTGTGGATATGGGATACCGTGTCCCTGAGTTCGATATTACGGTGTCTGCCGAGAAGCGCAGTCCCTATTCCAAGCTGAGCCAGAACGAGCTGGCACTGCAATTCTATGGGGCCGGGTTCTTCAAGCCCGAGAACTACCAGCAGGCGCTGCTGTGCCTGGACATGATGGACTTCGACAGGAAGGAGATCATCATGAACAAGATCGCCCAGAACGGGGCCATGTATCAGCAGCAGATGATGGGTATGATGGGCGGGATGCCTGTATCCGGTATGCCGGGTATGGCATCTGTCACGCCTATGCAGACACAGCAGGAGCCGCAGACGGCAAGTGCCGGGGAATCCAGCGTCACCAAGGACGCAAGACAGCGGGTGGCTGATTCCTCCGTGCCGACATAAGGAGAGAAAACCATGATCAAGATTCGATTTTACGCAAAGCCTGACCGGGGAACCCTGCACATGACCATCCGTGGTCACGCCGGGGCCGGGAAGAAGGGGGAAGACCTGGTATGCGCCGGGGCGACCATGCTGGCCTATACGCTGGCACAGGCCGTGGAGTTCCTGTTTCTGGACGGAAAGCTCAGGCGCAAGCCGAAGCTGAAAATCAGCGAGGGGGATTGCGAAATCATCTGCTGTCCCAACGAAGACAGCTATGGACAGGCTCTGATGGCCTATTGGGTGCAGCAGTGCGGGGCCCAGACACTTGCAAAAAACTTTCCTGAGAATGTACATCTGGATCTGATCCGGGTTACAGATAACGATTCGCCGGCGTAACCGGCAGAGAGGAGAACAGCATGAAATTCTTTAGCATGATTCGGGGCATGAACCTGCAGCTTTTCGCGGAGGGCGCGGGAGACGGCTCCGGGACGGGCGAAAATGCTCCCGCCGCCGGGGAGACTGCCAAGGGCGCTAAAAACCCCCTTGCCAACGTGGTATACGGAAAGCAGGAGGGTGCTCCCGCCGCCGGGGAGCAGCCGGAGACAAAGGAGGGTGCCGGTGAATCCGCGGAAACCTTTGATTCCCTGATCAAGGGCAAGTACAAGGCGGATTTTGACAGACAGGTGCAGGACATCGTTCAGAAGCGGCTGAAAGGCAGCAAGGAGATGGAGACTGCCCTGAACGGCAAAATCAGCCAGATGCAGAATGTTCTGGATGAACTGGCCCAGAAGTACGGCGTTGACGGAACGAACCTCGAGGCGCTCACCAATGCCATGCACGCTGACGACAAGTTCTTCGAGCAGGAAGCAAATGACCGCGGGATGTCCGTCCAGCAGCTCCGGCAGATCAAGAATATGGAGCGGGAAAATGAGAGCCTGCGGCGGCAGATGCGGGAGCGGGCAGACCGGGAACAGGCGGAGGCCATCTACAGCAAGTGGATGCAGGACGCGGAAACCGTCAAGCAGCAGTTCCCGGACTTTGACCTCCAGAAGGAGCTGGAAAACCCGCAGTTCGCCAGTCTTCTGCGGGCAAACGTGGATGTGGCAACCGCCTTCCAGGTCATTCACAAGGACGAGCTGATTCCCGCCGCCATGCAGTACACGGCCAGAGAGGTTCAGAACAAAATGGTCAGCAGCGTGGCTGCGAACAATGCCCGCCCCAAGGAGAATGGAATCGGAAACGGCGCCTCCGCCATCGTCAAGACGGATGTTTCCAAGCTTACCAAGGCAGACCGGGCGGAGATTGCCCGGAGGGTTGCCAGAGGCGAACGGATCGTCTTCTGACAAATCAGAATTAACGCACTGAAAGGAGAAAATAACATGAAACTGTACGCGATTATCCTTGCGCTCATGGTTGTCTGTGTTCTGGCGTTTGCCGGGTGCAGGGGCCATAAGGTGGACAGAAAGGCATTTATGCAGCTGTTCGCGGATGTTCAGGTGACCACCCAGGAAAGCCTGAGCCCTGAAATGAAGACCTACTACGATATGACGCTCATCGACGAGGCGGAAGCAAACCTTGTCCATGAGCAGTTCGGTCAGAAGCGGCCCATTCCGGCAAACGGCGGTAAGAAAATTGAATTCAGAAAGTTTGCGTCCCTGCCCAAGGCCCTGACGCCCCTGACCGAGGGTGTGACCCCTCCCGGCAAGAGCCTGAGCGTCAGCACCATTGAAGCTACCGTCAGCCAGTACGGCGACTTCGTTACCCAGTCTGATGTGCTGGAACTGACTGCCATCGACAACACCATCGTGGAGGCGACCAAGATTCTCGGCAGACAGGCCGGTATGACGCTGGACACCGTGGTGCGCAATGTGCTTCAGAGCGGCACCAACGTTACTTACTGCCCCAAGGTTGGCGCAGACGGCGCAGAGACCGCCGTTACCTCCCGGTCCAGCCTGGACAATACCTGCCAGCTGACCGTGAAGGTTTTGCAGCAGGTGGTTGCAAAGCTTCGGGCACAGAACGCCCCCACCATCAACGGTAAGTATGTTGCCATCATCCACCCCTATGTTGCCTACGACCTGATGCGCGACAAGGAGTGGATCGATGCCCACAAGTACACCACCCCTGAGAATATCTTCAACGGCGAGATCGGCGAGATTGCCGGTATCCGGTTCGTTCAGTCCAGTGAGGCGAAGATTTACGACGGCGGCGTGTTCGGCACGCTGGTGATGGGCGACGGCGCATACGGTGTCACCGAGGTCACCGGCGGCGGTTTGCAGACCATCATCAAGCAGAAGGGCAGCGGCGGTACTTCTGATCCGCTGGATCAGCGCTCCAGCGTTGGCTGGAAGGCCATGCGGACGGCGGAACTGCTGATCCCCCAGTACCTGGTGCGCGTGGAGAGCAAGAGCGCCGCGTTCAGCGCTTCCGCTGCCGAGAACTGATAACATGCGGGAGGGCGCAAGCCCTCCCAATCTGAAAGGAGAATGAATATGGCAACCAATAAGGAAACAGCTCAGGCCAATCCCACCACAGAACAGGCCGCTGAGAAGAGGGTTAAGGTTCGTATCCCCAGAACCAGCAAGAATCAGGATGACGTGTTCGTCAGCGTGAACATGAACACCTACCTCATCAAGCGGGGCGTTGAGGTGGAGGTGCCTGAGTGCGTGGCGGAAGTTCTGCGGCATCAGGAAGAGATGCTGGAAGTCATCATGGAATTCGAGGAAGCCAACGCCAAGGGATAAGCGTTACTCCCTGCATCCACTTTGGGTGCAGGGAGTGAAAAAGAGGTGAAAATCATGACAGTAGCAGAAGCGGTGGAGCGCATCGATTCCATTGTGCGCAATACCTACACCAGAGAGGAAAAAATATTCTGGCTGAGCAACCTTGACGCGCAGATTGCAACCTTTATTCTGCACACCACGCCGCCGGAGAAATACAAGGACGATGAAGACCTGAACACGGTGCTGCTGGTAGGCGCTCCCTTCGATGTGATGTACATTCACTGGCTGGAAGCACAGATTGCCTACTGCAACAGCGAAATCGAACGGTACAACAACGCCATCACCATGTACCAGCAGGAATACAACGCCTACGCAAGCTATTACGCAAGACAGAAGGCCCCGGAAAAGGTCACAACCATGAAATACTTCTGAGGTGAAACCGATGATATATCCGACACTGAAAGCCCCGAAAAGCACACGGCAGATTGTTGATGTGTTCCGGGGCTATAATCATAATCTGAAAATCAAGGACGGGGAATTCTGGGATATGCGGAACCTGTCCTCTGACGAATACCCGGTGCTGTCTCCCCGTAAGAGCCGGGGTATCTATAGGAAAACCGCCGCGCCCCAGGGCATCGTGTCCAAGGGGGAGATGTGCTATGTGGACGGGAAAGAATTCGTCATTGGCGACAAGCGCTATGACATGAACCTGTCCGTCACGGAGAAGACCACGCCGAAGGAAATGATCTCCATGGGCGCTTACGTCATCATCCTGCCGGACAAGAAGTACATAAACACCATGAACCCGGAGGATCGCGGGGACATTGAAAACAGGGCACACAGCACCGGAACCGTGTCTTTTCAGATGTGCGACGCCACCGGGCAGTGCTATGAGAACGCCACTGTTTCCGCAACGGCACCGGAAACACCGGAGGATCTGCAATACTGGATGGACACATCTTCCTCGCCGCACGCCCTGAAACGGTGGAGCAAGGTGAGCGAGCAGTGGGTCAGTATTGAGACCACCTATGTCAAGATGCAGGCGGATGGAATCGGAAAGGGATTTTCCAAATTCGACGGCGTGAAGGTACAGGGAATTACCATTGAGCAGCTTTCCCCCCTGAACGGAAGTCAGATTATTCAGGACTGCGCTGACGACTACATCGTTCTGATCGGCGTCCTGGACAATGCGGTCACTCAGGAGGACATTGTGCGCATTGAGCGCGCAATGCCCGTGATGGACTTCCTGTGCGAGAACGACAACCGGCTTTGGGGCTGCCGGTACGGCTTGAACAACGACGGCGAAATGGTGAACGAAATCTACGCCTGCAAGCTGGGCGACTTCCGGAACTGGCAGTGCTATCAGGGCATCAGCACGGACAGCTACACGGCCTCCTGCGGCACGGACGGCCCCTTCACCGGGGCGATCACCCATCTGGGAAGCCCCCTGTTTTTCAAAGAGAACTGCATTCACAAGGTACTTGGCAATGTACCCAGCAATTTCCAGATTCAGGCAACCGCCTGCCGTGGCGTGCAGAGCGGATGCGAACACAGCCTGGCCATTGTCAATGAGGTTCTGTATTACAAGTCCAGAAGCGGTATCTGTGCCTTTGACGGGTCGCTGCCTGTTGACGCCGGGTACTGCCTGGGAAAAGAACCGTATTTTGACGCCAGCGCCGGCGCCCACGGAAGCAAATACTACATTTCTATGCGGAATGCAAAGAACGAATGGAGCCTGTTCGTCTACGACACCTCTGTGAAGCTGTGGCACAGGGAGGACAATCTGCGGGCGGTTTCCTTCTGTTCCCATCTGGGGGAAATGTACTGCGTGGATGTGGATACGCTGGAAATTCTGTGTCTGACCGGGGGCGGCACCGCCTATGAGGGTAAGGTGCACTGGATGGCCGAGAGCGGAGAGCAGGGTGTCTCCACCCCGGACACCAAGTACATCAGCAGAATCAACATTCGATTGCAGGTTCCTGCCGGGTCTGTGCTCAAGGTCAGCGCCCAGTATGACGCAGATCCGGAGTGGGTGGAGCTGTGCAGCATCCGGGGGACAGACCTTCGCAGTTTCTCTATTCCGGTCAGGCCGGTGCGGTGCGACCACATGAAGCTGCGCTTTGAGGGAGTTGGAGAAGCGAGAATATACTCCATTGCCAAGACCATCGACGGCGGCAGCGACTATATGTAAGGAGGTCTGTATGATTCGATATCCGTCTATTACCGGCAGAACGCCGGAGGAAAAGATTGAGCAGCTCAGGAGGGCACTGTTCCAGATCGTTGACCAGATGAACTATGAGCTGGGTGAGATTCGCAGAAAGGAGAATGACAATGGCGGCACTAACCACAACCGTGAAAACGGATGAAGAAAAGAAGCAGGAGGAGCAGCTTCAGCAGGCAAACAGCACCGTGAAGAGCATTATGGGCAGCAATCCCTATACCCCAAGCAGCGCCGTTACCCAGGCACAGGAGCAGCTGAAAGCCTATCAGGCACAGAAACCGGCGGAATATACCAACCGCTGGAAGGATCAGATGGATACCATGCTGAACAATATCCTGAACAGAAAGGATTTCCAGTATGACGTGAATGCTGACCCCCTGTTCCAGCAGTACCGGGATCAGTATATCCGCAACGGACAGCTTGCCATGCGGGACACCATGGGGCAGGCGGCCCAGCTGACCGGGGGATACGGCAACAGCTACGCCCAGCAGGCGGGACAGCAGGCCTACAACGGCTATATGCAGGGCCTGACCGACAAGATCCCGGAGCTGTTTAACCTCGCCATGCAGGCATACAACAACAAGACCAACGATATGACAAACCGCTATAGCCTGATGGGCACCCAGGAGGGCAAGGAGTACAGCCGGTATCAGGACGGCATGAACGCCTACAACGCAGAGCTGGAACGGCTGCAGAACCTGTACAACACCGAGAGAAGCTATGACTACGGCCAGTACCGGGATTCCGTCACGGATGCCCAGCAGCGGTGGGCCAATGCCTGGGCCATGTTCCAATCCGGGAAGGATACGCCGGAAATCCGGGAGATTCTGGGACTTCCTGAAAAGGCGGCTTCCTCCGGCGGTGGAGGCGGACATAGCGGCGGCGGAGATGATGGCGGCGGAAGCGGCGGTACGAAAAAGAAAAGCAGCGCGACTTCTGTTTTTGAGAAAGTTGTCTCCAATGTTGCAAGCGGAAATAACCTTGCGGCTACAAAAGCAGTGGCCTCCGCAGGAAAATCTATCACCAGTAACCAGAAGGAGCAGCTTCTGAGATACATTCAGGGAAATTCTAAGAGAAAATAAACCGTAATTGCTCATAATCAAATGAGCCGCTAATGGAGTAATGGGGTTCAATTGAAATGAATTTAAGCGACTTTATCAAGGAACGAGAAAAAAAGAAGACAAGTAATGGAAGCGCTTCTGGTTCGTCAAAACCATCCGGCAAAGGAAGCAGAGAGAAGACGCTTGCTGACTACATAATAAATGAGTACAACCAGAGAGAGGATGTTGTACAAAGAAGAGAAAAAGCCGCGAACAACGTTCTGAAATGGCTTGGCAGCTACAATTCTGCGATTAATGGCTATCGTGACTACGAAAAGACTGCTTTTGATCAGTGGGACATGAACTTCGGCGGGGAATGGTACGAAAAAGTTCTTGGTTTGCGGGACGAATACGACAACATTCGCAATGACGCAAATCTGATTGGTTCCAGCTATAAAGACGCCTATGACTATCTGAATGAACTGGCGGACACTATTCAGAAAAACCGGGAATACATGGCCCAGTTCGATTCCGATGAAAGCTATCAGGCCCACAGGAAGCAGGAGGAGTGGCGTCAGAAATACCAGAATCTGGACTACAACCGGCTTGAGGAAACTGCCGCCGGAATTGAGGACGCGGAAGAAAAGGAATTCGTACAGTCCATGGATGACAATGCCAGGATGGAGCGTCTGCGGAATGTGGATATCACCATGGCGCAGACGGATGTTGGACAGCTGAAACGGCAGAGGGATCAGGTGTATGACGGGTTTGACTGGACGGATTCCGCAAGCCGGGCGCAGGCTGAGAAGGAGGGTAAGGCAGATCAATACAATGCCATCGACAGCAGGATCGCTCAGTTGGAGGCGGACATCACACAGGCAAAGCGCTACCAGAAGGAAGCGGAACTATCCGGGGTTGGTGATCGGTATTCCCAGAACTATGACCCGGAGTTTGCCCAGCGGGCGCAGTTCCGTGGGGACAGTGCCTTAAGCCGGATGATCAACGAGACGGATGCGGAACGGGCATGGCGGAAGCAGCAGGACGATGTATGGGGCGCGTCGGATTTCAGCCAGAAGGGCTATGACCGTCTGGAACCGGAAGAAAAGGATACCTACAACTACTGGGACAGCTACGACCAGCAGAACGGCACACAAAAGGCCATGGAGTATCTGGATTCCCTGCGGTTGGAAGAGCGCGTTGGCACTGAAAACTATGAGCAGAGCAAGGATTACAACCGAGCGCTGAAAATGCTGGCCTACGGAATGGTCGGCATGGAGGGCGCTTTCAAGGGTATGTCCAATCTGGACAAGCTGTTATTCGGAAAAGAGGACTATACCCCCGCCAGCCCAACCCAGATTGCCGCCAATAAGCTCTTGCAGGATGACCAGAAGAACGGGCATAAGATGGGCGGTCTTGGAAAGTATTCCCCCGGTAACCTGCTTCAGGATGAAGAAGGCGGCAGGACGTGGGAGGAATTCTTCGGACAGGGCGCTATGTCCATCGGAAATATGGTTCCGTCCATGGCTGTGGCTGGACTGCTCAACATGGCACTGCCTGGCCTTGGCTTCGGGGTAAAAGCGACAGCAGGATTGTCCAGAGCTGGAAGCCTTGCCGTCATGGGCGCGGGTATCGCGGGAAATACCTACACCGAGGCAATCAATCAGGGGTACGATCCCAGCAACGCCAAGGCCTATGCCTACGCCAACGCGGCGTCTGAAATCGGTACGGAACT
This sequence comes from uncultured Clostridia bacterium, assembly GCA_945948535.1. Classification (GTDB taxonomy): domain Bacteria; phylum Bacillota; class Clostridia; order Oscillospirales; family Oscillospiraceae; genus Faecousia. The sequence goes on from CAMFBN010000030.1 coordinate 17,764, forward strand.
GCTGTTCGGTGGTATCGAGGGCATGACCGGTATCGGCACGGACGCTCTGGGGGAAAAGATTCTGAGCATGACGGACAACGCAATCCTTCGGGCCGGTGCCAGAGGTGTCGTGGACGGCCTTGGTGAGACGGTGGAGGAAGGATTTCAGGCAGTCATTGAGCCGTGGATGAACAACGTGATTCTCCACAAGGACGAGGTGCTGCGGGGGCAGGACGTGGCCTACAGTATGCTGGCAGGCTTCGCCACCGGCGCACTCATGTCCGGCCCTTCCATCGCCCTGGACGAATATGGAACCTACCGCACGGGAAAGGACGCTCTGAATCAGAAGATCGATGTGGACGCCCTGCGGGGTGTCGGCGAAAGCTTTGACATCGGCACGGAAGCAAACCGGCTGGCAAAGAAGATCGACAAGAACACCGGGGCCTACACCATCGGCAGGGTGCTCAACGAGATCGGGGCCGGGCTGGGGGAGCAGAATGTCCGTGATATTTCCCGGTATCTGCAAAACCACGGGCTTCCCGCGGACGTGGCGGAACGAAACGCAATGGTTCTTAACTACATTGCCATGGGCGGTCAGCTGAGCGAGGAGCAGAAGGTGATGGTCGAAGAAAACCAGTTGCTGGCGGACGCTTTCCGGGAAATGGTTCTTGACCAGAACAGCAGTGTCAACAAAAGAACACAGGGCCTCAAGAAGCTGATGGGAAGCGGGGAAACCGTGGATGCGCCGGAGGCCGCCAAGATCATCAGCCGCCGGAACGAGAACGGGGACGCGGTGATTAAAAACCCAAACCGGGCGGTGCTGGCGGTTACCAGCCGGGAGGGGGACACCATGCAGCTGCGTCTCAAGAACGGCGACGTGGTGGATTCCTCCGACATGACCGCCTATCACGATTCCAGCGAGGCACTGCTGTTCGATACGGCCCGGAAATACAGCTCGGATGTGGCGGACGCGAACCTGATTGCAAACGGCTTTGAGGGAAGCAACGTATCCATGGAGGAATACTGCAAGGGCGTAGAGGACTGCTACCGCTACGGCCTGTACGGCATGAACTATTCCGAGGTCAGGCGTGGTTCCTTGTCCTCTGCTATTGACGCTGAGGCTGCCAGAAGCGCATATCAGGCGGGAATCCGGGAAGCCAACACCAGAGTTGCCAGGCAGCAGAAAGCGGCTATGGAGGCAAAAATGCCCGGGCAGGAGGCGGCTCTGCACTTTAACCGCAACGGGCGGAAGTTCGACGCCAAGCGGGAGACGGCGATTGCCACCATGGAGCAGCTGAGCAAGGCCCTGGGCGTGGACTTCTGGGTGTTTGAAAGCTACGAAAAGAACGGAAGCCGGGTATATGCCGACGAGACCGGGGCAGAGCACAAGGCCCCCAACGGCTGGTACGATGAATACGGCATCCACATCGACCTGAACGCCGGCAACGACGGGCGGGGCGTGATGCTGTACACCCTGGCCCATGAGCTGACCCACCACATCCGCAAGTACAGCCCGGAGAAATTCAAGGCATTCGCGGACTTGGTTATGAATGGCTACGGAGACCGGGATATCTCCGCCGAGAATCTGATTCAGAAGCAGATTACCAAGGCCAAGAAGAACGGGCGGGATATCTCCTATGACGAAGCCTACGAGGAAATGATCGCCGATTCCATGGAGGGCATTCTGGCTGACGGAAAGGTGCTGGAAAAGCTGAAAGGCCTACAGGAGAGCGACCCCAGCCTGTGGGAGACGGTTAAGCAGTGGGCCAAGGACGTTGCCGAGAAAATCCGGGCCATTGTGGATGCCTACAAGGGGGAGCGGATGGATTCTACCGAGGGCAAGATTGTCTCCAACATGAAGGAGATTCTGCCCCAGCTGGAGGAACTGTACGCGGAAGGGTTGGCGGATACCCGGGTAACTGCGGTGACGGATGGGGGCACAAAAAATGCCGCCAAGTACGGCGGCGTGAAGTATTCATTAAGAGCATTTGAAGACGGCACCAGATTTGTTGACGTTCAAATGGATGCGCATACTTTCGATGGTATGGCAGTATCTGAAATGAATAAGTCCGCGAAAAAAATCTTAATGGATAAGTTCGCGGGCCGGATAATTGGCATTGATAATCGTGTGTTTGTAAACGGAGATTCTGTAAACGAATACCTGCATCCGTCAAAATCAATTGATGCCCAGACAAGAAAGGCGAAGCTTACCGCGTCTGGTGAATTGGACAACCTTCTTGACGCAGGAATCGCGCTGCCTAATGAGCCTGATGGAAAAGATGGACATATTCACCCGGATGCAATAGACTTTAGCTATTTCAAAACAATCTTCAAGGTTGGCTCTGAGTATTTTGAGGGCATTGTAAATGTAAAGAACATCAAACGAGGAAAGCTGCTGAAAGATGTTACAAAAATAAGAAACATCACGGAGGACATCGTCAGCTCATACGGGCAGAACCCGAAGTCTAACTTCCTCCGTGATGCTTCTATGTGTAGTATACGCAGTACAGACGGAAAAGTCAACAAGAAATTTTCCATGCGGGACACGGTTGAGGAAACGAAAAATTTGGTCGCGCTGCACAACCTGACAGAGGACAAATTGCAAAAAGCTCTGGATCTTGGCGGTTTTCCAATGCCAAGCATAGCCGTTACGAAATCTGACATTCCACACACAAATTTCGGGGACATCACGCTTGTATTTGGACGGGAAACCATCGACCCGAAAGCCAGCAGAAAGAATACTGTATACTCTGCGGATGCCTGGACACCTACTTTCCCGCAAATCGAGTATGAAATAAACGACAAGGTTGGCAACGCGGCACATAGAAGGCTGCGTTCACTGGAAATCCGCATCGACGAGCATTTTAGACGAGACCTTGGACGGGTGGAGTACAGTATGAGCGACACGCTCAATCGATACGGCGGAGAGGAAGGGTTTATCCAGTACGCTATAGACAACTACGGCATGAAGGCGGCATATCTGGAAGAGCATGGACAGCATATTGAGCCTCAGACCAAACAGGAAAAGACAGGTGTTGAAGTTACTCCAGCGATGGAAGATAAGTATGTAAAGATCATGGATGTGCTTGGTGTTTACGATCCGTCGGAAATCGGGAATCTTGTTCTTAAAGATGTACGGCAGCAGCATGGTGCGGAGCTGGAAGAAGTATATCCAGGAATTACCAAAACAGCGTTTCGACTGGGCAATGTGCTTAGCCGTATCAAGGACTGGCTTTCAGGGAACACAGGGACTGAATACAAAACCGTGACTGATGTGGAAGAAACAAAAAAATTCGTGGATTCTGTACTAGATACCGCAAAGTACGAAGCATGGGTGCGGGGAATGTTCTCCGGCATTGAAAAGGACAGCGGCGTATATAACGGTAAGGATCGGTATACTCCATCTGGGAATGTGCGGAGTTTCAAGGCAACTCACATTTCTGTAACGCTGGATGGAATTGTAAAGGCGATGGCGGCACAGAACGGTGGTAATACAAAAAATGTTGCGGGGTTCAACGGTATCAAGACCCTGCGCGCTGGCACCGCAGAACGTTTCTCTAGTATTGAAGCTATGCACAGGAACGAGGGTAGGCTGCAAAATCTCTCTCAGGAGCAGCTTGACCAAGTACAAGATGCACTGTCCGATCGTATGTTCGAAGTAATGAAACGCATAGACGACGAGACCATGAATAAGCATGGGGGCAGCAATCCGCTTATCCGTTATGATGCTATTGGTGATATCATGATGGAGATTGCCGAGGGCAGAAAGTATAATGTTTCGGATATCCAGAAGATATTCCAGAAGTACACAATGGACATTAGCGACGAGACCGCGGTTGATGTTAAAACACTGCTCTTTGACGTGTCTCAGATGCCTGTCAACCTATTTGAGGCAAAGCCGGAAAGGTCAATTCGATTCGATGAAGTCAAAGCCGCAATTGTTCCAAAAGGCACAGATCAGAAGATCGTCGATAGACTAAATGACTACGGCGTTCCTGTCAAGTTCTACACCGGGGATAACGAACGACTGGAATTAGTCAATTCTGTTGAGGATGCTAAGTTTTCCGACCGTGACCCGGATGTGGGGAAGATGAACCAGATTTTGCAAAAGCAGAACGCGGAGCTGAAGGATACCGTGGAGTATCTGCGGGAGCTGGTGAAGCTGCAAGGGAAGGTCACGGACGGGACGGTGTACACCTGGGGCAGCGTGGAAGCGGCTGCCAGACGGCTGATGAACGGCGCAGGGGCCAAGGGCGATGTTGTGGAGCTGCGGAAGATTCTGGAGAAGACCTACAAGGCCATGGGTGAGGGGTCTGAGAACATGACCGGGCTGATCGACGAGGCGGCGCAGTGGCTGGTTGACCATAAACCGGAATCGAAACCGAAGCTTGACAGCTACGCCCAGGGGATTCTGTCCGAAATCAAGGGCAGAGGCATTTCCCTGAACGACAGCCAGAAGGCCGAGGCGGCCCATCTGGTAGGCAAATACGGGGACTACCGGCGGCGATTCTTCGGGACGCTGAACATCTCGGACACCGCAAACACCAGCCTTGACCAGTTCTGGCAGGAAATGAGCGGGCAGTACCCGGATATTTTCAATCCGGATATCAGCAGTTCCGACATGCCGAGAGAGCTGTACAGCGCCATCGACACGCTGAAAAGTATGTTTGAGGAATCGGCATTCAGCCCGGAGGAACTGGCAGAAGCCGCCCTGAACGAGCAGCGGATGAACGTGTGGGAGAACTTTACCAAACTGGTTCCCATTAAGACCACGGCGGACAGGAACAAGGCCCAGGTGGAATCCATCAAGCAGCGGTACACAGAGAAAATCCAGTCTATCCGGGAGAACTATCAAAGCCAGATTGACCAGCTGAAGCAGCAGCGCCGGGAGGACGTGAATGCCGTCCGGGCAGAGATGCAGGGAAAGGCCGACGCGCAGCAGCAGGCGGCGAAGGAGCGGTTCCAGCAGCAGAAGGAGGATCTGAAAGCCGCCCGGCAGGATACTCAGATCATTGAGAGGGAGTTCCTGCGTCTTGCACGGGAATGCGACAAGGCCATCAAGGCAGGAGATACCGCACAGAGCAGGGCGGACAGCCTGAAAGCGGCTTTGGAGGCGGAAACCAAAAAGCACAAGCAGGACAACGCTATGTGGGAGAAGGAGTTCCAGCGGCTTTTCCGGGAGTATGAAAAGGCAGACAGGAATGTGGATGCCTTGCAGGAGAAGCTGGACAAGACCCGGGCTTCGGCGAAGGCGCGGGTGGAGGACAGGAAGCAGACCGCTATCCGAAACCAGCTGAAGGATATCCACGGGAAGCTGCAAAAGATGATTCTGAATCCCGGAAAGGGCGTGACAGCCCATGCGCCAACCGCGCTGACACAGGCCGTTGCGGATGTGTGCGACCTGTTTGTTTCCAATCTGGAACAGGCGGCGGTGCGCAGGAGCGGGGAGTATGACGCGAGAATCGATATGCTCTCCGGAAAGCTGGCGGAAAACCATGAGCTGAAATATGCCCAAAACGGAATTGACGCCGCCCAGCGGCAGAAGGCCCGGATTGCCGATAAGGAAATCAAGCTGGGGCAGCTGCGGCAGCGGTATGAGGAAATCAAGAAGGACGGCGCACTGAGCATCTATTACGATGAGCACACCAGCCAGATGCTGGAAGCGCTGGACAAACAGCTCAGGGGCAAGGATATCTATGATATGACCTCTCAGGAGCTGGAAGCGGTGAAGGAAACAATGCAGAGCTTCTACCACTCCATTGTGAACGCCAATAAAATCTGGCTGGGCGACCACAACGCTGAGCTGACGGAAACGGCACGGCAGTGGGGGAAAGAAATCAATGGCGTGAATGTGGGCTTTATCCGCAAGTACCTGAAACCCGTTGGACGGTACATGAACTGGCAAATGAGCCCGGACACCATGTTTATGGCCTTCTCCGGCTATGCCAAGAACAGCGTGGGCGAACAGGTGCAGAAGATGTTCTCCAAGGGCACTGAGCGGATGATTCAGGTGCAGACTGAATACTACAACCAGTTTTCCGACATTATGGAGAATCCGCAGAACCGAAAGGAGCTTGGAAAGCTTCTGGGCAATCCCACGAAAACGCTGGTGGACGTTGGGCTTAAGGACATGAACGGAAACAGCGTGAAGATTACCCGGGGCATGGCATTGCAGCTGTATATGCTGCTGTGCCAGGAGGACAGCCGAAAGGCGCTGGTGTACAGCGGCCTGAAAGTGCCTGACCAGCGGATGTACTATAAGGACAGAAGCAAGGCCTACGGCGACAAGGATCTGAACGAAATGCTCACGCCAGGGCTGGGGGACAGCGCGTATGACCTGAGCCGGCAGATCGAGGATGCGGAAAAGAGCCTGAAACGCGGGGAGTTCGGAGGCCTTAGCGAGGAAGCGTTCCGGCAGAATCTGGATGATATGCGCCGGCAGCGGGACAATCTGGTCATGGGTGAGGAAGCACGTCTGCTGGGGCTACGGAACACCATTGAGGGAATGCTCACACCGCTGGAACGGCAGTGCATCGAGTCTGGCCGGAAATGGTACGCCCGCTCCGGTGAGTTGATGGCAGACGCACATGAGGAAATCCACGGCTACCGCCCACGGCTCATTGAGGACTATGTTCCCATGCACCGGAACGGTGACACGGTATGGACGGATATCCGGGACAGCAACAGCGCCTTTAATCTGGAAAACTCCGGGTTCCTCAAAGAGCGCGTGGAGAACCGAAACGCCATTCTTCTGACGGATTTCTTCGTGGAGTTGGGAAGTCAGCGGGATGCCATTGCCCGGTACTGCGGATACAGCAAGGCACAGAAGGATTTCAGCCGCCTTTGGAAAATCCGAATGCCAGGCATGAACAGCTCTGTCAATGAAATGATCGGGGCCAAGTTCGGCAAGGGCAATTCCGGCCTTGGTGTCAGCGGCGTTGACTATGTGGAAAACTACATCAAGGACATTGCCGGAGGACGGGAAAGCGGGAAGGGCCTGCTTGACAAATTCTATGGCGCGGCTGCCAGTGCAAGCCTGAGCCTGAATCCCAGAGTCGCGGTTAGCCAGCTGGCGTCCATTCCCACCGCTGCGGCGGCTGTGGGCTGGAAGAATATGAGCGTTGGCTTTGTGAAGGGCCTGAAAACGGCATTCAGCAAGAACGCAAAGAATGAACTTGCCCAGAAGAACGCCTTCTTCTTCCAGCGCTATCGGGGCGAGGGCGGTATTACGGAGGTGGCAGACCTGCAAAAGAAGAACGGGCTTTGGAACCGGATCAGCCAGAGTAAGGCCGGAAAGCTGCTATTCAACTGGTGCCAGAACATGGACGTGTTCGCAACCAGCACCATGTATGCCATGGCGGAGGAAGCGGCGGTGAGCCGGGGCTACAAGCGCGGAGAGGCTGGATTCGATGAGGCAGCCAATGAAATCTACACGGAAATCATCCGCAGAACCCAGCCAAACTATACCGTGACGGAACGAAGCGATATGCTGCGGGACAACCGGGCGCACATGAAAATGTTCAATATGTTCAAGACCCAGAGCAATCAGAACCTGAACATTCTGATGCAGGCATCCGGCAAATTTGCCAAGATGCGGCAAGACTTCAAGGCAGGAAGAAACGGCGTGACCCGGGCGGATGTGAAACAGGCGGCTATGGATCTGGCCAATGCGGGAACTGCCGTCATCATCGGCGGCGCCGGGGCGTTTGTCCTCATGCGGACAGCGGTGAACCTTGTATGGGCACAGGTGAAGGGATACCGGGACGATGAAACCGGGGAGGTTACTTCTGACAAGATCAAGGAGGGAATGTTCCAGGAGTTCCTTTCTTCCATGGCGGGTATGTTTACGCTGGGCGATATGGCCTATGACCTTATCCACGCTGCCGTCAGCGGGGAACGGTACTACGGCCTGACGGATTCCGCCGTGGGCGCCGTGGGAGACGCGCTTCAGGATTTGTTCGACCTATGGCAGAAATCTCAGGACGAGGAAGGCTGGGACGAACAGGAGCGGAAGGAGGATATCCGAAGAACCATCGGCTCTGTGTTCGGCGCTTTCGGGGTACCCGCTGAAAACGCCATGAAATTCATGGATGCCTATGAGCACTGGGTGCTGAACATTCAGAACGGTTCTCTTGGAAACTACGACGACAGCGCCACCACCAAGGCACAGTACCGGAACCGGTTCCTGAACGCCTACCGGGCGGGAGACGCGGACACCTGCAACGACATTCTCGCCCTTCTGGCTGTGACGGCAGATGAACCCAACGAACGGCGGGCTGCGATTGAACTGCGTGGCGGCTTCCGGGACAGCTTCAAGCAGAAGTTCCTGAATGGGGAAGTCACGGAGGAGGAAGTCCGGGATATTATGGTAACCTATCTGGACGCGGAGCCGGAGGACGTGGAGCTGATGATCGCCGGCTGGAAGGGCAAGCAGGACACCGGCATGACGCTGGACGAGATTCAGGACAAGTACCTGAGATACGACGAGGATTCCGAGAATTACATCAGCCCCGAGGACTATATCCAGTATCTTATGGACTATCAGGGCAAGGATCAGAAGCAGGCCGAGGAAGCGGAGCTGCGGCTGCGGTGCGAGCGGGACACCGGGTACGCCTACGACGAAATCAAGCAGGCGTATATGGAGGACGAAATCACCGCTTCGGATGCCGAAAAGTGGCTGGGGGACTATGGCAAGGTGGAAGACCCGGAGAAGAAGCTCAAGGAATACGACTTCGAGGACGAGACCGGGTACAGCTGGGACGACAAGCGGATGTGCTATCTGGACGGCGCTGTTTCCAAGTCTGACTTCAAGCGGTGGCTCATGGACATCGACGGGAAGCGCAGTGCGGATGCCGACTACTATATCGGCAATCTGGATTTTGAAAAGGAGAACGGCTATGCCTACAACGAGAAGCTGGAAAAGTACATCTCCGGCGAGATCAGCCGCCAGCAGCTGAAACAGGCGCTGATGACCAAGGGCGGGATGTTCGAGGCGGAGGCAGACCGGGAGCTGGTGGCCTACGATTACATCAAGAGCCACCCGAACACGCAGCTGAGTATTTCCACGGCCTACAGCTACACCAGGAAAATCAACAACTGCGATTACACATTGCAGTCCGCTGGATTTACGGAGGAACAGTTCCTCTCCTTCCGGGAGAAGAAGAACGCCTGCAACGGCACGGACAGCGACGGCGACGGATACCGGGACAGCGGGTCTGTGCAGGCACAGGTGCTTCCCATCATCGACGCAATGCCCATCAGCGAGGAGCAGAAGGACACGCTGTGGTTCTTCTGCGGCTGGAGCAAGAAGACGCTGAACCGGAAGGCTCCGTGGAAGAAGCGGTAAAACAAAACGCCCGGCGGGGAAAAACGTCCTCGCCGGGTTTAGAAAAAGGAGGCAATATCCATTATGATGCAGGGAGACAGCTATCAGTTAGGCGTGAAAATCCTGAACAACGCCGGAACCAACGTAACGCCGGAGAATGTAGCGGACGTGGAGATCACCATCGGGCGGGTATCCAAGAGCCTGTCCAGAGGTCAGCTGAGCTATGAAAGCAACTGCTGGCTTTATCCGGTATCTCAGAGTGAGAGCATGGCAATCCTGCCTGGCATTGTACCGGCACAGGTGCGCGTCGTCTGGAAAAACGGCGCGGTGGAAGGAAAACAGATTGATGGCATTCGGATGCACGAAAGCCTGTCGAAGGAGGTGCTGTAAATGGTTGATCTGGGTGAAGGCGGCGGGCTTGTGGTGGAGCTTGCGGGGCCATTTTCCGGCGGCGGAAACGCCGGGAAGCTGGTGCAGATCACACTGCCTTCCGCAAACTGGAAGGGGGCCAAAAGCCCGTACAGCATGACGGTTTCCATGGAAGGGCTGAGCCAGAGAAGCAGAATCGACCTGTGGCCATCTGTTTCCAATCTGGAAAGACTTCGCATTATGGGCAGTGGACTGTGCGCCGAAAACGATAGCGGCGCTGTTACGGTATACGCCCTCGGGAATAAGCCTGACGAAGACATTACGATTCAGGCATCCATTACGGAGGTGTCGGAATGAGTATCTGGGGAAATGTGACATTGCCGCAGAAGGACGGATTCATCTATGGGGAGAAGGAACCGGGTGTTCCGTGCCTGTGGTTCAATACGGCTGGCGCGGAGATTCCTGCTGATCCGGATGTGTCCCATGGGATGCTCCTGTACAGGGATTCTGACGATGTGCTGCACCCGCTGTATCCCATGACCACCATTGCGGCGGTGTATGGGCTGAACGAAAAATTAACCGAGCTTTCCGAGGCGGACAGGAAAGTGGGGGAAAAACTGGCCGGAAAAATTAAGGCCGCAAGCGTGGAGCTGCCCGCAGAGGGATGGAATGAAAAAACCATCACGGTAAATGTGAACGGCGTGACGGAAACCAATACCGTAATCGTCAGCTGCGCTGCGGAAAGCTATGAGGCGTACTGCGAGGCGGCGGTGCGGTGCTCCGGGCAGGGGAATGGGACACTGAGCTTTGTGTGTGAGTTCGTTCCTGCATCCTCCGTAACGGCAAACGTTGTGATCCTGAATGAGGTGAGCGCATGATCGTGAATATGAGCGGAGGCTTAAATGGTGTAACACTGACGGTCAATGCCCCGGCGGGGGCGACGGTCACCGTCAGCAAGGACGGCAAGAGAAAAACCAAGGTGGCGGATACTGACGGCGTGGCGGTGTTCAAGGGGCTTTCTACGGGCGACTGGACGCTGTCCATCACCGACGGCACCCAGACAGCCCAGAAAACCGTCACCATCACGGCAGACTACACGACGGCAATCACGTTCTTTGCGGCAACCATCCACGTCACATACCCGGCTGGCTCCACCTGTACCGCTACGGACGGCGTGACCACCCTGACCGCCCCGGACACCAGCGGTACATGGGATTGCGTTGTGCCAAATGCGGGGACGTGGACAGTTACCTGTACAGACGATGCGGATAACTCAAGTTCAGAGGTTTATATCAACACTGATGGTCAGGTAAAAACCATAGAGTTATCGTATAATCCAATTATTTTCCGTTCTGGTAAACTGATGGACGGATTGACTTTGAATACATTAACCGGCTATCAAAGCGCTTTCTCCATATCCGGTGACGATCTAGTTGCTAAAGATGAACCCGGTGGTAAGTACGGATTCTATTTTTCACCGAAAATTGATATTACACAATGGTCATGTTTGAGATTTGTAATTACGTCAAATAAATCGGGCTGGGCGTATGTAGGACTTAGTGATAGTACAGGTCCCTGTACTGACGCAGGAGACGGTTTTATCGCAATTAATAAAAATACTCGTAATTTAACGCGACAAAATGTTGACGTTGATATTAGTAAAATTAGTGGAGAGCACTATATAAAGCTAGCAGGATACAGCAAAAACACCACCTGCGTGCTTAAGGTGCACGAAATTATTATGTTTTAGGTAGGTGCGGTAAATGATAATCTACATTGACAACGATTTCAAATGCAACGTCTCCGACCCTGACGGCACCATGGCCGCCGTTGAAACCACCGCTTTTGACGGCAAGTGCTCCGCCTACATCGAGGGTTACCGCTATATCCCCGCTGGTGAGACGTGGACACGCCCGGACGGCGTTACTTTTTCGGGCGAGATGATTGCCCCGTGGCGGGATTGGAGGACGCTGGACGATGCACAGCGGGCCTATGAGTGGGAGCAGCTGGCGGCCTACGAGCAGGCCCTGTCCGAGATTGAGGCGGCACTGGGGGTGAGCGGATGACCGTTGAGGAGCGCAAGCAGAGGATTCTGGACAAAATCGCCCAGATGCAGGCCGAGGGGCAGGATATGCAGTCTGCCCTTGAGATTTTGGAGGTAAAGCCTGATGCAGAAGTGGAGTAACGGCGCGAAAAAGCGTCTGACGGAGATTCGGGCGGCGGAGGACGGCGAACAGGATATGCGCGCCATGGCTGCCGCTATCGGTAAGCTGCCCCACGGTCAGCTGAAAAAGATTCTGACCGAGGATATCGTTGCCATTCTGGCGAAATACGGGGTGGTGATTGCATGACGATGGCGCAGAAACAGTGCCTGCTTCGGTACTTAGGCTATTACGCCGGGGACATTGACGGCCTGTGGGGCCAGCAGTCCCAGCGGGCAACCATCGACTTCCAGAGGGCGTACATGGACACCGTGGACGGCATCTTCGGCCCGGAGACGGAAAAGAGGATTTTGGAGGTTGTGGCCAGCGGGGAGAAGCCTATTGCTGACAAAATGTCAGCAACTGCGGACTGGTGGAAGGATATCCACTATTTCACCCGTGCGGAGTTCCGGTGCCCCTGCGGCAAGTGCGGGGGCTTCCCGGTGGAGCCGGACGAGGCGCTGGTCCGGCTGGCGGACAAGGTTCGGGCGCATTTTGACGCACCTGCCACGGTTTCCAGCGGCGTGCGCTGTCAGGCACACAATGACGAGCTACCCGGTTCCACGAAAAACAGCTACCACATCACGGGAAAGGCGATGGACTTCTGCGTCCGGGGCGTTTCCGGCGCAACGCTGCTGGCCTATGTCAAAACCTTGCCGGTACACTACGCCTACCAGATCAATGGATCTGATTTTGTCCATATGGACGTAAATTAACTTAGGAGGAAATACATATGGAAACGAAAAAAGCAATGCTGTCCCAGCCTATGGCCGGGAAGACCGATGAGGAGATCGTCGCGACCAGAGAAAAGGCAATCGCCGCCCTGAAAGATAAGGGATATGAGATTGTCAACACGCTGTTTACCGACGAATGGTACAGCAAGGAAAAGATGCAGGAACGTGGTGTGGTTCAGATTCCGCTGTGCTTCCTTGCGAAATCTCTGGAAAACATGAGCCTGTGCCACGCCGCCTACTTCTGCAAGGGGTGGGAGAAAGCCCGCGGTTGCCGCATCGAGCATGACGCTGCTGTTGCCTACGGGCTGGAAATCATCTACGAAGAATAAGGAGGACATACAAATGAACGAGAAAGAATTTGTTTCCCTGTGCAAAAAGACCGTTGCTGAGTATGCCAACGAGCATCTTGACAAGACGGACGGCAAGCAGATTACTGCTGACGATGTTTTCATTGTCTGGATGTGCAAGACTTTGCAGAACAGTAAGGCACTGGCCAGCACCACCTTGTTTGACGGTATGTACTACGAGCTGACATACAACGGCGACAAGAAGGAACTGTATTTCGATGCCTACAAGAAATGGGAAAACAAGGCCATTCCTGTTGGCTAACAATCAGAGGAGGACATACAAATGCAAATGGTAAACGCTTTTATTATCCGCTTTTTCGCGGCCCTGATGGGCAACATCTTTGTGCGGCTGCTGCTGATCGCCGTGTGTGCCGACATGGTATTCGGTTCCCTGCGGGCGGCAAAGTACCGCAAATGGAACTCCGCCGTTGGCATCGACGGGG
>CAMFBN010000031.1 GCA_945948535.1 uncultured Clostridia bacterium
CACGATGACCCCACCATGATCCGCATGATGGAGGATATGACCGGGGTGGACGCCAAGACCATCCCCCTGGACGACAAGGACACCATGTCCATCTTCACCTCCTCCAAGGTTTTAGGCTATGAGGATGACCCCATTCTCGGCCCCACCGGCGCCGTGGCAATTCCCGAATTCAACACCCGGTTTACCCGGGGAATGCTGATGGACACCATGCCGACCCGGTTTGATACGCTGGTGCGGCTGTCCGGCTTCTCCCACGGCACCGACGTGTGGCTGGGCAACGCCAAGGATTTGATTACCTCCAAAACCGCCACGGTTGATTCCACCATCGGCTGCCGTGACGACATTATGCTCTATCTGATTTCCTGCGGCATGCCGGAAAAACGGTCGTTTAAGATCATGGAGGCCGTCCGAAAGGGCAGGGGACTGCCGGAGGGGGCGGAGGAAGAAATGGTGGCCGCCGGCGTGCCGGACTGGTATATCGGCTCCTGCAAGAAGATCAAGTACCTGTTCCCCAAGGCCCACGCCGTGGCCTACGTTATGATGGCCTTCCGCATTGCCTGGTTCAAGGTGCACCACCCGCTGCCGTTCTACGCGGCCTACTTCTACCGCCGCAGCCAGAAGGGCGGCTTTGACGCGGTGCTGATGACCGGTGGCAAGGATGCTGTTGTAGCGAACATCAAGGCCATTGACGGCAATGAGGACGCCACCGCCAAGGATGAGGACCTGCTGACCACGCTGGAGGTGGTCTACGAATTCTACCTCCGGGGCTTTGAATTCGCACCCATCAGCATTTACGACAGCCACGCCACCAAATTTCTCATCAAGGACGGGAAACTCCTGCCGCCCTTTGTGGCGATTTCCGGTCTGGGCGAAAGCGCGGCTTGGGATCTGATGGAGGGCAGAAAAGGGAAGACCTTCCTGTCCATCGAGGAAGTGGCGGCGGCCTGCCCCAAGGTTTCCAAGACCCATATGCAGATGCTCAAGGAGGCCGGAGCCTTCGGAGATTTGCCGGATACCAGTCAGGTCAGCTTCTTTTGATACTCTTTCTTCCGCAGAATAAAAACCTGTCATTCCGAAACAGCCCGCTATTTTGAAGTGGAATCCGTATCTTTCAGAGAGAGCGGATTCCCGCAGCAGCGTGCGCACTGGCTCGGAATGACAGCTTTTCTTTATAATAGTTGTTTCTTTGCTTCCCTGACCGCTTCCTCACTGGTCACGGAAATGTGCCACTCGTCCAGCCCCGGCAGGCCCATGGGCACACCCTCCCGGCGAAAGTGCATCCTGCTTTCGATTTCCGTTTTTCCGCTCATGTGGAAGGCCACCGCTTCCGGCAGCTCTGCCCGGAAGGCGGAAATGATGCTGGCATTGACCCCCGCACCGATGAGAACCTCCGGGCCATTTTCTGCGTCCCGGATTTTCAGCAATTGTCCAATGGTTTCCATACCGTCCCGGCACTTCTCTGCCCCGCCGCTGGTCAGCACCGTGTCAAAGCCCAGCTTTGCCGCATTCCGGTAGGTGTCTTCCAAATTTCGTGACACATCGATGCAGCGGTGCAGGGTCAGGCCCAAACCGGACGCCGCCTTCCGCAGCGGCTCCATGGCTTTGCCGTCCAGCTCTCCCTCTGCCGTCAGGCAGCCGATGACAAAGCCGTCGGCTCCGGCGTCCCGGAGGACTGCCATCTCCATTGCCATCTGCTCCACTTCCTCGGGTGTGTAGAGAAAATCCCCGCCCCGGGGCCGCATCAGGCAGCGAACGGGAATCTTACTGACCCGTCGAATCTGCCGCAGCAGCGCCGCCGAAGGGGTCAGACCGCCCACGCTCAACGCGCTGCACAGCTCCAGCCGGTCCGCGCCCCCGGCGACCGCCGCCATGGCGGAGGCGTAGGAATCCACGCAGACCTCCAATATCCGCTTCATCGTAGTTTCTCCTTTCGGTCTTCATAATCCTTTAATGACGCAATGGCCTGCCCGGACATGGGCACCACCGCAATCAGGTTGAAAATGGTCATAAGACCAATGCCGATGTCCCCCAAATCCCACACAAAGGTGTACGCCGCCAGTCCGCCGATGAACAGCATCGCCAACGCCACCAGCTGAAAGCCGGTCTGGGCCGCCCGGCGGTCGCCGAAGAGATAGGCCACGTTGGAGCGGGCATAATAAAGGATGCCGATAAAGGTGGAAAAGCTGAACAGCCACAGGGTAATGGCTACAAAAATCACGCCCCACTGTCCGAAGTGACAGCCCATAGCGGTTTGCAGCAGCGCCATGCCGGACAGGCTCTCCAGCATCTCCTGTGGAGCCAGCAGCATAATCATGGCGGTGCAGGTGCAGACGACGATGGTATCGAGAATCACGCCGAAGGCCTGAAGCAGTCCCGCCTTTGCCGGATGGCTGACATTGGCGGCGGCAGCGGCACAGGGGGCGGAGCCGGAGCCTGCCTCGTTGGAGAACAGGCCCCGCTTGACGCCGTTCATCAGCGCCGCGCCGAAGGCCCCCGCCGCGGCCTGCCGCAGGCCAAAGGCCTCCTCCACAATCCGCCCGAAGACACCGGGCAGCAGCGCGGCATTTTTGACAATGACAAAGATCGCCAGCAAAAAGTAAAATCCCGCCATAATTGGCACAATTACGTCCAGCACCTTCACGCTGGCGTTTTTCCGCAGTACCACCACCGCCGCCAGCGCCACCAGCACCACCGTGGACACGATGGGCGGAATGGAAAAGGCGTTCTGGAAGGAGGCGGAGACGGAATTGCTGATGACCTGACTGACGCCGCACCAGCACAGCAGCCCCGACAGGGCAAAGGCCGCAGCAAGGAGGCTTTTCTTTTTGCCCCGGCAGAAAAAGCCGTGAATGTAGTAGGCCGGGCCGCCCCGATAGCCGCCGAACAGCGGGTCCGGCTCTCGATAAAGCTGGGCCAGCGTGGCTTCCACAAAGGCGGTGGACGCGCCGATCAGCGCCGTCACCCACATCCAGAACACTGCCCCGGGGCCGCCAGCGGAAATCGCCGCCACAACGCCCACCATGTTGCCCATGCCGACTCTTGTAGCCGTGGACACAATCAGGGCCTGGAGCCCGGAAATGGCGCCGCCCTTTCCAGCCGACTCCCGGTGAATCATAAGACGCAGCATTTCCGGAAAGCACCGCACCGGAAGCAGCCGGGTTCGCACCGTAAAGTACAGGCCCGTGGGAATCAGGAGGGCTACCAGCAGGGAGACGCCGATTCCGCCGCCAATGGGAATCGTGAACAAATCCCCCCAAAGAAAATTGTATACTGCCGAAATAATACCCATTTTTTATACCTCTTGACAGAATTCACAACGAGTATATAATAGATACCGGTATAAGTCCAATTGATGAATTAAATCAAATCCATTTATTTTTTCAATTCCGGGAGGACAGCCATGGACCTTCGGGCACTGAGTATTTTTATAGAGGTTGCCGAACTGGGCAGCTTCACCCGGGCGGGTGAAAAGCTGGGCTATTCCCAGCCCACCATCTCTTTTCAGATTAAGCAGCTGGAAAAGGAAATGGGCGCCCAGCTCTTTGACCGCATCGGTCACACCGTCACCCTGACCGACGCGGGCCGGGACGCGCTGGGCTACGCCCAGCAGATCTGCCATGCCGGTCAGGAAATGCTGCTGGGCGACCAGCGCCGGCGGGAGCCTGCCGGAACACTGCGGCTGGGCATGGCGGATTCCCTGTGCGAGCCGCTGATCGTGGGGCACTTCGCTCAGTTTCGGGCAGCCTACCCTCAGGTTCGTCTGCACATTACGACCGTAGACACCAGCGCCCTGCTGGAATCCCTGGATCACAACGACGTGGATATGATCTGCACCATGGACGACCACGTTTACGACACCAATTACGTCATAGCCGACGAGGAAGAAATCGGCGTGCATTTTGTGGCATCGCCCCGTCATCCGCTGGCAGCGCTGCGGTCAGTCGCCCTGGAGCAGCTTCTCCCCCAGCCCTTCCTGCTGACGGAAAAGGGCATGAGCTACCGCCGCCTGATGGACGAGCAGCTGGCCCGGAACTCGCTGGAAATCAGTCCCGTGCTGGAAACCGGTCAGGCAGACCTGATCTGCAAGCTGGTTGGGGAAAATATGGGCCTATCCTTCCTGCCGGATTATGTCACCGAAAGCAAGGTTCGCGCCGGACACCTGAAGCGTCTGAACGTACCCCAATTGCAGGTGGTGGTCTGGAAGCAACTGCTGTACCGCCGGGAAAAGTGGCTGTCCGCCCCCATGCGGGCCATGATCGACCACATAAAGGGCATCCGGCTCACGGAGGAAACGCCATGAAGCGGCGCATGGCTGCTGGGCTGCTGGCCCTTGCCTGTCTGCTTTGTGCCTGCGGCAGAACGCCGACGGTACCCACAACCGCCGGGACAGTCCCGGCTCAAACTCCGCCGCCGGAAACCCTGCCGGAAACGTCTGCCCCGGAACCTTCCCCTTCGGATTTCGTTCGGGTTCTGGATTATATTCCGTCGGCACGGCAGGAACTGATGTACGCCACCGCCGATAATTTCACCGGGCAGGTCATCTACGATTTCTCCGACGCCTATTTGCGCTACGGCACGGTCAAAAAGCTGACGGCAGTCAGTGCAGACCTCGCCGAGCTGGGGCTGACCTTAAAAATCTGGGACAGCTTCCGCCCGGTCAGCGCACAATTTAAGCTCTGGGAAGTCTGCCCGGACCCGGCCTTCGTGGCAAACCCGGAAACGGGCTTCAGCTCCCACAGCCGGGGCAGCACCATGGACGTGACGCTGGTGGACGAAACCGGAACCGAGCTGGAAATGCCCACGGGCTTCGACGACTTCTCGGCAAAGGCAGACCGGGACTACTCCGACTGCACCGAAACCGCCGCTGCTCACGCGGAGCTTCTGGAAATCCTCATGGAAAAGCACGGTTTGAAAGGATATTCCGGGGAATGGTGGCATTATTCCGATACAGATGACTACCCAGTGGAGGAAAACTTCTCCCCAACATAGAAAGAAGGAACCATATGTCAATTGAAAAAGTGCGAAGCTTCTTGACCCAATACGGCGCGGCAGACCGGATTCTGGAGTTTCCCGTGTCCAGCGCCACCGTGGAGCTGGCGGCACAGGCTTTGCAAATCGAGCCCTGCCGAATTGCAAAAACCCTGTCCTTCGGCGTCCACGATACTCCTATTCTCATTGTAACCGCCGGGGACGCCAAGGTGGACAACGCCAAATACAAAGCCCGGTTCGGCGTCAAGGCGAAAATGCTGTCCCATGAGGATGCCGCAGCGCGCATCGGACACGCCGTGGGCGGCGTGTGCCCCTTCGCGGTGAACGAGGGTGTGCAGGTTTATCTGGACGTCTCCCTGAAGCGCTTCCCCACGGTTTTCCCCGCCGCCGGCAGCAGCAACAGCGCCATCGAGCTGACCATCCCGGAGCTGGAGCGGTTCTCCGGCTTCCTCGGCTGGGTAGATGTCTGCAAAGCATGGCAGGCCGGGGAATAACCGGAAAAGTTAACAGCATTTTCAAACATTTTTCCGGAAAATGTATTATAATAATATGTTGAGAAAATCAATCACACTGGAAAGGTGAGACAATTATGACAAAAATTGATATTTACTCCGGCTTTCTCGGCGCCGGCAAGACCACGCTCATCAAGAAAATGATTCAGGAGGCCTACAAGGGCCAGAAAATCGTGCTGATCGAGAACGAGTTCGGCGAGATCGGCATTGACGGCGGCTTTTTGCAGGACGCGGGCATCAGCATCACCGAGATGAACTCCGGCTGCATCTGCTGCTCTCTGGTGGGCGACTTCGGCAAGGCTCTGACCAAGGTCATCGCGGAATACAACCCCGACCGCATTCTCATCGAGCCCTCCGGCGTGGGCAAGCTGTCCGACGTCATCGGCGCGGTGAAGAAGGTCATGAACGACGAGGTAAAGCTGGGCTACACCGTGGCCGTGGTGGATGCCGGCAAGGTCAAGGTGTATATGAAGAACTTCGGCGAGTTCTACAACAACCAGATTGAGACCGCCTCCGCCATTATCCTGTCCCGCACCGACTCCATCCCCCAGGCCAAGCTGGATGCCGCGGTTGCCCTGCTGCGGGAGCATAACGACAAGGCCACCATCGTGACGACTCCCTGGGGCCAGCTCACCGGCGAGCAGCTCACCGCCGCCATGGAGGGCCAGTCCACCCTGGCAAACGAGCTTGCCCAGCTGGTGCATGAGCATGAGCATCACCATCACCATGACCACGACGAGGATGACGACCATTGCTGCTGCGGTCACGACCACGAACATCATCACCATGATGACGAGGACGACGAGCACGAGCATCATCACCACCACGACCATGAGGAGCATGAGCATCACCACGACCACGACGAGCACTGCACCTGCGGCTGCCACGATCATGACCACGACCACGAGCATCACCATCACCACCATGACCACGATGCCGACGAGGTGTTCACCTCCTGGGGCGTGGAAACTGCCAAGAAGTTTGACAAGGAAACCGTGGAGAAGGCTCTGCACGCGCTGGATTCCGGCAAGTACGGCATGATTCTCCGGGCCAAGGGCATCCTGCCCGCCGCGGACGGAAGCTGGATTCACTTCGACTATGTGCCAGAAGAATACAACGTCCGTACCGGCTCCGCCGACATCACCGGCAAGCTGTGCGTCATCGGCTCCAAGCTGGACGAGCACGCCATTGCCGAGCTGTTCGGGGTGTAAGCCATGCAGGAAATTCCCGTTTACGCCTTCACCGGATTTTTGGATTCCGGCAAGACGAAATTCATTCAGGAGACCCTGGAGGACGAGCGGTTCAATGCGGGTGAGCGCACCCTGCTGCTGCTCTTTGAGGAGGGCGAGGAGGAGTACGACCTGTCCACCTATCCTCACAAGAACGTCTATATCGAGGTTCTCGACCAGCAGACCGTCACCACCAAGCAGCTTCAGGCCCTGCAAAAAAAGTACCGGGCCGAGCGGGTTGTGGCGGAGCTGAACGGAATGCAGCAGGTGGGCGACCTGTATATGCGCTTCCCCGAGGGCTGGGTGGTGGCGCAGGAGGTCATGTTCGCCGATTCCACCACCATCATGGCCTTCAACGCCAATATGCGCAATCTGGTGATGGACAAGCTGGTGGGCGCCCAGATGGTGGTATTCAACCGTCTGGAAAAGGGCACGGACGTGATGCCCTTCCACAAGCTGGCCCGGGCCGCCTCCCGCCGTATCGACATTCTCTACGATTACACCGACGGCACCACGGAATTTGACGAAATCGAAGACCCCCTGCCCTTCGACCTGAACGCCCCCATCGTGGAGATTAAGGACGAGGACTACGCCCTGTTCTATCGGGACGTTTCCGAGGAGCCCCAGAAGTACGACGGCAAGACCGTCCGATTCAAGGGGCAGGTTGCCATGCTCCGCCGGGACAGGAACGGCATGTTTGCCCCGGGCCGGTTCGTCATGACCTGCTGCGTGGAGGACATCCAGTTCTGCGGCATTCCCTGCCGGTACGCGGAGGCTTCCAAGCTGAAAAGCCGGGACTGGGTCATGGTCACGGCGAAAATCGCCGCGGAAAAGCACCCGCTGTACAAGGGCGAGCTCGGCCCCGTGCTGACCGCCGTGGAAGTAACCACCGGCGCCCAGCCCGCGGAGCCGGACGTGGCAACATTTTAACCAATTGACAATTTACAGTTGACAGTTGACAATTGGAGAGGCGGACACGTTGCAAAAGATATGGCGACATTCCAGTGAAAAAACGATTATTTATGAATCTATCCCGAAGGGATACCATAATTGTCAATTTTCCATTGTCAATTGTCAATTCATACTAAGGGGGGCTGTCTATGTATCAGCCGCTGGCCGATCTTCTGCGGCCCACCACACTGGACGAGGTGTACGGTCAGGAGCATATTCTGGGGCCAAACGCCGTGTTGCGGCGGCTCATTGACTCCGGGAACATTCCCAACATGGTGTTCTACGGCCCCAGCGGCACGGGGAAGACCACCGTTGCCAACATCATTGCCAAGCAAACCAACCGGACGCTCTACAAGCTCAACGCCACCACCGCCTCCACGGCGGATATTAAGGAAATCGTGGCCCAGCTGGACACCTTCATGGCTCCCAACGGGGTGCTGCTGTACCTGGACGAGATTCAGTCCTTCAACAAAAAGCAGCAGCAGTCCCTATTGGAGCACATCGAAAACGGAAAAATCACCCTGATTGCTTCCACCACGGAAAATCCCTATTTTTACGTGTTCAACGCCATTTTAAGCCGCTCTACGGTCTTTGAATTCAAGCAGATTTCGGCGGAAGCGGCGCTGAAGGCGGTGCGCCGGGCGGTTGCCTTCATGGAAAACCGCACCGCGCTGAAGGCGGAAGCGGAGGAAGGCGCTTTGGAGTACATTGCCATGGCCTGCGGCGGCGATCTGCGCAAGGCTATGAACGCGGTGGAGGTGCTGTTCTCCGCCGGACAGCCCCAAAACGGGGTATTGCCGCTGACTTTGGAGGACGCGAAAGCGGTCACGCAAAAGAGCGCCATGCGGGCTGACCGGGACGGGGACAACCACTACGACCTGCTGTCTGCCCTGCAAAAATCCATCCGGGGTTCCGATCCGGACGCGGCCTGCCACTATCTGGCCCGACTTCTGGAAGCGGGGCAGATGCAGTCGGCCTGCCGCCGTCTCATGGTCATTGCCGCCGAGGACGTGGGCCTTGCCTACCCGCAGATCATCCCCATCGTCAACGCCTGCGTGGATATGGCCCTGAAGCTGGGAATGCCGGAGGCCCGGATTCCCCTGGGCGACGCCGCCGTTCTCATGGCCACCAGCCCCAAGTCCAATTCCGGACATATCGCTCTGGACGCGGCGCTGGCGGATGTGCGCAAGGGCAAATCCGGGGCGTTCCCCCGGCATTTGCAGAACGTCCACGCCGACTCCTACACCATGGAGCGGGAGCAGGGGTATCTGTACCCCCACGACTACCCCAATCACTGGGTGCGGCAGCAGTATCTGCCCAACGAGCTGGTGGGCACCCACTATTACGTATACGCAGAAAACAAGCTGGAACAGGCCGCGAAACAGTATTGGAAAAGAGTGAAGGGTGAAGAGTGAAGAGTGGAGTTATTGTCGCTGTCTCTTCACTCTCCACTCTGCACTCTCCACACTCAAGAGGTAACATGGACATCAAACTCAACGACATTCTGGTCATGAAAAAGCCCCATCCCTGCGGGGAAAAGCGGTGGCTTGTTCTGCGCACCGGCGCGGACTTCCGGCTGCGGTGCCTTGGCTGCGGGCATGAGGTCATGACCCCCCGGTTCAAGGCGGAAAAGAATATTCGCGCGGTAGAGCGCAGCAATCCCTCCGACTGATGAAAGCCGGAGGGATTTTTCCGTGGAACTTGCGGCTGCATCGGGACATGGTTGCGACCGACTTCTTTGTCCCGGGGGATTATACTGGGCATCAAGGAGGTGGACGTGTTGACGGTGTATCTGGACCTTGTGATGCTGCTCAACTTCCTGGTGGATTTTCTGCTGCTGATGGGAACGAACCGCCTGTCCGGCTTTCCTGCCGCCCCCGGACGGTGCGCGCTGGCGGCAGCTTTCGGAAGCGTCTACGCTGCCGGCTGCCTGCTGCCGGGATTCCGCTTTCTGGGGAATTTCCTCTGGCGGTGCGTCAGCCTGTGCCTGATGGCGGCGGTCGCCTTCGGGCCGCGCCGGGACGCGGTGAAGCGGGGCGGGGTGTTCCTGCTGCTGAGCCTTTCGCTGGGGGGCATGGCCCTGTGCTTTACCCGCCAGAATTTTGCCGCCCTGACACTGGGGGCGGCGGGGGTGTGGCTATTGTGCCGGGTGGCCTTCGGGGACGGGGCGGTGGGCCGGGAGTATGTGCCGGTGACGCTCAGCTATCAGGGCAGAACCGCGTCCTTCACCGCCCTGCGGGACACCGGCAACACCCTGCATGACCCCATCACCGGGGAGCCGGTGCTGGTGGTGTCCGGGCAGATTGGGCAGGCCCTTACCGGGCTGACCCAAAGAGAGCTTGCTTCCCCGCTGGAAACCCTCGCCGCCCGTCCTCTGCCGGGGCTGCGGCTGATTCCCTATCACGCTGTGGGGAATCCGGGAGGGCTCCTGCTCGCCATGCGGTTTCCCGGCGCCATGGTGGGAAAAAAGCAGCAAAACGTGCTGGTGGCCTTCGCCGCCGAGGGTTTGGGACACACGGGAATGTATCAGGCGCTGACAGGAGGGGCATTATGAATTTACGCAAACTGTTGAGCCTTCTGGGGCTTACCCGGGAACAGGACATTTTCTACATCGGCGGCAGCGACATTCTGCCCCCGCCCCTGAAAGGGGCACAGGAGCAGGCGGCGCTGGAAGCGCTGGAACGGGGCGATGAAGCCGCGAAGCAGACCCTTGTGGAGCACAATCTGCGGCTGGTGGTGTACATTGCCCGGCGGTTTGAGAACACCGGCATCAATATTGAGGACCTTATTTCCATCGGCACCATCGGCCTCATGAAGGCCATCGGCACCTACCGGTTGGAGAAAAAGATCAAGCTGGCAACCTACGCCTCCCGGTGCATTGAAAACGAAATCCTCATGTACATCCGCAAAACTGCCAACCAGAAGACAGAGATTTCGCTGGACGAACCCATCAACATGGACTGTGACGGCAATGAACTGCTGCTGTCGGATATTTTAGGCACCGATGAGGACGCGATTTCCCGGCCCTTGGAGGAGGATGTGGACAAAAAGGTGCTCCGTCAGGCCCTGGAGACCCTGCCGCCCCGGGAACAGGAGATCGTATTTCTGCGCTTCGGGCTGGAGGGGCGCAAGGAGCTGACCCAGAAGGAGGTGGCTCAGGCCATGGGCATCTCCCAGTCCTATATCTCAAGGCTGGAAAAGCGGATTCTGCAAAGGCTGCGAAAAGAATTTTTAAGACAGACAAGCTGCGCTTGATTTTTTAGATTCGATATGGTACAATCGATATAAATTTATATCGATATATTTTTGTACCGATTGGAAATCGAGGTAAGTATGGAACAGAAGAAAATCTCCAAAGCAGTCCTGAAGCGTCTGCCCGGGTATTTGGCATACCTGAAGAATATGCCGGAGGGCGCGTCTCCCAACATTTCCGCCACCGCCCTTGCCAACGCCCTGGACATGGGCGAGGTGCAGGTGCGCAAGGATTTGGCCATGGTGTCCGACGGCGGACGGCCCAAAATCGGCTACCAGCGGGAGGCCCTGATTGACGACATCGAGCAGTTTCTGGGCTACGACAACACCACCGACGCCGTGCTCATCGGCGCGGGCAAGCTGGGTCAGGCGCTGATTGGCTACAAGGGTTTCGACGAGTATGGGCTGAATATCCTCGCCGCCTTCGATATCGCCCCCAAGATCAAGAAGACGGAGGAAGGCAAGCCTGTTTTCAACCTCAGTGAGCTGCCCAAGTTCTGCCGCACCCACAAGGTACTCATCGGTATCATCACCGTCCCCGCCGAGGGCGCCCAGAGCGTCGCCGACCAGCTGATCGCCGGGGGCATCAAGGCCATCTGGAATTTCGCCCCCACCCATCTGGACGTGCCGCCCAACATTCTGGTTCAGAACGAGAACATGGCAACCTCCCTTGCGGTGCTGTCGGTTCACCTGCAGGCCCAGATCAAGGAAGAAAAAGAAGTAAAGAAGTAACACCGCCTTGCTAAGCCAGACCCTCTTGCCGAATTATTCAGAGCTTCCTTAAGGGAACGTATTTGATAAGCTTCTGGCTCTGATACGGACAGACTCAAAATTGAGAACAAATCGCGGCGCATCCCGGTGATGCGCCGCTGATTTTATTTGGTTTTTCTATGTTATCTTCTCTTTTTCCCGCTTCGGTACGTTCGCGCCCCGCCGGCGTACAGTTTTTTGCGTCAAAACAGCCCCATATTTGTCAACTTCTTCCATTGAAAATGGAAAATGACGGTGCTATACTCTTCATCAGATTGCTTTTTTGAGGTGTAAAAGGATGAAGAATCGACTGTTTTCCAACCGGCAGCTGGTAGCGCTGATCATTCCGCTGGTCATTGAGCAGGGACTGACCATTCTGGTTGGCATGTGCGATGGCGTCATGGTGTCCTCCGTAGGGGAGGCGGCGATTTCCGGCGTGTCGCTGGTGGATATGATCAACGCGGTGATTCTGGTGCTGTTCGCGGCGCTGGCCACCGGCGGCGCGGTGGTCACCAGTCAGCTGTTGGGCGCCCGGCAGACGGAGAGGGCCCGGAAAAGCGCCGGGCAGCTGGTGACGCTGGCGGCATCCATGGGACTTGTGATGATGGCCCTGTGCCTGATCTTCGCCCGGGGGCTGCTGCGGCTGTTCTTCGGCTCCATCGATCAGGCGGTGATGGACGCTGGGCTGATTTATCTGCGGATTACCGCCCTGTCCTTCCCCTTCATCGCCTTGTATAATGCGGGAGCCGCCATTTTTCGCAGTGTAGGCAACAGCAGAGTGTCCATGCAGGTGAGCCTTCTCATGAACGCCATCAACGTGGCGGGCAACGCCCTGTGCATTTTCGTGCTGAAAATGGGCGTGGCAGGCGTCGCAGTGCCCACACTGGTGTCCCGGGCGGTGGCGGCGGTGCTGATTCTGGCGCTGGCGTCCCGGAAGGATCAGGCACTGTGTCTGAAAAGAGCCGCCCTGTACCCCATCGACCACAAAATGATGGGTAAAATCCTGAGCATCGGCATCCCCTCTGCCTGTGAAAACAGCTTCTTCCAGTTCGGACGGCTGCTGGTGGTCAGTATGATTGCCCTGTTCGGCACCACCCAGACCTCCGCCAACGCCGTCGCCAACACCCTGGACACCATGGGCATCGTGGTGGGACAGGCTATGGGCCTTGCCGTCGTGACGGTAATCGGTCAGAGCGTGGGCGCGGGGGATAAGGAGCAGGCCACTTACTATTTGAAAAAGCTGATGCTTTGGTCCTTGGTGCTGCTGTTTGTCAGCAACGGGCTGATTCTCACCTTTTTGAATCCGCTGATCGGAATGTACCGCTCCCTGACACCGGAAACGGTGGCTCTCACCCGGACGCTGGTGCGGATACACGCCGGTTCCGCCATTGTCCTGTGGGCCATTTCCTTCGTGCTGCCCAACGCCCTGCGGGCGGCGAATGACGTGCAGTTCACCATGTGGGTGGGGATCGGCTCCATGGTGGGCTTCCGCATTGTCGGCTCCTGGATTCTGTGCGTCCAGCTGGGCTGGGGCGCGGTAGGCGTGTGGATCGCCATGGTTCTGGACTGGGTCTGCCGGGTGAGCTTCTTCCTGAGCAGAACCCTTTCGGGGAAATGGCTTCGGAAGGCCTAATGCTCTTGATTAAAACTATAAATCAAGAATTAGTATAAGCCCAATCCGGCATGGCCTCAAATTGCATGGTCTTTCCCTTCCATGGGAAGGTCAGCTTACAGGAGAACAGCATAGGGGCGGGGGAGGAATCCCTCGCCCCGTATTTATGGTCGCCCACCAGCGGATAGCCCCGGCTGGCGAACTGTACCCGAATCTGGTGGCTGCGCCCGGTGTGCAGGCGGATGCGAACAAGGCTTTCGGCGCCTTCGGTCAACCGGACAAATTCCAGCCGGGCCTTTTTCACGCCGCCCCGCATCCGTTTGACCACAAAGACCTTATTCTTCCTGCTGTCCTTCCACAGAAGATCCTCCCAGTCGCCGCTTTCCGGGGGCGTGCCGTGAACCATTGCCACATATTCCTTGACCATGCTGCCCTCCTGAATGGCCCGGGACAGAGCGGCGGCGGCAGCCTTTGTGCGGGCGTAGACCATAACGCCGCCCACGTTTTTGTCCAGCCGGTGCAGGGTGAAAACTGCCCCGCCCAGCGCATTTGTCAGCTGCGCGGGCACCTCCGTTTCCGAGTCCAGTCCCACGGGCTTCACACAGACGACAATTTCCTTGTCGAAATAAAGAATGTCCATAACGATTCCTCTTTCAAAGGTTTTTATCAGTATACCACACAGCCGAGGCACGGAAAAGCCCCGGTTGCTTTTTTTGACGAAAAAAGGTATAATAAGATCACAGATAATGAGAACAGGAGATATATTATGACCACCAGGGACTACCAGCGAAAATCGCCGCTTTCCATCTTTTTGCACTATTTTGGTAACCACAAGGCGCTGTTTACCGTAGATATTCTGTGCGCCGTGGGCATCGCCGCCATCGATTTGACCTTCCCGCTGGTGACCCGGAAGGCGCTGTACGATCTGCTCCCGAACCAGCTCTACCGCACCTTTTTCTTCATCATGCTGGCTGTGGCTCTCAGCTATGTGCTGCGCACCTTCCTTAATTATATAGTAGCCTACTACGGGCATACCTTCGGCATCCGGGTGGAGGCAGACATCCGCAAAGACCTGTTCGCCCATATGCAGGAGCTGAGCTTTGATTATTACGACCGCAACCGCACCGGCAAGCTCATGGCCCGGCTGACCAGCGACCTGTTCGAGCTGACGGAGCTTGCCCACCATGGCCCGGAGGATCTGCTCACCAGCGGCCTGACCATTCTGGGCGCGCTGGCGGTGATGCTGTCCGTCCGGTGGGAGCTGGCGCTGGTGGTGGCGCTGACCATCCCCGTGTTTCTGGCGGTGGCTATGGCCATGCGCAAACGGATGGCCCGGGCTTCCGCCGCAGCCAAGGAAAAAACGGGCCACATCAATCAGGAGATTGAAAGCAGCCTGTCCGGCGTCCGCACCGCCAAAGCCTTCGCCAACGAACAGGCGGAAATCAACCGGTTCAACGCCGCCAACGAGGTGTACAAGACCTCCAAACGGGAATTCCACAAGGCCATGGGAATGTTTCACAGCAGCGTGGAATTTTTCCTGTGTATGCTGAACGTGATGATTGTGGGCTTCGGCGGCTACTATGTCATGCGCGGTCAGATGGATTATCGCGATTTGATTACGTTTAACCTGTATATCGCGTCCTTTGTGAACCCCATGCGCAAGCTGTGCAATTTCTCGGAGCTGTTCGCCAACGGCTTCGCGGGACTGAACCGGTTCGTGGAGGTTATGCGCACGGAACCCACCGTGCAGGATCAGCCCAACGCGAAAACACTGGAAAATGTCAGGGGAAAAATCGACATTTCCCATGTTTCCTTTGCCTATGACGGGGATTTGGCGGTGCTCCACGATGTGACCATGCAGGTACGGCCCGGGGAGACCATCGCCATTGTCGGCCCCTCCGGCGGCGGCAAGACAACGTTATGTCAACTGATTCCCAGATTCTACGACGTGACCAGCGGCAGCATTTCCATCGACGGCCTGGACATCCGGGACGTGACTCAGCGCAGCCTGCATGAAAGCATCGGCATCGTCCAGCAGGATGTGTTCCTGTTTGCGGATACCGTATTTGAGAATATCCGCTATGGCAAGCCCAACGCTACTTTGGATGAAGTAAAGGAAGCGGCAAAACAGGCGGAAATCTACGATGACATCATGGCTATGCCAAACGGCTTTCAGACCTATGTGGGGGAACGGGGCACCCTGCTGTCCGGCGGACAGAAGCAGCGCATTGCCATCGCCCGGATTTTCCTGAAAAACCCGCCCATCCTGATTCTGGACGAGGCCACCTCCGCGCTGGACTCCGTGACGGAGGCGAGAATTCAGCGGGCCTTTGATAACCTTGCCAAGGGCCGGACGACGCTGATTATCGCCCACCGCCTCAGTACCATCCGCAGTGCCAGCCGGATTGTGTCCATAGCCGACGGCGTGATCACCGAGTGCGGCACCCATGGGGAGCTGCTGGAAACCGGCGGAATTTATTCCCAGCTGTATAAGACCCAGAACGCGCTGGCGCTGGAAGCAATAAAAGAATAAGGTTGCATTCTGAAACGCAACGCGGTAGAATAGACTGGTAGAAAGAAGAAAGGGGAAATCACTATGACTTCAAGTGAACTTCGCAGAATTGCCAGAGAGAACCTGTCCGGAAACTGGGGCATCTCCGTGGGCGTGGCACTGGTGGCTGCAATCTTAGGCGGTTCCATCGCTGGCTGCGGCAGCAATGTCAATTTTAACTTCAATGAGGATACCATACGCAATCTGCCGCCGGTTGTTTGGACCGTGCTGCTGCCGCTGGTATCCTGCGCCGGACTGCTGGGCTTGACGGCGCTGATTCTCGGCGGCGTGGTGGAACTGGGCTACGCAAAATTTCTGCTGAAACAGCACGATAAAAAGGAATTGCGGTTTGCTGACCTGTTCAGCCAGTTTGACCGGTTCGGCACCGGCTTTGCCCAGCAGTTCCTTCGGACGCTGTATACCTGCCTGTGGACGCTGCTGTTCATCATTCCCGGCATCGTCAAGGGCCTGAGTTACGCCATGACCCCCTTCATTCTGGAGGAGCACCCGGAAATGACGGCGTCTGAGGCCATTAAGGCATCCATGAAGCTGATGGACGGGCACAAAATGGATCTGTTCATCCTGGGCCTGAGCTTTATCGGCTGGAGCCTGCTGGCCTGTTTGACTATGGGCATCGGTTTCCTGTTCCTGAATCCCTACATGAACGCGGCCTACGCCGCCTTCTATCGGAGCATTTCCGGACAGCGGCAGGAAGCCAGAAGCTATGTGCCGCCTGTGGAGTTCTGATACAATTCTTGTAAATAGACACCGCCGTGGGATTGCTCCCACGGCGGTCATTGGTTTTATCGGATTTCCAGCTGTCCGTCCACCGCGTCCACGGTGACGGTCTGGTTTGGCAGGATATCGCCCCGCAGGAGACGTTTGCTGAGCATGGTCTCCACAGTATGCTGGACATACCGGCGCAGCGGCCGGGCACCGTACTGGGGATCGTAGGAAGCGTCCACGATAGCGTTTTTCGCGGCATCGGTCAGCTCCACCTTGATCTGCTGGTCTTCCAGCCGGGCATTCAGCTTGTCGATCTGCAGGTCGATGATCTTGGTCACATTCTCCTTGGTCAGGGGTTTGTAGAACACGATCTCGTCCAGGCGGTTCAGGAACTCGGGACGGAAGGAGCGGCGCAGCAGCGAGCGCACCTGGGCCTTGGCGTTTTCGTCGATGGTACCGTCGGCGTTCACGCCATCCAGCAGGTACTCAGAGCCAAGGTTGGAGGTCAAAATCAGAATGGTGTTTTTAAAGTCCACGGTGCGGCCCTGAGAATCGGTGATCCGCCCATCGTCCAGCACCTGAAGCAAAACGTTGAACACATCGGGATGGGCCTTCTCCACCTCGTCGAACAAGACAACGGAGTAGGGCTTTCTGCGAACGGCCTCCGTCAGCTGACCGCCCTCCTCATAGCCCACGTATCCGGGAGGCGCGCCAATCAGCCGGGAGACGGAGAATTTCTCCATATACTCGGACATATCGATCCGCACCAGATTGTTTTCGTCGTCAAACAGGGCTTGCGCCAGGGTCTTTGCCAGCTCGGTCTTGCCCACGCCGGTGGGGCCGAGGAACAGGAAGGAGCCGATGGGCCGGTTGGGGTCCTGAATGCCGGCGCGGCTTCTCTGGATGGCCTCGGTGACGGCCTGCACGGCCTCGTCCTGACCCACCACCCGCTTGTGCAGGGTTTCGTCCAGATGCAGCAGCTTCTCCCGTTCGCCCTGCACCAGCCGGGACACGGGAATGCCCGTCCAGCGCTCCACAATTTTCGCAATTTCCTCGTCGGTGACCCGGTCCCGGAGAATATTGTTCTCCTTGGCAGACTGGGCACGGCGTTCTTCTTCTTCCAGCTGCTTCTTCGCCTCGGGCAGACGTCCGTACTTCAGCTCGGCGGCCTTTTCCAGATCATAGTTCTGCTCGGCGGCCTCAATCTGACGGTTCAGGTCTTCGATGGTCTCCCGCAGCTGCTGAACCTTGCCGATGGCGTTCTTCTCGTTCTCCCACTGGGCCTTCATGGCGTTGAACTGATCCCGCTCCTCAGCCAGCTCCTTCTGGAGTTCTGCCAGCCGGGCCTTGGACAGTTCGTCCTCTTCCTTCTTGAGGGCCGCTTCCTCAATCTCCATCTGGATGATCTTCCGGGACACGGCGTCCAACTCCGTGGGCATGGAGTCCATTTCCGTACGAATCTGGGCGCAGGCCTCGTCCACAAGGTCAATGGCCTTGTCCGGCAGGAACCGGTCGGTGATATAGCGGTGAGAAAGGGTCGCGGCGGCGATGATGGCGGAATCCGCGATTTTTACGCCGTGGAACACTTCGTAGCGCTCCTTCAGGCCCCGGAGGATGGCGATGGTGTCCTCCACCGTGGGTTCATCCACCTGCACCGGCTGGAACCGGCGCTCCAGAGCCGCGTCCTTTTCAATATACTGGCGGTACTCGTCCAACGTGGTTGCGCCGATGCAGTGCAGCTCGCCCCGGGCCAGCATGGGCTTTAACAGGTTGCCCGCGTCCATGCTGCCCTCGGTTTTGCCCGCGCCCACAATGGTGTGCAGCTCATCGATGAACAGGATAATCCGTCCTTCGGACTGCTTGACTTCATTCAAAACCGCTTTCAGACGCTCCTCAAATTCGCCCCGGTATTTCGCGCCGGCAATCAGGGCGCCCATGTCCAGAGAGAAAATGGTCTTATCCTGCAAGGATTTGGGCACGTCCTTCTTGACAATCCGCTGGGCAAGGCCCTCGGCGATGGCGGTTTTGCCCACGCCGGGTTCGCCAATCAGTACAGGGTTGTTTTTCGCCTTCCGGGACAGAATGCGGACGACGTTCCGGATTTCCTCGTCACGGCCGATGACCGGGTCCATTTTCTGCTCCCGGGCACGCTTGACAAGATCTGTTCCATACTTTTCCAGGGCGTCATAGGTGCCCTCCGGGTTGTCGGTGGTAACCCGCTGGTTGCCCCGGACGGCCTGCAAGGCTTTCAGAACGTTCTCCTTGGTGATGCGGTAGGTGTCAAACAGGGTCTTGACCCCACCCCGGGCGGTTTCCAGCAGGCCTAAGAACAGGTGCTCCACGGAGACGAATTCGTCTTTCATGGTCTTTGCCTCTTCCTCTGCCTTCTGGAAGGTGGCGTCCACATCGGCGGTGATATAGAATCGGTCCGCGTCCCGGCTGCCGGTAACGGCAGGAATTTTCCGCAGTTCGGCGGCAGCGGCAGCCTCCAGGCTCTCCACATTTACGTCCATTTTCCGCAGCAGCTGCGGAATCAGGCCGCCGTCCTGCTGCAGCAGCGCCAGCAGCAGGTGCACCTGTTCCATCTGCTGATGGTTATTCTGTACCGCCAGATCCCGCGCGCTCTGGACAGCCTCCAGGGATTTTTGCGTATAGTTGTTAAAATTCATAAAGCTATCCTTCCTTTCGCCTCTTTAGCACTCAACTCTTGTGAGTGCTAAATCCTTTTGCCCTTACTATATCCCATTCTCAGAAAAAGTCAAGGCCCGGGCAGCAAATGCTACAAAAAGTTCATAACTGGCGAAATGCACAAATTAAGGGCTTCCATTTCTACCATCTTAATATTTATTTAACAATTATCCCCTTGTTTTTTAATACCAATCGGTTATAATAAAGGCAACAAAAAGATTTCATTCTTTTTCATTTTCTTACCTCTCTTTTTCTCTGAAAGAACCCTGGTGCGGTCTGGTCAACTGCGCCGGGGTTCTTTCATGCGGCGAGTCGCCGCTGACAATGCGTTACGGAGTTGGCGTGTTATCGTTACACCATTGGGTTCTGCTCGGTATCGTTTCATGTTCCACTCCACATTCCAAACCGATCACTCCTCGCTCTTTACTCTCCACCCTTCACTCTCCACCCTTCACTCTCCACCCTTCACTCCCCACTCCTCACTCCTCACTCTTTACTCTCCACTCTTCACTCTCTTTGGAAAGCAGTCGTATAGCAAATGTATTTCTGTCAGTCAACACCTGTATTTGGTTAATGTACACTTTTGATATTTTATGCACATAAGACTGTATATTTTTTCGGCGTTCATATTTTCCTTATATGCATATAAATTTCGGATATTCGTATATTCCAGCATTATATTCGCTTTTTTGTGCATACGCATCAGAACTTTCCGGTTTTTCAGCGCATTATTGGCAATACCCATAATTGACGGGCGGTTAGAACGGCGGTATAATTCATTCATCAATCAACCAAGTTCCGCATTGGCTTGGGAAACGATGAAAAAGGAGAGTAAAGATTATGAAAAAGTTGTTCGCTGTTGTACTGGCTGCACTGATGGTTGTCGCCCTGTTCGCCGGCTGCGGTTCCAAGAGCGGCTCTGGTGTCAAGACTCTGGAATCCGGTAAGCTGATTATGTCCACCAACGCCGCCTTCCCTCCCTACGAGATGGTCGCCGATGACGGCTCCTTCGAGGGTATCGACGTGGAAATCGCCGGCGCCATCGCCAAGAAGCTGGGCCTGGAGCTGGTTGTGGATGACATGGACTTTGACGCCGCGCTGCTGGCTGTGCAGCAGGGCAAGTCCGATATCGTCATGGCGGGCGTTACCGTCAACGAGGACCGGAAGCTGGTCATGAACTTCTCTGACACCTACTCCAAGGGTGTGCAGGTGGTTATCGTCAAGGAAGGCTCCGATGTGACCCTGGACAATCTGGGCGACCAGATGATCGGCACCCAGCGGGGCACCACCGGTTACATCTACACCTCCGGCGACTACGGCGAGGATCATGTCACCGCTTACGACAACGGCGCTTCCGCCGTGCAGGCCCTGATGAACGGTCAGGTGGACTGTGTGGTCATTGACTCCGCTCCCGCCCAGGCTTTCGTGGAAGCCAATCCCGGTCTGACCATTCTGGACACCGAGTACACCAGCGAGGACTACGCCATCGGCATGAACAAGGACAACACCGCTCTGCTGGAAGCTGTCAACGGCGCGCTGAAGGAGCTGACCGAGGACGGCACCATCCCCGCCATCGTGGAGAAGTACATCCCCACTAAGTAAGATTCCGTTTAACATGCCAAGGGCGGCGCAAGCCGCCCTTGGTTTGGTGCTTAAGAAACCTTCGATTGTCTGCGTGAAGCGGCTGCGGGTCGGCTGTTTCCCGGAGACAACCAATCCCCCCAATATATATCAGAGGAGTGAGCTTGTGGAACAGTACGAAGCTTGGAAAGCCCTGCTCCGCGCCGGTGAAGCCACCGGCTGGCAGGAATTCTACGTCAAATTCTATCAGGCTTTCATTGACGGCAGTCGATGGAAGCAATACTTAAACGGTGTGGGCACCACCCTGCTGGTCACCGCCATGGCCCTTGCCATCGGCATCGCTCTGGGCATTCTGGTTGCCATGGTCCGCACCGCCCACGACCAGCAGCGCGCCGGCAAACACAATCCGGTTTTAGGCGTGCTCAACGGCGTCTGTCAGGTCTACGTCACCGTGATTCGCGGTACGCCTATGATGGTGCAGCTGCTGATTATGGGCTTCGTCATTTTCTCCTCCTCCCGGAACTACACCATGGTGGGCGCCCTCACCTTGGGCATCAACTCCGGCGCCTACGTCTCCGAGATCATCCGGGGCGGCCTGATGGCACTGGACCCCGGTCAGGCGGAGGCCGGACGGAGTCTGGGCCTGAACTATGTGGACACCATGCGTTTTATTGTCATCCCCCAGGCCTTTAAGGCAATTCTCCCGGCTCTGGGCAACGAATTCATCATTCTGCTGAAGGATACCTCCCTGATCACCGTCATCGGCGGCAAGGAGCTGGTGTACGCGGCTCAGGCCATTTACGGCAGAACCTATGAGCAGATGTTCCCGCTGATCGGCATTGCCTGCATCTATCTGGTGCTGGTCATGATTTTCAGCTGGTTGCTGAGCATTCTGGAAAGGAGGCTGCGTCAAAGTGATCGACGTTAAGCATTTGAGCAAGTCCTTCGGCGACCATCTGGTGCTGGACGACATTTCCGAGCACATCTATCCCGGCGACAAGGTGGTCATCATCGGCCCCTCCGGCTCCGGCAAGTCCACCTTCCTTCGCAGCCTGAACCTGTTGGAGGAGCCCTCCGCCGGCAGCATCACCTTTGACGGTGTGGAAATCACCAGCCCCAAGACGGACATCGACAAGGTTCGCCGCCAGATGGGTATGGTATTCCAGCACTTTAACCTGTTCCCCAACATGACCATCCAGAAAAATATCACCCTTGCCCCCGTCCGCACGGGCCTCATGACCCAGGCGGAGGCCGACGAGAAGGCCATGCAGCTGCTGGACCGGGTGGGTCTGACGGAAAAGGCCGGCGCCTATCCCAACCAGCTGTCCGGCGGCCAGAAGCAGAGAATCGCCATTGTCCGGGCGCTGGCCATGAACCCCAAGGTCATGCTCTTTGACGAGCCCACCTCCGCTCTGGACCCGGAAATGGTGGGCGAGGTGCTCACCGTTATGAAGGAGCTGGCTGCCGACGGCATGACCATGGTGGTGGTCACCCACGAAATGGGCTTCGCCCGGGAGGTTGGCAACCGGATTCTCTTTATGGACGGCGGAAAGATTCTGGAGCAGGGTTCTCCCGAGGCTGTCTTTGGCAATCCCCAGAACCCCAGACTGAAGGATTTCCTGTCAAAAGTTCTATAATGCGGCACAAAATGCCGGAATTGCGAAGTTCGCAATTCCGGCATTCCATTTACTCCAGCACGTGCTCCAGACCCATCTGCAAAATGGTCTTCACATGGTCGTCCGCCAGGGAATACAGGATATTCTTCCCCTCCCGGCGGAATTTGATCAGCTGCATCTGCTTGAGTATTCGCAGCTGATGGGAGATCGCGCTCTGGGACAGCGCGACCTTTTCCGCAATGTCTGTAACGCACAGCTCCTCCACCGCCAGCAGCGACAGAATATGCACCCGGGTGGCATCGGCAAAGCCCTTGAACAGCTCAGCGATGTCCTCCAGCGTTTCTTTTTCCGGAACCCCCTGCACGCGACTCCCTCCTTCACAGCCTTTCTCCCTATTTTACCGTAAACAGCGGGAATATGCAACCATTTCTTTCCGTTTTTTCTCCGGCATTCCGGAATATCCCCGCAGGAGAGGTGAAAGCGACATTTTCTATTAACTTTTTCTTAAAAGTCTATGCAAACGGGAAGAAATGTGTTATAGTATATAGGCTTTATGATCTAATTCTTTGCGCATTTTGAAAGAGGCGATTGATTTGAACGATTTATCCCGAATTTCTGTGGTTCTGCCCTCTCTGGACCCCGACGAAAAACTCGTTGCCGTGGTGGACGGACTTCTGGAATACGGCTTTACCGATATTATTCTGGTCAACGATGGCAGCAAGTCCGAAAATCTCCACTATTTCACCGACCTTGCCGCCCAGCATCCGGAAATCACCCTGCTCCATCACGAAGTCAACAAGGGCAAGGGCGCGGCGCTGAAGAACGCCTTCCGGTATTTTCTTGACAACCGGCCTGAGGGTTTGGGCGTTGTCACCGTGGACGGCGACAACCAGCACCACCCGGAGGACACCCGGGCCTGCTGCGAACATATGCTGGAAACCGGGCGGGTCACTTTGGGCTGCCGGGACTTCTCCCAGCCGGACGTTCCCCCGAGAAGCCGGTTCGGCAACCGCACCACCTCGGCAATCTTCAAGCTGTTCGTCGGCATGACCATCTCCGACACCCAGACCGGCCTGCGGGCCATCCCCCGGGATGTGGTGGAGCAGCTTGTGACCGTCTACGGCGACCGGTTTGAGTACGAAACCAATATGCTGCTGGCCTTCAAGGACAAGGGCATCGACTTCGACGAGGTGAAAATCCGCACCGTCTATATTGAGGAGAACAAAAGCTCCCATTTCCGGGTGATTCACGATTCCTGGCGGATCTACAAGCTGATTCTGACCCACTTCCTCCGCTACACCCTCAGCTCCTTTGCCAGCGCGGTGGTGGATACCCTGTGCTACGGGCTGCTGGACAATTTCCTTCCCCTGACCGGCATGGCTCTGACCGCCGCGGCGGGGGTCGGCGCGCGAATCGTGTCCTCGCTGCTGAATTTCTTCCTGAATAAAAAGCTGGTGTTCCAGACAAACGTGGACACTAAGAAGGCCATGCTCCGCTACTATATGCTGGCTCTGCCTCAGATGGCGGTACAGGTGCTGCTGACCCAGGGCGTGTACGTTCTGTTCCATATCCGCGAGAGCGCCGGGGTGCTTCGCACCGTGATCTACGCCGTTGTTATGACGGTGCTCTACTTTGTAAGCTACATGATCCAGCAGCGCTGGGTCTTTGCCCCCCAGAAATCCAAGTGAGAGGTTGAAACTATGAGCAAGAAAAACATGAATCCGGCACCCGGCGCGGACAGCGGCGCCGCCATGCCGCCTAAGAAGAAAAAGAAGAAGGGCAGCGGTCTGCTGGGCCGCATCATCCGCCGCTTCTTCCTCGTTCTGTTTACGGTGGTCATTCTCGTCCTGGCAGCGCTGGTGCTGGTGATGAATCTGGTATTCAACGGCCCCTCTCCCGCCGCCCGGGACAAGCTGACCATGACCCTGATCGAGGCCAGCGCCACCAAGTGGGTGCCCGCCCTGTTCATCGGCGAGGACACCGTGGCTGAGATCCGTGAGTCCGTCAGTGATTCCGGACTGGATGAGGATGTGACCGACACCACCAAGGTCATCATTCAGGCCAACAACGTCATTACCGGCAACAGCAACGAATGGGACAACTACCCCGACGGCGTGCGCATTGAGCGCCGCTCCGGCGACACCTACAACGCCCACATCATGATCGTCAGGAATCCCGCTCAGGTCTACATGGGCACCTCTACGGAGAAGTTCTCCACCGCCATCCCCGGCAAGCGCATTACCGAGGTCATGGCAGAGAACTCTGACGTTATTGCCGCCATCAACGCCGGCGCTTTTAACGACGACGGCACCGCCAGCTCCTACGTGGGCAGCACCCCGCTGGGTCTCGTCATGTCGAATGGCAACTGCGTCTGGACCAGCGGCAAGCAGCCCGGTCTGGAGGGCTTCGCCGGCTTCAATGAGGACAACATTCTGGTGGTCTCCAAGACCAACCTGTCCCAGTCCGAGGCGGAAAACCTGAAAATTCGGGACGGCTGCTGCTTCGGCCCTGTGCTGATCGTCAACGGAGAAGTCAATCTGGAGGCCTACAACAACAAGTCCGGCTTCAATCCCCGTACCGCCATCGGTCAGCGGGCCGACGGCGCGGTGATTTTCGTCTGCATCGACGGACGGCAGGCCGGTTCTCTGGGCGGCACCTACGCCGATATTATCAACATCATGCAGGAATACGGCGCGGTCAACGCCTGCAACATGGACGGCGGCTCCTCCTCCGTCATGATGTACCGGGATACCTACGGCAAGCTGGGCACCGCCGGTGAAACCGTCATGGTCAACAATTACTCTCTGCTGCAGTCGCAGCCGAGACGGATGCCGAACTTCTGGATGGTTCGGGCAGCTTCCTAAGAAGGGGGTGTGAGGTATGAAGAAACAAGACGATTTTGATATGGACATGGATTTGGACACCGATGTGTCCCGGCCCGCCCCCAAGGAAAAGCCCTTCTCCTTCAATGATCTGGACTTGGGGCTGGATATGGACCTGAGCTGGCTGGACGACATTGACGAGACCACTTCGGCGGACGAACCCAAGCCGGAACCTCCCAAGGCCCCGCCCGTCAAGCGCCCCGCCCCGGCACAGCCAGCCGCCCCTGCTAAGAACCCCGCTGCTCCCCAGCAGAACAGAAAGCCCGCCGCCCCCACCGGTACCCAGCGTCCCGCCAACGGCCAGCGGCCCGCCCAGCGTCCCGCAGGCGCTCAGCAGGGTGCAAACGGGCAGCGTCCGGTAAACGGTCAGCGGCCTGCGGGCGCTCAGCGTCCGGCCAATGGTCAGCCCACCGGCGCCAAGGCGCCCGCCAAGAGGCCCATGCCGCCTGCGGAGCCGCCTGTAACCCAAAAGAAGAAGTCCGGCCCCCGGCTGGGCGGCGTGATCTTCTACACGCTGTACTTTTTGTTCATCCTGATCTTCTTCCTGGGCACCTTCATCGGCCTGACCTGGCTTCACGGCTGGCTGACGGATTTTGAGCTGGCCCAGCCCGACGGAAAGGCCGAGCAGGTCTTCACCCAGCTGTTCACCGCCCCCGACTGGGGCGCGCTGTATGATTCCG
The DNA here is from genome assembly GCA_945948535.1 of uncultured Clostridia bacterium. Classification (GTDB taxonomy): domain Bacteria; phylum Bacillota; class Clostridia; order Oscillospirales; family Oscillospiraceae; genus Faecousia. Next base: position 26,020 of record CAMFBN010000031.1, read on the forward strand.
CCGGCGCCAAGGATTCCGCCTACGAGGGAAAGGACGCTTACGTCACCTATATGGAGGAAAAGGTCGGCGATTCGAAGCTGAACTATCTGGAAACCTCCGCCGGTCTTGACAAGTATACCAAGAAATATCTGGTTCGTCTGGGCAGCGAGAAGGTCGCCTCCTTCTCTCTGATAGACAAGAATCAGGTGGACGGCGCCAGCCTTGACAATCTCGACAACATTGGTGATATTCCCGACTGGCAGCTTGGCTCCGTAGAGGTCTTCTTTAACCGGGAGGGCACCTACTATATCGAGAAACTGGATGGGCACACCGCTTTCGTTAATGACGTGGCCCTCAGCGACGACATGACCATTCAGGTTGCCACCACCTTGGCAGAGGAATACCTGCCCGCCGGCACCACCGGCGCCAGCATGTGCACCCAGCAAATTGACGGCCTGATGGCTCAGCCTGTGGTCACCATCTTCGATAAGTCCGGCAAGCAGATGGAGGTCACCTACGACGAAACTACCCGCACCTTCACTGAGCGTCTGGAAAGCAATACCATGTCCGACGAGGAAAAGACCATCGCGCTGGATGCCGCCAAGGTCTACTGCCAGTGGATGATCAAGGAGGTCACCGACCGGGGCACCATCGCCAAGTACTATGACCCCTCCTCCGAAACCTATAACAACATCGTTAAGACCACAGAGCTGTGGATGCAGAGCCACAACGGCTACACCTTCTCCAACGAGTCCGTCACCAACTACGCCCGCTACGGCGACGATCTGTTCTCCGTCAGCGTCAGCCTGAGTCTGGACGTGACTCGTACCGACGGCACCGTGAAGAACTATCCCTACTCCCAGTCCCTGTTCTTCCGCAAGAGCGACACCGGCAAGTGGCTGTGCTTCGCTTCCACCAACAAGGATGTGTCCGTTCCCGTTGGCCGTGTCCGCCTGACCTTCATGAACGGCGAGAACGAGGTGCACAGCCAGTTCTACGGCACCGATTCCAAGGAGATCATCACCCCCGTAGTGCCCACGCCTGAGGGCAAGGTCTTCACCGGCTGGGTCACCATTGAGAAGGACGAAAGCGGCACCACCGTGTACAACCTGCAATTCCAGCCCGACGAGGAAGGCAAGGTAGCCATCCCCGAGGGAACCACCCTGAAGCCCATGACGCTGTACGCCCTGTTCCAGAACCCCGGTGAACAGACTGCGGCTCTGGCGGAGGAGCCCACGGCTGCCGCCACAGAAGCCCCCGAGACAACAGAAGGAGCGTAACATGGAAGCAATACAGGCATTTTTGTACCAGCTGGCAGTGAACTTTGACCTGCCCATTCTGGACTGGATTCAGGCCCATTTGCAGTGCGGCTTTATGGACACCATTATGCCCATCATCACCCTGTTCGGTGAGGGCGGCATCTTCTGGATTGCCTGGGCGGTGATCCTGCTGATTATCCCCAAGACCCGGAAGGTGGGCCTTTCCATGATTTTCGCCCTGTTGCTGGGCCTGCTGGTGTGCAATATCACCCTGAAGCCGCTGGTTGCCCGGATTCGTCCCTACGACTTGCAGGAGCAGGATTTCGGCATCTATATCAATCTGCTGATTGAGCGGCAGCACGACTTCTCCTTCCCCTCCGGGCACACCATCGCCTCCTTCGAGGCCGCGGTGGTGCTGCTGAAGAACAGCAAGAAGATGGGCATTCCCGCCCTGATTCTGGCGATTCTGGTCTCCTTCTCCCGGCTGTACCTGTACGTCCACTATCCGTCCGATGTGCTGGTTTCCGTGGTGCTGGGCACCATCTTCGCCTTTATCGGATGCGCACTGGCAAACCTCATCAAGCTGCCTACCGTGAAAAAGGGCAAATTTGAAAGATAAAAAATCGCCGCGGTTCGCTTTGAACCGCGGCAATTTCTTTTGCCTCCTATATTGGAAGAAACGCTGCCATCACAGCAATGACAATGGCCGGTAGCAGGTTTGCCACCCGCACTTTTTTGCCCCAAACCAGATTGATACCCACGCAGAAGATCAGCACATTGCCCACCATGGAGAGGTTATTCAGCGCCGCTTCCGTCATGAGAGGGCGCACAAGCCCAGCCAGCGCCGTGATACTTCCCTGAAGAATTGCTACAGGAATGGCGGAGAATACCGCGCCACGGCCCATGGAGCAGCTCATAACCATGATGATAATGAAATCCAGCACCGCTTTGGTGGCGAGGATGGAATAATCCCCGGAAATACCGTCCTCAATGGAGCCAACGATGGCCATGGCCCCGATGCACACCGTCAGGGAGGCGGTGACGAAGGCATCAACAAACCGCTTATCCTTCGCGTTGCCGGTTTTTCGCTTCAGCCACTCGCCGAAGCGCTCAAAGGCCCCCTCCAGATTCAGCAGCTCCCCGATCACCGCACCGATGGTCAGGCACAAAATCACCAGCATGGCCCCGCCGCTGACAATGGCACCATTCTCAATGGTCAACATCTGCTCCAGCGCCCCGGTGATGGCGATGAACAGTGTGCTGACGCCGCAGACCCTGGCCAGCGTATCCTGCACGTTCTCCTTGAGGAAACGCCCGAACAACGCCCCGCCCGCGCCGCCTGCCACGATTGCGGCGGTGTTGATGATGGTTCCCAAACCGTACATATGATGCCCTTCCTCCTGTGAAATTCAGAAGAATCTTACCGCAAACCACATTTTTTGTCAATAGGAAGAAGGATGCGGTCTCCCGGAAACAGACCTGCCAGTCAATATCGGGATAGACTTTTCCGCTTTTCTCTGGTATACTACCCTTGGTAAGGGAGGCATGTCCATGAAACAGGAAGAAAAGAGTCGGAAAAGCAGAGAGCATATTCTGGAATATGCCTTTGCGGAATTTGCCGAGCAGGGCTATCTGGGCGCGTCGGTGAACACCATCTGCGCCGCTGGAAAAATCTCCAAGGGCCTGCTGTATCATTATTACGCGGACAAGGACGCGCTGTATCTGGCCTGTGTGGAAGCTTGCTTTCAGGAACTGACCGCCGCCCTTTCCGCCGCGCTGAATGCGCAGACCGTCACGCCGGATCAGTACTTTGATGCCCGGCTCACCTTCTTTGCCCGGCATCCCAGACACCAGCGGCTGTTCTGCGACACCGTGGTCAATCCGCCCCGGCACCTGCTCCGGGAGCTGGCCGCCTGCCGGGCTTCCTTTGACGAACTGAACGAGACCATGCTCACCGCCATTTTGGAAAAGGAAACCCTGGCGGATGGGATCAGCATTTCCGATGCCATTTCCCAGCTGCGCATCTTTGAGGACTGCGTCAGCACCTACCTGAAAAACGCCAGCCAGGAACAGCAGCTGACGGACAAGCACAATGAGCTGTGCCGCCAGACCTTCCGAACCATGCTTTACGGCCTGATTGCCCGGACGTAATCATACTCCCGTCCCATGTTAACCGCGTGGGACGGGCTTTTTTACGGACATTGTGCAGACAATATATTGACCACATGGTCTGTTTGTGCTATACTTCCATAAAACAGACCTGCAAGTCAACTATTTCGCATGAAAGAAGGAACCCCTCAATGTCCAAAAAGAAACCCGAAGCCCAATCCATTCTCGCCGATATGCCGCCGGCAAAGGCCATTGTCAAGCTGGCAATTCCGGCAACCCTGGCGCTGCTTGCCAAGGCGGTTTACAATCTGGTGGACACTGCCTACATCGGAATGAGCAGCACAATGTTGTAGTCCCGAAGTTCGGTGTAATTGTGCTTATCCAGAGCCTTTAGAAGAGTCTGGATGTCCCTGATTTCCGCAGGCTGAACATTTCCTTCATCTCGCACTTTCTTCAGTTCCAGTTTCTCGAAGGGGTTGTAGGGGATGTAGTCTTGCTTTGCCGCCCATGCAAATAGGGCATGAAGATACTGGTAGGGATGATTGAATCTTGCAGGACTGGTTTTGGGAATGTCAGCGAAGTATTCCAAAATTTCAATCTTCAGGACATCCACATCCAAGGAATTTTGGGATTGTTCAAGAAACTTGTCGATGTACTTTTTGTAGTCGTTCAGTGTTCGTTCCCGAACCTTCTGAGCCTTTTTCAGGGCAAGAAACTCATTGGCAACTTCTGCCAAAGTTCGGTCATCGCAGACCATTTTCATTCGCATACTTTGCACCTCACAATTTGTCAAAACCGTAGGCTCAGAAGCATTTTTTGAGTTTCTTGAAATCCGTGATTTGAACTTTTAGATAACAAAAAATTGGGAATTTACGAGTTTTCTCGTAAATTCCCAATTTTGGCAGGGGCACAAGGACTTGAACCCTGAGCCTACGGTTTTGGAGTAAGTAACGCCATTTTAACTTCCTTTTTGCAACTTTTTACAGCTTTTATATCTTGCTGTTTTGGAGGTCTAAGCCATTCATATCTTTTGCGGCCTGCTATGCCGTGGCACAGCTTTAACGGACAAATAACGGACAAAATGCACCCCCTTGATTGACCGGTAATTTCGCATGCTTAGAGGCAAAGCAAACCCGCCACGCCTCCGGGTTGGAGGGTGGCGGGTGGTCTTATCTTGAAATCTCGCTGGCGATACCGCTTGCCGCTTTGTATCCTTCCATGTAGTAGGCCTGCATTATGGCTGCAATCTTGACTGCCGTCTGTGTGTCTCCGAATGCCTGAACGCCAAAACTGGCGAACTCCTCATTGGGGAGCGCGGGGAGGCCCTGTCCTGCATCCTCCCGCCCCTGTTCCGTGAATTGCTTTCCTCTCTCGGCAAAGGCTTCCATACAGTCTCTCGCTGCATCGTCCACAG